>CAMAWO010000007.1 GCA_945861925.1 Bifidobacterium breve | reverse complement strand
TCTGGTCGAACTGCTCGGCATTGGTGAGGTAGTAGAGGGTGCCGCCCGACTGTGGCTCGCCTCCTCCTCCTCCACTGCTACTGCTGCTGCTCGATGACCCGCCGCAAGCCGCGAGCACGAGTGCAGCGACTGCACCGAGCACGGCAATGCGGGAGCCAGTTTTGGCAATCCCCATCGTTCCTCCTATCAACGGCACCGGGAGGCTCCCGATGTCAACCGGCAGGCCCGGGGCAAGGAGCCCCGTCTGCCGGAATTCTCAAATCCCCATGCGCACATCACCGGCGACCAGCCCTTGGGTCGAGGGCATCACGAACAGCGTCGCCGACGAGGTTGAAGGTGACCACAAGCGTCACGAGCAGTACGCCAGGAATAAAGAGGTACGACGGCACGACGCTGAAGTAGCTGACTGAGCTCGCGAGCATCGCGCCGAACGAGGTGTCGGGCGGCAGCACCCCTATCCCGAGGAAGGACAACGCTGCCTCCGTGGCGATGTACGTAGGGAGGGTGAGCGTGGCGTAGACGAGGATTGGCGCCCACAAATTCGGAAGGATCTCGACGAAGAGGATCCGGGGCTTGCTTGCCCCCATGGCGACGGCAGCCTCGACGAACTCGCGCTCCCGCAGGCTGAAGACCTGACCTCGAACGATGCGGGCCAGGTAGGGCCAGCCGAAGACGCTGAACACGAGGATCATGTAGACGATGCGCGACGGATTCCCCTCGGGAACGCCAAGCGAGGTCAGTCGCTGGGTCAGCACACCTGAGAGAGCCAGGATGATGAGGAGGAACGGGAAGGCGAGCGTGAGGTCCATGATGCGTCCGATGACCGCATCGGTCTTGCCTCCCGAGTAGCCCGAAACGATGCCGATGATGGTACCGATGACAACGGTGATAATCGTCGCGCTCGTCGCGATGAGGAGGGAGATGCGCAGACCGAAGAGGAGTTGGGCGAAGATGTCGCGTCCGGTCCCCCACTCGACCCCGAGCGGGTGATTGAGGCTGATTCCACCCCATGCGTCGACCGGGCCGCCTCCCAAGTCGCTGATGGAGGCACTGTCGAAGGAGTAGGGGTCGACCCCGATGACCGCGCAGATGGCCGGCGCCATGATGGCGATCAGGTACAGACCGATGAGGATGACGAGGCACACCATCGCGACCCGGTCGCGGCGGACGCGCGCCCAGACGATCTGCCGAAGGGTGCGCCCGACCACCGTGTCAACCGCGCCCGTGGGCGCCGCTGCGATGGTCAGGGACATGTTCCTCCTAGAAGGATCAAAACTGTGCCCGGCCGGTAGCCTGAGTCGGATACAGGTTACCCGACGGTAGACATTTGCCGATGGCCAACGAGAAATCGTTGCCAGTCCGTTACCCGCTCTTGGGAAGCCGCCTGCCTAGTCCTTGGGCCTGCGCCCAGCCCTCGCCCGCTCAGCGCCGGCGAGGATGACCTTGCGAATACGGACGGTCGACGGGGTGATCTCGACACACTCGTCCTCACGGCAGAATTCGAGGGCCTGCTCGAGGGAGAGCTGCTTGTGCGGGATGAGCGGCACAAGGATGTCGCCCGAGGACTGGCGCATGTTGGTGAGCTTCTTTTCCTTCGTCGGGTTGACGTCCATGTCATCCTGACGGGAGTTCTCGCCGACGATCATTCCCTCGTAGACCTCGGTACCCGGGCCAACAAACATGGTGCCGCGCTCCTGCAGGTTCGCGAGCGCGAACCCGGTCGTGGGTCCGGTGCGGTCAGCTACGAGCGAGCCCGTTGGACGAGTCCGAAGCTCGCCGTGCCACGGCTCGTAGCGGTCGAACACGTGGTGGAGCAGACCGGTGCCGCGAGTCTCGGTGAGGAACTCAGTGCGAAAGCCAATGAGGCCGCGAGCCGGGACGATGTAGTCCATCCGGACCCACCCGGTGCCGTGGTTGACCATCTGCTCCATACGGCCCTTGCGCAGCGCCATGAGCTGGGTGACGACGCCGAGGTAGTCCTCGGGGATATCGACCGAGAGCCGCTCCATGGGCTCATGCTTCTTCCCGTCAACGATTTTCGTGACAACCTGGGGCTTGCCGACGGTGAGCTCGAAGTCCTCGCGGCGCATCATCTCGACGAGGATCGCAAGCTGCAGCTCGCCGCGGCCCTGGATCTCCCAGGTGTCGGGGCGCTCGGTGTTGTTCATTCGGATCGAGACGTTGCCGACGAGCTCCTGGTCGAGGCGCTGCTTGACCATGCTCGCGGTGAGTTTCTTGCCGCTCTTGCCTGCCAACGGTGCGGTGTTGATACCGATCGTCATCGAGATCGACGGCTCATCGACAGTGATGACGGGCAGAGCCACCGGGTTCTCGATGTCGGCGAGGGTCTCACCGATGGTGATTCCGGGGATGCCGGCCACAGCGATGATGTCGCCCGGGCCAGCGCTTTCGGCCGGCACACGGTTGAGGTTCTTTGTGATGAGGAGTTCGACGACCTTCGCGCGCTCGACGGTGCCGTCGATCTTCATCCAGGCGACCTGCTGACCCTTCTTGATGTAGCCCTGATGAACGCGGCACAGGGCGAGCCGGCCGAGATAGGGCGATGCATCGAGGTTCGTCACATGGGCCTGAAGGGGCTTCTCTGGGTCGTACTGGGGTGCCGGCACCGTCTCGAGGAGGGTCTTGAAGAGGGGCTCGAGGTTCTCCTCCTCCGGCATTCCGCCATCAGCGGTTCGTGTGAGCGACGCGCGTCCGGCCTTGGCACTCGTGTAAACGATCGGGAAGTCGATCTGCTTCTCCGTGGCGTCAAGGTCGAGGAAGAGCTCATATGTCTCGTCAACGACGGCCTCGATGCGTGAGTCGGGCCTGTCAACCTTATTGATGACGAGGACGACCGGCAGGTTCTTCTGCAGGGCCTTGCGCAGCACGAAGCGGGTCTGGGGCAGTGGGCCCTCTGACGCATCGACGAGGAGCACGACGCCATCGACCATCTCGAGTCCGCGCTCGACCTCGCCGCCAAAGTCAGCGTGGCCGGGGGTGTCGATGATGTTGAAGGTCACCCCCCCTTCTGGGGCTCCGTCGCCGGTGTAGTGGACCGAGGTGTTCTTCGCGAGGATCGTGATGCCCTTCTCGCGCTCGAGGTCCATCGAGTCCATGACGCGGTCATTGACGTCTTGATTCTCACGGAAGGCGCCCGACTGCCAGAGCATGGCATCGACCAAGGTGGTCTTGCCGTGGTCGACGTGAGCGATGATGGCGACATTACGAAGGTCTTTTCTAAGTTCCACCCGGTGACTCTATGGCGACATGGGGGGCTGGCTGAAATCCTATGAGGGAAACAGGAGGAGGAGCCGTGCAGATGTACTCGCAATTGCCCGCTCGGAGGGCTCGTCAGTTCGCCGGGGACCTATGGCTGGTCGTGTGGACTGCCGGCTGGATTTGGATCGCATTTACCCTCCACGGCCTCATCATGAAGCTCGCGGCACCCGGGATCGCGATCGCCGAGGGCGCCACAGATCTCGCGACGAGCATCGACTCCGCGGGTGATGCCATCGGTGGCGTGCCGCTTGTCGGCGACGGGCTCAGCCTGCCGTTCGATGGCATGAGCGCGGCCGCCCGGGTCATGGCGGCCGCGGGTCAGGCGCAGGTCGACGCAGTGACGCTCCTCGCCACGTTCCTCTCGGTCACCCTCGCCGTCCTCGCCTTCACCTCGTTCGCCGCAGTCTGGCTGCCGATTCGCATCGCATTCATGCGCCGGGCCACGGCCGCGCGAAGGTTTGTCGATGCGGACGCCGACCTCGACCTCTTCGCACTGCGGGCTCTGGCCCGTCAGCCCCTACACATCCTCGCTCGGATCGACGACGACCCGGCCGGGGCGTGGCGGCGTGGTGATCGTCAGATCGTCGATGCACTCGCCGCCCTCGAGTTGCGTGCAGAGGGACTTCGACCGCCGCCGCGCAGTGCGATCACCCAATAACGTACAATTTAGCGGTGAAGCAGATTCCAGCAACCCAAGCGCGCCAACAGTGGGCGCAGACAATTGATGACGCGCACCGCGGCCCGGTGAGCATCACTGAGCATGGCCGGGAATCCGTCATTCTCCTTGACGCCGAAGTCGCGCACCGCGCCTTGCAGGCGCTCGAGGACGCGCAGGACGCGGCCCGCGCCGCGGAGGCGGAGCAGTCCATGCACGACGGTGAAGAGACTGTCACCCTTGATGCGATCCGCCGCGAACTCGGCCTGTAGCGGTGGCCCCTGCGTACACGGTCGAGTTGACGGGTGCTGCCGCACGGCAACTGCGCAAACTCAATAGCGCTGCCCAGTTGCGCATCGTCACGGCACTAGAGGTGCTGCAGACCGAGCCACGACCTCCCGCAATGAAGGCGCTCGTTGGTCATCCCGGCTACCTGCGAGTCCGAATTGGTAACTATCGAATTGTCTACACCATCGTTGACGCCCGGCTGCTGATCTTGATCCTCGCCCTAGGTGATCGCAAGGATGTCTATCGATCGTTTGAGCGCCGAGCGTGATCACGGCCCGTGGACTCACCAAGCGGTACGGCGACTTCACCGCCGTCGACGACATCGACTTCGAGGTTGCCCGCGGCGAGTCCTTCGGAATCCTCGGGCCGAACGGTGCAGGAAAGTCGACCACGATGCGGATGATCGCCGCCACCCTGCTGCGCACGTCGGGCGACCTCACGATCCTCGGCAAGGACCCGAGCAAGGAGGGCCCGGCGATCCGCGCGCACCTCGGCGTCGTCCCACAGCAGGACAACAACGATGCCGAGCTCACCGTTCGCGAAAACCTTTATGTATACGGGCGGTATTTTGGCCTGCCACGTTCCTACCTGAAGCCACGAATCGAGGAGCTCCTCGCGTTTGCGCAGCTCGAGGACAAGCGTGACACCAAGATCGACGCCCTGAGCGGTGGCATGAAGCGGCGCCTCACGATCGCCCGCGGGCTCGTTAATGACCCGGAGATCCTCATGCTCGACGAACCGACCACCGGCCTTGACCCGCAGGCCCGTCACATCCTTTGGGACCGACTCTTTCGGCTCAAGGAGGACGGAGCCACGCTCGTCGTGACCACCCACCATATGGACGAGGCCGAGCAGTTGTGCGACCGGCTCGTCGTCATGGATCGGGGCCGAATCGTGGCCGAGGGCACGCCGGGCTCGCTCATCCGCGAGTACGCCTCGAAGGAAGTGGTCGAAGTGCGATTCGGCTCAGATCGCAATTCCGAGATCGCCCCGCTGATCGCGGACATCGGTGAGCGCGCCGAGGTTCTCCCCGACCGAATCCTCATCTACACCGAGACTGGCGAGGAGTGCCTCCAGGCGATTGTCGCGCGAGGATTCGCCCCGGTCACCTCGCTCGTGCGCAGGTCCTCCCTCGAGGATGTCTTCCTTCGACTGACCGGGCGCACGCTGGAGGACGAGTGACTCTTGCCACCCGGGCGCCGGCATCCAGCCCTGCAGTCGACCGCCGAGCCGCCCGACGCGGTGCCCTGTACGTCGCCGAATACCGGTTGCGCAGCATGTGGAAGTGGCGCAGGGCGATCATCACCGACGGCCTCGGAAACCCGATCCTGTACCTCACCTCGATCGGCCTTGGCGTCGGATCCCTCGTCAATGCGAACCTGGGCCCGACCGGGATCGACGGTGTCCCCTACCTCGTCTTCCTCGCACCCGCCCTCATCACGGCCGCCGCGATGCAAGGGGTGATGAACGAGATTATGTTCCCCACCCTTGCCGGATTCCTCTGGGACAAGGGGTTCTTCGCAATGCGAGCCACCCCAATCAGCGGAGGGCAGATCGCCGACGGGCTGCTCCTTGCTGCATCCGCGCGCATCGTCTTCACGTCGGTCGTCTACTGGCTCGTCCTCCTTGCCTTCGGCGCCGTCGGTTGGTCCTCCGCACTGACCCTCATCCCGGTTGCGATCCTCGCCGGGCTCAGTTGGGGTGCCACCATGCTCGCGGCCACCGCGAATGTGAAGGATGACAGCGGCTTCATCTCCCTCGTCATGCGCATTGTCATCATGCCGATGTTTCTGTTCTCCGGGACCTTCTATCCGCTCTCAACCCTGCCGATCGCGGTGCAGTGGATCGGCTGGATCTCTCCACTGTGGCACGCCACCCAACTTGGCCGTTGGCTCTCATACGGAATGGCGATGCCGCCCTGGCAGGTCGCCGTCAGCCTCGCCTACCTCATCGCCCTAGGAGTGCTCGGCCTCATCCTCGCGCGGCGAAGATTCGAGCGGCGGCTCACGTCATGATCACCCAGTTGATCGCCACCTCGGCGGCCGTCGAGATCGCGGAGCGGCGAGGCACCTACCCGGGAGCCGGCGTCTACGCCGGCCGGCCGCACGCCGTTATGCAGCGGGCGTTCACGGCCCTCAAGACGAGCAACATGCTCGCGTTCCTCACCGGCTTCGTCGAGCCGGTGCTGTTCCTCCTCGCCTTCGGTTACGGCCTCGGCGGCCTCGTCGGCGGGATCGAAAGTCAGGGCGAGGACCTCAGCTACGCGGCCTTCATTGCACCGGCCCTCCTCGCCTCGAGTGCGATGAACGGCGCAATCTTCGACTCGACCTACAACGTCTACTTCAAGATGCACTACGGGCGGATCTACCAGGGGATGCTCTCGACCTCACTCGGCCCCCTCGATGTCGCACTCGGCGAGATCGGCTGGGCGATGCTGCGCGGCGCGACCTACGCCGTCGGCTTCATGTCCGTTACCGCGGTCTTCGGGCTGGTGCCCACCTGGTGGGCCCTGCTCACCATTCCCGCCGCTGTGCTCATCGCCTTCGCATTCTCGGCGATCGGCATGGCCTTCACGTCCTACATGACGTCGTTCCAGCAGTTGAACTGGCTGAACTTCTGGCTGCTACCGATGTTCCTCTTCTCCGGCACGTTCTTTCCGATCAGCTCCTACCCGGGCTGGCTGCAGCCATTGATCGAGGTCACCCCGCTTGCCCAGGCCATCGAGATGGTCCGCTCGATCTGGTTCGGCCAATTCGATCTCGGCCTCATGGTGAACATTCTGTACTTCGTCGCGTTCTCCGTCATCGGAGCGAGTCTCACCACGCGGCGCCTCACCGCCCTCTTCCTGCGCTGACCTACTCCTTCGATAACCAGGCCCTACGAGTACTCGCCGAACTCTCCCCCGCCATGAGTTCCGGTGAACTCCCCGATGAGGGTCTCGCGCCCACCCTTTCGAGCGAAGATCCGCACAGTGCCACGGGCATTGCCACCGTTCCAGAGTTCGTGGTGGTCATGTGCCCCGTCAGGATTCTCGTAGTTCATGAAGAGCATCTCGTCCTTTGGGCAACTGAACTCGATCTCGATTCGGGCTGATCGGGTCCAGGCCTCGATCTCCCATGTGATGGAGTCGCCCTGGGTGCTGCACTCGAAGCGCTGACCCGGGCGAGTCCAGAACTTCGAGAAGTTGAAATCGAAGAGCCGGCCCTCGAGAAAGAAGCCGATGAGAAGCTTGCGGTGCAGCCTGCGGCCGAACACCACCGGAGTGCCGCCGCCGACGTCAAGACAGGTCATCGGCAGTACCTCGTCGCTGCCTGCGCGCGTGAAATTCGCGCAGTTGAGCCAGATCCACGGGTTCGTGAAATCCTCGCCCCAGTTCTTGTCCTGGTAGCCGGCGCTCGTGCTCGGCGTGACGAGGTAACGCTCGCCATTGAGGGTGATCGTGCCGGCGTACTCGGTCTTCACCCCCTGCACATGCCAGAACATCTGGAAGGCGCGCGACCACCTGAATGGCCGGCTCGCGGCGAATCCAAGATCGTAGGTCAACACCTTCCTCGCGGTGAGGTCCCACTCGATGTCGCCTGCGTCCGACATCCACTCAGGGTGGGCTCGGACGTCCTCGTCGGTGGCGACAGCGCGGCCCGAAAGCGATGTCTCGGTGACGATGGCCTCGCCAATGCGAGCATCGAGTCGCTCAGAATCGAACGAGGCCTTGTTGATTCCGTAGTAATTGTGGATCTGTAGAGGACGGACGCCCCAAGCGCCGGCGTTCAGCATCGCGTAGGACGGCCGCCGGCCGCTCGCCTGGTTAGCCGGCAATTGACCAAGCACGGGTTCATCGCCGCCCAGCGCCGGGTTCACGGCAAAGTACTCGAAGAAAAAGCCACGGGGCTCGCCGGTGACCTCGTGATGGGCGGTGAGTGAATGCCACCACCAGTCGTACCCACGCTCAGCTAGGCCCCCGGACAGCATGTAGCCATTTCGACTCGTCACGGTGACACCTTACGGGCGTTCAGCATGTCACTCGTCTAGGAATCGACCGAGGGAATCGAAGTAGCTCTCCATGCCCGCCTTCGCGCGATCCGGCTCGCCCTCTGGGAGTTCGCCGAATTGCGCGAACCGCACCCAGGTCGATCCGCCACGGTTTTCAAGGTCGATGACGATGCGGTGACTCGGGCCGGACTCGTCACGCGCCTCGAAATCATCGGCTGACAACGTGAAGTGCATCGTGTGCTCAATGGCGGTCATCGGCTCGAGCCGGGTGTAACGGCCAAAGAAATACGCGACGAATCCCTCGTCCGGCACGTCGACCGCGACCGTCCACCAGCCTGCGACCTCGACCTCGGAGGTGACGCTCCCGGGAACAACCGACAGATCCAGCGGCCGATACCACTCCTCGAGCGAGGCCGCATCGGTCCAGGCATGCCACATGCCCTCGATCGGGTGGGCGAACTCCCGCTCGACCGAATACAACGGATCGAGGGTCATGTGGCTCCTTCGGTTACAGAGCGGTCGCGAACTACCGGGCGAACTGCAGGATGGTCACGATGAGCGAGAGCACGAGCAGGATGAGAGCCGGGGCCATGTCCTTGGCCGAATCCTTCGAACGCACGTGCATGATGAGCGCGCCAAGGAAGTACAGGACGAAGCCGAGGGCGGCGAGCAGCCCGAGGATCGGAATCCAGATGCCAACGAGCAGGCCGAGCGCTCCAGCGACCTCGACGACGCCGAGCGCGCGGATCTGGCCGTCGGTGAGGCCGAGGTGACGGAGCATCTCGGCGGCCTTCGGGTTCATCGTGAACTTGCCGACGGCCGAGAATGCGGTCACGAGTCCCAGCAGGGAGGTGAGGATGACGAGGGTGATGTTCACGGGTGCCTCTTCTTGATAGCCGTTCATGGGTCGTGCCATTAATGGTTGCCGCACGGGGCGAAGGCTACCCAAGTATTGATCCAGGGCTTGCAACAGCCGAGGTGCTCGCATAGTTCAGTCCCGTCGTAGGCCCTTGGCAATCGTCCCGGCCCTGACGATCATGCGATCGGCCCGACGTGGGGACGGTACGAAACCGAACCGCGCATACAGGGAGCGTCCCCGGTCCGTCGATGCATCCACAACGATTGCCCGCACCGCAAGCCCGGCTTCACCTGTCGCGATGATGCGCTCCAGTGCATCGGCGAGCAGAACACCTCCGAGCCGCATTCCCTGGAGGGATCGGTCGAGCGCCAGTTTCGCGATCAGTGCCGCTGGCACAGGGTCGGGAACCCCTCGACCGATCCGGTTCGGGGCCCCTTCGCGGGGTACCGCATGGGCACAGAGCGAGTAATAGGCCACGACTGCTGTGCTCACGATGTCGACCCACACGAAGGTGTGGGCGACACGCGCACGTGCCGCTGCGGTCGCGTGCTCGCGTGGCCAGGTGTCGAGTTCAGGCTCACCAGAATCAAACAGCGTCAAGTCGTGGATCTCCGGGTCGAGTAGTGAACTCGCGTAGTCCGGGTTAGCTATCACGGCGGACGGATTGACGAAGTCGCGCAGCAGCGTCGATCAAAGCCGGAGTGGGCTCCGGAGCCAGCGCGTCGAAGAACTCGTCAAAGAACTCTGCCGGGAGTGGGCTCGTGCGACGGTCGGCGATCACCTGCGCCGCTCGGTCGTCTGCCGCGGCGAGGACGAACGCGTTCAAGGTTTCGTCACTGAGGTCGGCCGCCACCTGCAGTCGGCGCTTACGTTCAGAGTCGGTACGCATGTTGATCGTTTCAGCAGCCATGTGGGTTACCTCCTGTAACGCAATTGTGCGCACGTTTTGAGGCACTACGGCCAACGACGCCTTGGACTAGGGAAGCGCTGATCATCGGGGTGCTTGCCGCGAGGGTTGTTTCCGAGCAAGCGTGGTGAGTCGAGGGAGTGCCGCTTCGGCCAGATGCACCCCGAATCCCGACGAGTCCCTCGTCAGAGCACAACTCATCTGGTTTCGGGGCGCATCTGACTCAGGTGAGACCCGAGGGGATGAGGAGGGATAGTAAAATCCGCGCTTCCCTAGGGCCATCTTCAGCCGCCTCCTCGAACGAGGAATCCGGCAAACACCCCGACGTCGCCGATGATCCGCGCCTGTCGAGAGTCGAGTTCCGGGTCGCGGCCCGCAAGTCGAACCTGGCTGCGATGGCCGAGCCGGATCGTGCGGCGGAGACAAGACTCGTCAACGCGCGGATCACTGCTCCACGGCTGCAGCGACACGTTCCAACGTCAGGCTCATCGTGTCGCGATTGCGCTCGACTCGATCATCGATTCCCGAGATCTTCTTGCTCATTTCTAGGGCAGACTCGGGTCGAAGGTCTTCGCTCCACTCGGTGACCCGGCAGCCCGTTTCGGTCGGCTCGAACCGGTAGCCCCAGGTGGAATAGTGATACGCCCCTGCAAAACACTCGAAGACAAAGGCGCGGCCTGGTTCGGCCTCGACAACCTTGCCCTGAGTCGTCCACACGAGTTCGCCGTTGCGGTTGTGGCCGTCGAACGTGGCTCCAACCACCGGCCCTTCAAAGCCCTCATGCCACTCGCAGGCCTCACATTCCAACGACCATTCACCCATGCGTGTCACGTCAGAAATTGCTGCGTACACCCGCTCGGGAGACGCCGCGATGTCCCGGGAAACCTCAAGTCTTTGCATCATGTCGCGAAGTTCACCACAACGATCCTCCACGAGCAAGCATGAGTTCAGTTATTCCGGGAGTCGGACTCGCTGGGGAAACTTGGGTCCCCTGAGAGTTGGATTTCCGCAACCGAGATCAAGGTCCTCGACGGTGTCAAGGATGAACGCCCGCAGGGTGCCATATTGCTCGTCTGCGATTGTCCAAGTCTCATACCCGTCATCGCGAACTGCACTCCGGAGACGACGTCGACCGGGCGGATGCACATCAGCAGGCGCCATGTCTCCTCAAGATTCGATCGTCACACGTTGACATAAAACTCTATCGAGTTCCCCTGCCGATCACTCTGATGGAACGGAGGACCGCTGGCCCGCCGCGTGTAAACAGGAGGGCCAATCTCTTCGTGATGTTCATCGGATCGTGGGAAGGACTCTCGGTGAGGCCTAGGTCACGGAGCAGGGGTGCGCGGATGACGGGAGCGAAGTTCATGGGTGCTGCGCATCACAGAAATCATCAAAGGCGCGTGCTGCTAAACGTTCAATAGATCTGCTGCTCGTTTTTCACTATAAATGAGGCTTCCGGTACCGTCTCCGAGACGAGTTTCTGATGCCGATCGCATAGGCGACGGCTTTCGTCCCATCCGCCCACTGGGCTAGACGTTGAACCGGAACTCGACGACGTCGCCGTCCTGCATCACGTAGTCCTTGCCCTCGATCCGCACTTTGCCCTTGGCCTTGGCCTCGGCCATGGACCCCGCGTCGACGAGGTCGTCGAACGACACGACCTCGGCCTTGATGAAGCCCTTCTGGAAGTCGGTATGGATAACCCCGGCGGCCTCGGGTGCGGTCGCCCCCTTGGGGATGGTCCAGGCGCGGGCCTCCTTCGGCCCTGCGGTGAGGTAGGTCTGTAAGCCCAGGGTGTCGAAGCCGACCCTCGCGAGCGCATTGAGGCCTGGCTCGCCCTGGCCGACCGATTGCAGGAGCTCAAGAGCCTCATCATCGGCCAGCTCACTGAGCTCCTGCTCGAGCTTGGCGTCGAGGAACACTGCCTCGGCCGGAGCCACGAGGTCCTTCATGCGCTGGATGAAAACAGCATCGCTGAGCTCAGCTTCGTCGACATTGATGACATAGACGAATGGCTTGGCGGTGAGGAGGAAGAGCTCACGCAGCGGCGCCGGGTCGAGATTCGAGGCGAACATTGTCGTCCCCTGATCGAGGATCGCCCGCGCCTCCTCCGCAGCAGCCACGACAGCGGCCTTCGACTTGTCGGTGCGCGCCTCCTTCTGGAGCCGCGGGATCGCCTTGTCGAGGGTCTGGAGGTCGGCGAGGATGAGTTCGGTGTTAATCGTCTCCATGTCATCCTCGGGCGAGACCCGGCCTTCGACGTGGACGACATCGTCATCGGTGAAGGCGCGCAGCACCTGGCAGATGGCGTCGGACTCGCGGATGTTCGCGAGGAACTTGTTGCCGAGGCCGGCGCCCTCGCTCGCGCCCTTGACGATGCCGGCGATGTCAACAAACGTGACAGTCGCGGGCAGGATCTTCTGGGAGCCGAAGATCCCAGCGAGCACGCCGAGTCGCGAGTCGGGAACCCCGACCACCCCGGTGTTGGGCTCGATCGTCGCGAATGGGTAGTTCGCAGCGAGCACGTTGTTCTTCGTCAGCGCGTTGAAGAGGGTCGACTTTCCGACGTTTGGGAGTCCGACGATGCCGATTGTGAGGGCCACGATGACGTTCCATTCTGTCCTTGGCCCCGGAAGGTCCATGCGGCTCGAAAGTCCGGCGGAGGAGATGCTCAGACCCGCCAAGGGTTAAGGGTAGACGCTTGCGGTGGCGCCTTCGATGTCAGACGGGTATGAGAGCCTGCCTGCATGACAACGACGAGTCTGCTTCCCCTCATCATCCTCGCGACCGTGGCGTCCTGCGCTGTTGTTGCATGCATCGTGATGGGCGTTCTGCTCAGCCGCGGTTCCCGCCGCCTTTCAGCCACCTCGCCTTGGAGCGATGCCCTCGTCCCCGTGACAGCGTCACTCAGCGCCCTCGCGGATCAGGTCCAGCGCACCGAGCGTGAGAACGTCACAGCCCAGGCCACCTTGCGCACCGAGCTGACCTCGCAGCTGAGCCACCACGTCACCGCCCTGACAAAGTCAACCGACGATGTCCGTCGCGAGGCGTCGCGCCTCAACGCAGTCCTCGGGCGAACCGGGGCCCGGGGCCGCTGGGGCGAGATGCAACTGCGTCGACTCGTCGAATCCGCCGGCATGCTGGAGCGGGTCCACTTCACCGAGCAGGCCCCCCACCAGGGGGACGCAGGTGTCGTCCGGCCCGACATGATCATCAACCTCGCCGCCGACCGGTGCATCGTCGTCGACGCCAAGGTCCCCCTCAATGCTTTCCTCGAGGCGGAGCGGAGTACCGATGAGGCCACCACAAATCTCCTCATGAAGCAGCACGCCACCGACCTCATCCGCCACATTGATGCGCTGCAGGGAAGGGACTACCAGCGATTCGTCCCCAACAACTGCGAGTTCATCGTCATGTTCCTCCCATCGGAGTCGCTGCTCGAGGCCGCGCTCGATGCCCGGCCAGACCTCCTCGACCACGCCTTCTCGCGCAACGTGGTCCCGGCAACCCCGACCACCCTGTTCGCACTGCTCCGCACTGTCAGCCTCTCGTGGCGTCAGGAGCGGCTAGCGCAGCACGCCGAGGAGATCCAGCAGCTCGGGAAAGAGCTGCACGCTCGACTCTCAACGATGGCCCTCCACTTCACCCGGGTCGGTTCCTCACTCGACGCGGCGGTCGCCCACTACAACAAGGCGGTTGGTTCGCTGGAGAGCCGGGTCCTCGTCACCGCACGGGCCTTCAACGACTTCGGGGTCACCGACACCCCGCTCGCCGAGATCCCGTTGATCACCGAGCGGGTTCGCACCCTCTCCGCGCCGGAGTTGACCGACGCGGAGAGCGATTTCGGCCACGCTCCACGTATTGAGCTCACCAGTTGAGTAACGTAGGGGAATGAGCGAAGGGTTTGGCGCCGTGCGCGATGTGTCGGATGACGAAGCCTATGACCGCCTGTTCCGGCCGGAGCCAGAGGACATGCTCCATAGCTCATACGCCACGCCCAGCCTCGTCCCGGAAGTGGCTGGGGTCATCCCGCCGGCGGGCCGCAATCTCGTCGACACCGGCAGGCTCTTTCGAAGTGTCCATGCGCAGGCAGACGCCTCCGCACTCACGGCGGTCCCAGCGGCAGCGGTGCCCCACCTTCGGACCTTGCGCCTCGAGCACAGCGAGCCAGTTGCCCCGATCCTCACCACGAGAGCCTTCGAGCCTCTGCCCCGCAATGATTACTTCGAGGAAGCCTTCGCTGAGCCCAGTGTCGAGCCTGAGCCTAAGCCCGAGCTCCTTGAACCTGAGCCCGAACTCCTTGTGCCACTTGAACCGGTCGCACAACCCGAACCGGGGGTCGCGCCCATCGCGGTTGCATCAGCCGCCCTTCACCCCAGGAATTCGTTTCAGGCTCCTGAACCCCTTGAGGAATTCGATGACATCCGCGGCTCCTATGGGCCCGCAGCCGAGGGGTTCTGGGCAGCTGACTCCATGCATGACTTCGATTGGCACACGGGCCTGAGGCCGAACGCCGCCTATGCGATCGTTATCGGGGCCACGTTCGTGGCGGGTCTGGCTTCGGCATTGCTCCTCGGGTCAGGGACCGGCCTGCTCACCGGGTTAGTGCTCCTCATCGCGAGCGCACTCGTGGCAGTGCGGGTGCGGATGCCGGATGCGGCCGTCGCTGTCATCGCCCCCCCGATCGCGTTTTTCATCGCCTGCGTGACGGTCGGCCAGATAGGACTCAGTGCCAGCGCGGGTGTGACCGGACGCCTCCTCGATGTGATCTTCATGCTGTCGTCCGGCTGGTACTGGGTCCTGGGCCCTGCGGCCGTGGCACTCGGCATCGTCATCTGGCGGCGCCGGCGCGCCGAATAGTCGCTTACTCCTGAGGCTTTGCCGCCTGCAGTGACGCGGCCTTGAGATCGCGGCGCAGTTCCGGCGGTAGGGAGAACACGAGGGTCTCCTCAGCCGTCTTCACCAACTCAACCGTGGCGAAGCCGCGTTCTGCGAGCCAGGCGAGCACCTCGTCAACGAGGATATCCGGCACCGACGCCCCACTGGTGAGCCCCACCGTTGACGCCTCCTCGAACCAGGCTTCCTTCAGTTCCGCGGCACTGTCAACTCGGTGCGAGGCACGTGCCCCGGCATCAAGGGCCACCTCAACCAGCCGAACGGAGTTCGATGAGTTCCCCGACCCGACAACGATGAGCACATCGGACTGCGGAGCGATCTCCTTCACCGCCACCTGACGATTCTGGGTGGCGTAGCAGATGTCGTCGCTCGGCGGGCTCATGAGATTCGGGTAACGTCCCTTCAGCACCTCAATCGTCTGAAGGGTCTCATCGACGGACAGCGTCGTCTGAGAGAGCCAGATGAGCTTGTCTGTTTCCGGGAGAACGACCGAAGCCGCCTCGATCGGGTCTTGAACAAGGGTGATGACATCGGGAGCCTCACCGGTGGTCCCGACGACCTCCTCATGGCCCTCATGCCCGACCAGGACGATCTGGTAGCCCTCACCGGCAAAGCGGCGAGCCTCCGCATGCACCTTCGTCACGAGCGGGCAGGTGGCATCAATGGTCTTCAATCCACGGTCCGCCGAGTCCGAATGCACTGCGGGCGCGACCCCGTGGGCCGAGAACACGACGGTCGACCCTTCCGGGATCTCCTCGACCTCATCGACAAAAATCGCCCCCCGCGACTCCAAGGACGCCACGACGTACTTGTTGTGGACGATCTCCTTGCGGACGTACACCGGAGGGCCATAGAGCTCGAGGGCCTTCTCCACTGAGACGACCGCGCGATCAACTCCCGCGCAATAGCCGCGAGGTGCTGCGAGGAGGACACGCTTTGGCTGAGGCATGGTTCCATCGTAGGCCGCCGTGCACGACAATTAAGTCATGGGATTCGATACACCGCCGACGCTTCGGTCCGGGTCATGGCCCCTCGCCACCGTCGAGCGCTTCCTCCACCAGACCGCCATCCCCGTACGCATCGCCTCCAATGGCCGTGAATTCCCGCTCGTCCAATCACAGTGGTTCCTGTACGAAAGCAGTGCACTCTGGTGCTGCGCTCAAGCCGACTCCGTCCTTGCGCAACGTCTTCGAAATGATCCGCGTTGCGCCTTTGAGGTGTCTGGCGACCTCCCGCCATACATGGGCGTCAGGGGGACGGGGAACGCCAGCCTGCACGCTGACGAGGCAGGGCGCATCCTCCCGCTTCTCATCAACAGATACCTCGGCGATGAGCCCTCGACGCTCGCGGACTGGCTGCTCTCCCGGCTCGACGTCGAGGTCGCCATCAGGATCAGCGACCTCTCGGTCACCTCGTGGGACTTCTCGGCGCGCATGTCGGTACCCGCGACAATCGCCGCCCCCGCAGATCGCCGCGAATAGCCGTGGCCTTCGAATCCAGCCCAGAGAAGCCGGCGCCCGTCCGCACAGTCTCCCGCATGCTCTCTGACTGGATCGGCCGACTCGGGCCGATATGGATCGACGGCCAGGTCGCCGAATTTCGGCCGCGGCCCGGCGCCCGGAACCTCTACCTCACCCTTCGCGACCCAGATGTCGACATGTCATTAACCATCGTCGCCGACGCTGCACTCCTTGGATCCGTGACGCCCCCTATCGAGGCCGGTCAGCGGGTCGTGGTCTTCGCCCGGCCGGAGTTCTGGTCCGGTCGTGGCAGCCTCCAGATGCGGGCCAAGGAGATCCGGCCCGTCGGCATCGGCGAACTCCTCGCCCAGCTCGAGCGATTGAAGGGGGTCCTCGCGGCTGAGGGTCTGTTCTCCCCCGCTCGCAAGCGGCCCCTCCCCTTCATTCCCCAGCGCGTTGGCCTCATCTGCGGCCGGGCAAGCGCGGCCATGACCGATGTGCTCGTGAACGCCCAGGAGCGGTGGCCCGCTGTGCAGTTCGAGATCCGCGAGGTCGCCGTGCAGGGGGTGGCCGCTGTCCCAACAGTGACCGAGGCCCTTGCCGAACTCGACGCCCTTCCCGGGGTCGATGTCATCGTCATCGCGCGTGGCGGCGGAAGCGTCGAGGACCTACTCCCCTTCAGCAACGAATCCCTCGTGCGCGCTGTAGCCGCCTGCACGACCCCTGTTGTCTCCGCGATCGGCCACGAGCAGGACACCCCCCTCCTCGATCTCGTCGCTGACCTACGGGCCTCCACCCCGACCGATGCCGCGAAGCGGATCGTGCCGTCACTTCGCGAGCAGCAGGACCTCATCGCAGGCATGCGCCGCCGCCTCAGCACCCATCTGGCCCATCGGCTCGACCGCGAGCGCTCACTGCTCGCCGAGCGCCAGCGACGCAGTTCCAGCATCATCCGCAACCTCATCGAGCACTCGACTCGCGACGTCACGCACCTCTCGGCACGCGTGCGGGCACTGTCGCCGGCCGCTACGCTCGACCGCGGCTACGCCATCGTGACGGGCGCAGGCGGGGTGATCATCCGAGACGCGGCCCAGGTGGCCATTGGGGATGAGGTCCGGGTGCGGGTTGCCTCCGGCGAGTTCACGTCCACCCGCATCGCAAACTGGGCAACCGAACAAGGGAGCAGCACATGACGAAGAGCCCACCGAACCCCACGGCCCCGGTGTCCTACGAATCAGCCCGGGACGAACTCGGCGCCGTCGTGCAGCAACTCGAGGCCGGCGGGCTCACCCTCGAGCAGTCCCTCGCGCTCTGGGAGCGAGGCGAGGAGCTCGCCGCCAGTTGCCAGAAGTGGCTGGATTCAGCGCACACCCGACTCGAGGCGGCACATCCTGACGCAGCAGAAGCGCCGCCAGGATAGGGGTTCGCACGAGACTGTGGCGGCTACTTCACTGTTGGATCCGCGACGTCACCCGAATGCTTGCGCCGGACGCCTCCGCTAGCAGCGTAGAGATCTCGGTGGGGGGTTTCAACCGCTCGTGTGGGCGATTCGAGTGCCTAGCGGCCCTTCCGCACCGACGTGGCCGCCGCCTCAATCTCGGACCACGGCAGCGTTCCTGACACGACGGTCGTGACACCATCCTCGATGCCGACGAGCGACCGCCGCTCCTCGGACTCGAATCGCAGCCAACGAACGCCTCCGAGGGACACCTCGCCCTGGGGTTTGCCGCCCGCCGTCTGCTCCGGGACGAAGCCCGCTTCGGTGGTCGCTGACTGGGCAACCTGCAGGTACTCCGTGCCGTCGACGAGATAGCCGACATGCCACACCGGGATACTCCCTGAAGCCGCAGTGGCCTGCCACCGCACGCTCGTGGCCACATCTCCCGTCCCGGGGGTCCAAGTGCTGAGGTCGAACGGGGCTTGACGCTGCGCCTGCGCCTGCGCGGTGGCCACGTCGACACTTCGAACATCGGTGGACTGCGACGTGTAGGTGACGGCGACGAGCACCCCGACGAGCGCGAGCACGATGGCGAGGGAGCGCACCATGTCGCCGACGGTTTGCCCCAGTCGGGCATTGCGGCGTCCAGTCGGCCTTGGGGCGGTTGCACTCACGAAGACATCATGGGCCATTTCGGCTCTTCACGCTCCCTGCGAGGCTGGTTGGGAGGCTACGCTGCGCACAACGAGAGGGGCACCCATGTCCGATCAGGGCCAGACCGATAACCCAACGAACGCGGGCCATGTTCCCGACCGCAACCTCGCACTCGAGTTGGTGCGAGTCACCGAGGCTGCGGCAATGGCCTCGGCCCGCTGGGTCGGACGCGGCGACAAGAACGGCGCAGACGCTGCCGCGGTGAACGCTATGCGCTTGCTTATCGGCAGCGTTTCGATGAACGGCGTCGTCGTCATCGGCGAGGGTGAGAAGGACGACGCTCCGATGCTCTTCAACGGTGAGCATGTCGGCGACGGGACCGGCCCCGAGGCCGACGTCGCGGTCGACCCCATCGACGGAACGACGCTCGCTGCCAAGGGTATGCCGAATGCGATCTCGGTCATCGCCGTTGCCGAACGTGGTGCGATGTTCGATCCCAGCGCAGTGTTCTACATGGAGAAGTTGGTCGCCGGGCCGGACTGCGTCGGGGTCATCGACATCACTGCTCCGATCGAGTGGAACCTCGAGCAGATCGCGAAGGCGAAGGGCGAGGCGGTCGGTGACCTCACGGTCTGCATCCTGGACCGTCCGCGCCATGAGGATCTCGTGACACGTGTTCGTGAGGCAGGGGCACGCATCAAGTTCATCACGGATGGCGACGTCGCCGGGGCCATCATGGCAGCTCGCCCCGGCACCGGAATCGACCTGCTGGCCGGGATCGGCGGAACTCCGGAGGGCATCATCGCTGCCTGCGCGATGGTGTGCATGGGCGGCGTGATTCAAGGCAAACTCTGGCCGCGCGACGATGCCGAGCGCCGCAAGGCCCTCGACGCCGGCCACGACCTCGACCGCATCCTCAACACAAATGATCTCGTGACCGGAGACAACATCTTTTTCTGTGCGACCGGCATCACCGACGGCGAGCTTCTGCATGGCGTCCGCTATCGACCCGAGGGGCAGGTCACCAACTCCATCGTCATGCGAGGCAAGAGCGGGACCATCCGCGATATTCGAAGCGAGCATCGAATCGACAAGCTCGCCGACTACGCGACTGTAGGGGTGCATGGAGGAATGAGCGACGCCTAAGGCGGCCCGTCTAGGCTTGCGGTATGACTGAGTTTCAGTACGAGGAGCTGCTCCCGCTCGGCCCGGATGAGACCGAATATCGGCTCGTCACGGCCGAGGGGGTCCGCACCACCGAGGTAGATGGCCGCACCATTCTGCATGTCGATCCCGAGGCGCTTCGTCTCCTCGCCTTCGAGTCCCTCCGCGATATCTCGCACCTGCTCCGCACGAGTCATCTCGCTCAACTCGCCCGGATTCTCGACGATCCGGAGGCGAGCTCGAATGACCGCTTCGTCGCCCTCAACCTGCTCAAGAACGCGAACATCTCGGCCGGCTGGGTGCTGCCGATGTGCCAGGACACCGGAACGGCCGTGGTCATGGGCAAGCGGGGACAGCACGTGTGGACGACAGGCCAAGATGAGGAGCACCTCTCGCGGGGCATCTTCGACGCCTACCAGCAATTGAACCTTCGCTACTCGCAGTTGGCGCCGCTATCGATGTGGGAGGAGCGAAACACCGGCACGAACCTGCCCGCCCAGATCGAGCTGTATGCCAATACCCACGCCGGGCATGAGGCGCAGTACGAATTCCTGTTCATGGCCAAGGGTGGGGGCAGCGCCAACAAGAGCTACCTCTACCAGCAGACAGCTGCACTGCTCAATCCCACCTCGTTCGCGGCGTTCCTCGACGAGAAGCTCCGTGAGATCGGCACTGCGGCCTGCCCGCCGTACCACCTCGCGGTCGTGGTCGGCGGCACGAGCGCCGAGTTCGCGGTGAAGACCGCGAAGTATGCGAGCGCTCGCTATCTCGACTCGTTGCCGGTCCACGGCTCGGCCACCGGACATGGCTTCCGTGATCTGGAGATGGAGCAGGAAATTTGGCGCATGACCCAGTCCTTCGGTATCGGAGCCCAGTTCGGCGGCAAGTACTTCTGCCACGATGTTCGAGTTATTCGGCTGCCGCGTCATGGCGCGTCACTGCCCGTGGCTATCGCGGTCTCGTGTTCCGCCGACCGTCAGGCGCTCGCGAAGATCACCCCCGAGGGGGTCTTCCTCGAGCAGCTCGAGCGCGACCCGGCCCAGTTCCTCCCCGAGATCAGCGACACTCATCTCGACGATGACGTCGTCGCAATCGACCTCGATCAGCCGATGGATGCGATCCGGAGTCGGCTTTCCGCCCTCCCGGTGAAGACCCGCGTATCGCTCACCGGCTCCCTCGTCGTCGCGAGGGATCTGGCCCATTCGCGGATCAAGGCAATGCTCGACCGAGGCGAGCCGCTGCCTGAGTACATGCGCGATAACGCCGTCTACTACGCCGGGCCGGCCAAGACCCCGGCCGGCTACGCCTCAGGGTCCTTCGGGCCGACGACCGCCGGCCGCATGGATTCATACGTCGACCAGTTCCAAAAGGCCGGTGGCTCGATGGTGATGCTTGCGAAGGGCAACCGGAGCAAGGCGGTGACCGAGGCCTGCCGCGCGAATGGCGGCTTCTACCTAGGCTCGATCGGTGGGCCGGCGGCGGTACTCGCCCAAGAGAACATCACCAAGGTTGACGTGCTCGACTTTCCGGAGCTCGGCATGGAGGCGGTATGGCGCATCGAGGTCGTTGACTTTCCGGCCTTCGTCGTTGTCGATGACAAGGGCAATGACTTCTTCGCCGAGACGATGCGACCGATGGTCAGCCGCATACCGGTGGGTCCGCCTGCAGGGGGTTAGCAGTTGTAGACGTTGCTGCGCCAGTGACTGCGGCCCTCGCCCTTGGCCCAGATCGTCCAGAAGGCGCGATCCTGCCAGTAGCGATTCCACAGATGACTCTTCGTCGTGAAGAGCCCCTTGGCGATGGCGACCCCCTCGGGACCCATCTCTTTGCGGACCTCCTTCATCATCATCCAGGCCGCACCTCGCATGAGGGGTCGGTTCATCTGATAGCCGCCTCGGTACTTCCCTCCGACGCTCACCGCCTTGTAGTCGGCGCGACTCTCGCGCTTGAGAATGCACCTGCGGCGGTCGTCAGCCTTCTTCACGAACCACTTGCCTCGATACAGGCTCAGCATGAGCCCCTTGGTGTCACGAGCCGCGCCGAAGCCCTGCGCGTAGCCCCATTCCCGCTCCCTGAGGGCCTCAACGGCACTCTTCGTTCGCGACTCGGCGTCAGGACTCGCAGAAGATGCCGAGGGAGTTGCGGTCGGTTCCGGGTCGGCCGCGAGGGCCGCCGGTGCCGAGAGACCACCGATGAGGATGGCCACGGCAGTCGCAACGGAGATGATCCCCCGAGACCGGCGCATGCAGAATCTCCCAACTCAGAGCGCGTCAAATGACGAGTACGGCACTAATTTGCCCTGTGTCGGCTCATCTGTCACGTAGGCGAGGCGTGTTGAACATCACTTCAAACTAGGACAATTCGGTCATTGTTCGACTCTTTACGAGGACGAACGGGGGCAAATCGGACACTTCTACGTGACGGGGATCACATTCATTTTCACAGGTTATCCACAGCATTTCCCGAGCCGCGGCCGTTCAGGCAGGATCCAGATCCTCGAGCATCTCCGTCACGAGCGCTGCGATCGGTGATCGCTCGGAACGGGTGAGCGTCACGTGTGCGAACAGCGGGTGTCCCTTGAGCTTCTCCACCACCGCAACCACCCCGTCATGGCGTCCGACACGCAGGTTGTCACGCTGGGCGACATCGTGCGTGAGAACCACCCGACTGTCACGTCCGATGCGAGAGAGCACGGTGAGGAGCACATTCCGCTCAAGGGATTGAGCCTCGTCGACGATAACGAATGAGTCATGAAGTGAGCGTCCACGGATATGGGTGAGCGGGAGCACCTCGAGCAGCCCGCGATCGACGATCTCCTCGACCACCTCCTGGGTCGTCACGGCGCCGAGCGTGTCGAACACCGCCTGGCCCCACGGCGACATCTTCTCCGCCTCCGAACCAGGCAGGAATCCGAGCTCTTGCCCACCTACCGCGAAGAGCGGACGGAACACAATGACCTTTCGGTGCTGTCCCCGCTCGAGGACGGCCTCAAGTCCCGCGCACAGGGCGAGCGCGCTCTTGCCGGTGCCAGCGCGACCACCGAGCGACATGATCCCGATCTCCGGATCGAGGAGGAGGTCAAGGGCAATGCGCTGCTCGGCACTGCGTCCGTGCAGTCCAAACGCCTCGCGGTCACCCCGAACGAGACGGACTCGTTTGGCTGCGGTCACCCGACCGAGGGCACTACCGCGATCGGAGACGAGGACAAGGCCGGTGTGGCACGGCAGGTCGCGGCCAGCGTCAAGATCAATAACCGCCTCGTCGTAAAGCCGATCGATCACCTCGGCTGCGACATCGATCTCAGCCATCCCGGTGAAGCCGGATTCGATGACGAGTTCCGCGCGATACTCCTCGGCGGTGAGCCCAACGGCCGATGCCTTCACGCGCATCGGCAGGTCCTTGCTCACGAGCACGACATCGCGACCCTCGGCGGCGAGATTGCGCGCCACCGCGAGGATCCGGCTGTCGTTGTCACCGATCTGCAAACTCATGGGGAGCACTGACGTGTCCGTGTGATTGAGCTCGACCCGGACGCTCCCCCCGGCGTCGCCGACAGGCATCGGGTCATCGATCCGGCCATAGGCAATGCGCAGGTCGTCGAGCATCCGAAGAGCTGCCCGCGCGAAGTACCCGAGTTCCGGGTGGCCGCGCTTCGCCTCGAGCTCCATCACCACGACGAGGGGAATTACGACATCGTGCTCGTCGAAGCGCATGAGCGCCCTGGGATCGGAAAGCAGGACGGACGTATCAAGCACGTAGGTGCGACGTTCGTGAACGAGCCTGAGCGAACTGGGCACGTGGCCTCCC
Organism: Bifidobacterium breve; assembly: GCA_945861925.1. Lineage (GTDB taxonomy): Bacteria > Actinomycetota > Actinomycetes > S36-B12 > S36-B12 > WLND01. The sequence continues at coordinate 16,000 of CAMAWO010000007.1, read as the reverse complement.
TAGGGGCCACCGCCGGCGGGGCCCGGAACGGAATCAGGGGAAGGCCGCTGCCCTCCCGTCACCTCACGCTAGAGCGCACGAGCCAGCGTCAGTGAACGACACGCCGCGCCCTCGGATGGACAACGGGTGAACCCTCAGGTCCCGAACCGCCGCTGCCGTTCGGCGTAGGCGCGCATCGCCCGCAGGAAGTCGACGCGTCGGAAATCGGGCCAGTATGCCTCGCAGAAGTAGAACTCCGAGTGGGCGCTCTGCCAGAGCAGGAACCCCGAAAGACGCTGCTCCCCCGACGTCCGGATCACTAGGTCGGGATCCGGCTGGCCCTTCGTATACAGGTGCTCAGCTATGTGTTCGACGTCGATGAACTGGGCGAGCTCGTCGAGTGACGTGCCCTGACTCGCGTGCTCCTGCAGGAGCGAGCGAACCGCGTCAACCACCTCACGCCTGCCCCCGTAGCCGACCGCGACATTCACGATCGCACCGTCGACATTGCGGGTCGCAGCCTCGGCCTCCTTGAGCAGACGCGAGGTGTGATCAGGGAGAAGATCGAGGGCGCCAACCGGATGGATACGCCAGCGTGCCTGCTCGGCGAGATTGCTCACCGTGTCCTCGATGATGCCGACGAGGGCCTCGAGCTCGGCGGGAGGACGGGCGAGGTTGTCGGTTGACAGGAGCCACAGGGTGACGACCTCGACCCCGGCCTCATCGCACCAGCCGAGAAAGTCGACGATCTTCGCGGCGCCGGCTCGATGGCCCGCCGATGAGCTGGAGCCCTGCGCCTCCGCCCACCTTCGGTTTCCGTCGAGGATGATGCCGACGTGACGCGGACGGCGATCGGGCGGGATCTGAGTGGCGAGCTGTCGCTCATACACGCGATAGATCAGATCCGAGAGTCCCACAGGTCGATAGGTTACCGCTCGCGGGAACCCCCCGGGCCAAAGCACCCGTTTGTCCCATGAAATGGGAGGTATGGAGGAATTTCGTCGGTATCTCCCCCGATTCAGCCGTTTGTCCCAGGGTTCTCGCCGCCTGTACCAGTCAGTGGGAGGAACGCGGGGTGCGTGTGGACGAGTTGGGCGAGTGCCTCGGCTGACGTCTCCGGGCGCTGGCAGACGAATCCCCTGCACACATACGCCGCCGCACCTCCGCCGACGAGCGGCCGGTCGCGCAGCAGCGGCACCTGCTCGCGCGCTCCGCTATCGGTGCCCGACCCGATCGCCACGACAGCCCCCGGCGACGTCGACGCGAAGGCTATGCGCCGCAACAGTGTCGTATCGGCCGCTCCCGGCTCTCCTACGATCGCGATCTCCAGCGGCCCGGCGAGCAACGCCGATGCCGTTGATAGCCCCGATCCGGCCGCCCGCGGCGAGCGCTGCGCGGCAAGGGTGGCGACCCCGAGCGCCCGCTCAGCAACCGCCCGGTAGCTCATCTCGCCGGTGATCGCCGAATAGGAGACACAGGCGTTCGCAATAGCAAACCAGCCCGATGGCTCAGCGCTGTCCGCCGGATCGCGCGGCCGGCGCACGAGCACCTGCGCGTCGTCTGCCGTGTCGAAGAACCCGCCATCCCCGTCAGCAAAGTGCTCGACAGCAACGTCGATGAGTTGTCCGGCGATCTCAAGCCAGCGAGCATCGCCCGTCACCTGGAACAGCGTGAGGAAACCCTCGGCGACGCCGCCGTAGTCGCTCAGCACGCCGTCATTGCGACCCGCGTGGCCGTCACGTGATGTGCGGGACAGGCGGCCCGGCCTGCTCGCCCCCAGATGCACGCCCGTGATCACCTCGCCGGCTGCGACCGCGGCTGCGACCCAGGCCGGCTCGTCGAAGATCACGCCCGCGTCGGCGAGCGCCGCGATGGCGAGCCCGTTCCACTCGGCGACGACCTTCTCATCGCGCCCCGGACGCACTCGCAAGTCTCGCGCCGCCATGAGGGCCGTGCGAGCCCTCGCCCAACGGACCCAGTCGTCTGGGTCGTGCGGCAGTTGCAGGGTCGAGGCTCCGTGCTCGAAGGTGCCCTCGGCGGTAACGGCGAAAAGCGTCGCAGCCCAGTCACCATCGACTGGACCGAGCACCTCGATGAGCTGCTGCGGCGTCCATGAGTAAAATCGGCCCTCCTCCCCCTCACTGTCGGCATCGAGGGCCGAGGCGAAGGCACCCTCAGGGGTCCGCATCTCGCGCAGGAGGAACTCGGCTGTCTCGCGAACCACCCGCTCAGCGAGCGGCGACTGGGTCAGGCGCCACCAGTGCGCGTAGTCACGCAGGAGAAGGGCATTGTCGTACAGCATTTTCTCGAAGTGCGGCACGACCCATTCGGCGTCGACCGAGTAGCGCGCGAACCCGCCGCCGAGCTGGTCGTAGATCCCACCGCGCGCCATTGCAGTGAGGGTCCACTCGGCCATGGTGATCGCCTCGAGGCTGCGGGTACGAGCGGCCTCGCGCAGGAGAAACTCCAGGAGCATCGACGGTGGGAACTTCGGGGCCAACCCAAACCCACCCCAGCGAGTGTCGAAGTCACCTTCGAGGAGTGCGACCGCCGCAGTGAGAGCCTCATCATCGGGGGGCGGTGCATCACCGACGGGACCGCTGCGTGAACGCAAGGCCTCGATCATCCGGGTAGCCGTTGACTCGACCTCGCTGCGCCGGTCAGTCCAGGCGGATGAGATCGACTGCAGGATCTGGCCGAACGATGGCATCTGGTGCCTCGGCTCCGGCGGGAAGTAAGTCCCCGCATAGAACGGACGCGCCTCGTTGTCCAGGAACACGCTCATCGGCCATCCCCCGTGGCCGGTCATCGCGATCGTCGCGTCCATATAGATAGCGTCGACATCGGGTCGCTCCTCGCGATCGACCTTGATGCTCACGTAGTGCGCGTTCAGGTAGGCGGCGGTCACTTCGTTCTCAAAGGACTCGTGCGCCATCACATGGCACCAGTGGCAGGCCGAGTATCCGATGGAGAGAAAGACCGGGACGTCGCGGCGGCGCGCCTCGTCGAATGCCTCATCGGACCACGGCCACCAGTCGACTGGATTCTCTTGGTGCTGCAAAAGATATGGCGAGGTCTCTTGGTCGAGTCGGTTCGTCACTGTGCTCCTTCTACCTGGTCGTGGCCGGCGGTCCGCGCGGCGAAATCCTCCAATGATGCACGGTCGCGATGCACGGTCGCGATGCACGGCGCCGATGCATGGCCAAGGAGTAGAGGGGCCATGGGGCAGCGAAGCCTGAGCGAGGGACAGACTCAAGCTTTCAGGGTGCCCATTTCGGTTTTGGCCCCAAGAAGTCCTGGTCGGAGTTGATGCGGCCCCGCTCAAGTTCGAACACCGAAGCCACCTCTACCGGCCACCGGTAGCGGAAGTAGAGGTCCCGTGCGAGCAAGGCCACCCGCGCTTCGTGAGTCATCGCAGCCACTCGGCCCGCCACCTTCAACTCATCGAGGGGCACACGCGCTGTCTGCCGGAGGTCCGCGTACATTTCGACATCCAGCTTTTCCAGCTTTGCTCCCGGAACAGGTGCGAGGTACACCATGTTGACTCGGGCAATCCGTGTTTCGCCGTACCTCTCGACGTAGCCGACTCGGACCTCTTCGCGTTGTCCTTGGCTAACGTTCCCCAGCCTGAAGACTCGAACTACTTGTACACCCACAGGAGAGGCCTTTCGGCCTAGTTCGCAGTTTGGATGCAGCGACATGACGGCGACCCAGGGACGTCCCTTGGAGTCTGTGAGCGACTGACCAGCGGGCGTGCGAAATATGTCCCCGTACCTCAAGGGGTACTGATCGGCCGAGGCTGCATCCACCCAGAAGGATGAGTCCCCGGGGTAGGTTCCTGCGAATGGCCACTGGGGCTCAGACATCATCGTCGATGAACACAATGTCGTCTTCGTCGTCCGCCTCTCGCAACGCGGTCACCCTGAGCCGCTCCGGCGAGGGGAGTCGAGTCCCATCGTCGCCATGCGTGAACTTGACTGGGTGTTGCGTACGGAAGGCCTTAACCAGCTCGGGGTCAGAGGAAAGGTTCAGCCCAAGGCTGTCCAATGTTGTTGACGGGACGGCCACGCCGTGGCTGACGGCAGCGACCAGTAGCGCCATAGTGGACTTCAAGGTTTCGGCCTCCTGTGCGGCCGACACGAGATTGAGGAAGACGTCATAGGCAACGACGACGGCCTCGCGGCGTGAACCGTTGGTGATTTCTACCGCCCCGCCTAGCTTCTCCACTTCGGCCAACACAGGCGAGAGGTGCTCCCGGAGCCCACGATGACCTATTCGGGCCATGCCGTGCGACCCAGCCTTGAAGCTGCTGATGGGGACGTCCGTGACGCCCAGTGAATTGTCCCTCCTGCTCATGTGTACACTATAGCGTACGCATCGGAGAACTAGTGTCCAGGCCTTGTTGCTCGGCGCGGGGGTTGGCCTGCCGACCCACCGGGGCACTCATTGGAACAACGTCACGTGATCCATCGCGATCCCGGGCTCAGCCATAATCGTCGATGAACACGATGTCGTCATCGTCGTCCACCTCTCGCAACGCAGTCACCCTGAGCCGCCCCGGCGTGGGGAGTCAAGCCCCGTCATCGCCATGCGTGAATTACAACCTGGTGTTCCGTACAAAATGCCTTGATCAGCCCGGGGCCAGAGGAAAGGTTCGGCCTTAGGCTGTCCAATGTTGTTGACAGGACGGCCACGCCGCTCTCAGCCACCACGAAGCGGTGCAGATGTGGTGCGTGAACCCCGGCTACGAGGACTGGACCCGAGGGACGCTGATTGCGATCTCGCCGGTGGATCCATGCCGGTAGCGATCCAGCCCTGTCGCCCGCTCGAAGGCGACGGCATCGCCAGTTCCAATCGGCACCGAGCCCAGGCCCATCGCGGTTGCCGCACCTTGGATGGCGGCCTGGATCCAGCCTGCGTTCTTCAGCATGAGTGAGTAGGCGATCCCGTCGTAATGAATCGCGAGATCCGGAAAACGCGCGGCCATCACGAGCAGGGCCTGGGGTCGTTGGATGCCGGCCCCGGTGAACTGGCTCGCGTCGAAGAGCAGCCCATGGATGCTCACGGGATCACCCTCGAGGGGCCTGAGCGCGTGCGCGCCGACTGCTCGGGTCTATCGAACGACTGGAATCCGGCGGTGGCAGCCATCACGCCCTCGCTGAGTGAGATTCGTATGGGATGAGCACGCCTGGTCCGACTACACCTACTGGCAGGAACAGGACCGGCGAGTGCTCACACGCGTACATGCCCTGCTGAGCGACATCGCCCGCGCCGGATCCCTTGGTGAGCCGAACGTCGGCATCGGCAAGCCCGAGGCTCTCAAGCACGGATTCCACGGCTACTGGTCTCGACGCATTACTGACGAGCACCGACTGATCTACAAAGTGACCGGTGCCGAAATCCGCATAGCCGCCTGCCGCTACCACTACGAGTAGGCGGACCCTCACCGGCCTCCGGCGCTGGGCGGGAGTTCGTCATCGTGAACTCTGACCTCATGAACGACATCGACGGTTGACACACCCAGTGCCCCGATAAGGACGGCGTCCTGCTACGCGAAGCGGCTCACGCGCCGGCACATAGGCCAAGCGCGGAGCGGCCGCCATTGCATGATCAGGTCACGGCGACGAGAAGCCCGGACGCCCGGCTGCTGGGGGGCTGAGCAGCGACAGTGCAGTAACATGTAGCGAATTGCTGCAGCAACTCGTGCCTGAATGTGAGGATGCCATGACAACGAGCACGGCCAAACTCAGACGTCGAACTGTTAAGCACGAGCACACGCAGCAGTGGCGGTCGACCGTCCGTGTGCTGCGAAGCTCGAACCGATTCTGGCGCTTCACCGACTTTCCGGGCTCATCTGCGTCGGCGTCGCAGCATCTGCTCACGGATCTGGCGGTGCGCAGTGAGCTCATGCGCGTCCGCAAGGGCTTGTACTGGCGCGGCGTGCAGACACCTTTGGGCATGAGCCCGCCGCATCCTGACGCTCTGGTTCGCGAACTCGTTGGCTCGAGCGCTGTGGGTCCTGCCGGGCTGTCCGCCGCCAACGCCCTACGGCTGTCAACGCAGGTTCCCCGCCGGGCGCACGTTGCTGTTCCCGCGCGTGCACCGGAGTCGACGGGACTGGTCAGGTTCGTGTCGCGCCCCACGCGGACGGCCCGTGCGAAGGCTCGCCTCACGCCGGTAGACGTGGCACTACTGGAGACGCTCGGCGATTGGGAGTCCGTCGTCGAAGTGCCGGCGTCCCAGGGGTGGGCACGACTGCGGGGAATGCTCGAGGCTGACGGCGCCATGGCGGAGCGACTGGCTCTGGCGTCACCGACGGAGCCGGGCGGTGTTCGGGCTCGACTGGCTGCTCTGTTGTCCGCTGCCGGGCGTCGCGATCTGTCCGACCAGGTGCCGGATGTCGATCCGCGTACCCGCGTCGCGGCGCTCGTGTTCCTCTCGGCATGAGTCCCGATCCCTTGCCGACGTGGCGTGAGGCGAACGCGAGCATCTTTTAGCCGACCGTGGCCCGGGCAGCCCAGAACCTCGGCATCCCTGCTTTGGCGGTCGAGAAGGACTACTGGGTGTGCCAGGCACTGCGGGCGATGGAAGCGGCACACCCGGGGGTCACAGTGTTCAAAGGTGGAACGAGCCTGGAGAAGATGGGGATCGTCGCTCGATTTTCCGAAGACCTTGACCTCATCGTCACCGGGTCGATTGGCGGCGGCAAAGCAGGACCGAAGTTCCTCAAAACTTTGTGCGAGGCAGCGCAAACCGCAACCGGAGGCACCCTCACCGATGGGAGGCATTCCGGCAAGCCAGGTTCGCTCGGTAGGCCGGCGTCGGCTAGGCGCCCGGCTGTCGAGCCTCGTGAGGGCACCCGTGGGTACAAGGTGAACCTGTCGATCCCGGTGGTCGCTCGAGCGTCAACCGGGACGGCTGTCGCGGACCCGTCGTCGATTCTGCTCGAGCTCGGGCAGAGCACTGGACACGACCCGAATGAGCCGCGGGAGGTCACGTCACTTCTCGCGCGGCAACTCAGCGCCACCGTCAATGTCAGCGAGTTCCCGGACCTGGCAGCGTTCTCCGTGCGCATGCTCCATCCGGGTCGCACGCTCGTGGAGAAGCTTCTTCGGGTCAACACGTTCGCGAGCATGTCGCCGGACCACCACAAGGAGCACTCTTGGACGCGCATCGGTCGCCAGTACTACGACATCTGGGCCTTGCTTGGGCGAGAGGACGTTCGCGGCTTCTTCGCACGCGATGACTTGGACGCCACTATCACGGACTGCCTGGCCCAGTCGGTGAGGTTCGGCGGCGACCTGCCGATTCCTCGTGGCGGGTTCGCCGCGAGCCCCGCATTTTATCCGCGCTCCCATGTGATCCCGCGACTTCGGGTCGAACACGCGAACGCCATGCGGGATTTGTACTACGGGCCTGGAGCGGGCCCGTCATTCGACAGCGTTCTGCACAGGGTGTCGGAGTACGGAATTCTCCTCGATGTCGGCTACACCGCAGCGGATGCCGACCTGCGTCCCCTGATGGCGCTCCTCTCCGGCTCTTCGCACTCAAGCCGGGTGGCGCCGTGCGTTTGGGCTCGCGGCCGTGCGCGAGGCGCGTTCCGCGAATCTTCCTCGCTTCGCATCGGTCGAGGACTTCACGAGCCTGGGCCGCGGATTCACGCGTGCGAAAAGGTACTGCTCCAGACATCCTCCATGTACTGGCCGCGTGAACGAAGATCGTCGACAATGTCGTCACCGAGGCTGGCCCGCACCCCGGCCGCCATGCCCGAGGCATCACCGCAGATGTAGATGATCGCCCCACGACTCAGCAGTTCATCGATGCGTGGGCGGATCGTGGTGACGAGATCCTGCACGTAGGCCTTCGAAATCTCCCCCCTGGGGTTGCCAGCGGCACCGATGACAGGTTCACGGGAGAACGCCCACTGGACTTCGACGACGCCATCGCGCTCGTGGGCCTCCCACTCGTCGAGGTAGAGGCGGTCCTCATCGTTTCGCCGGCAGCCTGCGAGGAGGAGCGCCTCGCCGAGGGCATGGCCCTGCGCTCGCTGGCCAGCACGGTGCTGGGCAAAGCCGCGGAAGGGTGCGATGCCGGTCCCTGCTCCGATCATGATGATGGGGACCGAGGCGTCGTCCGGTGGCTGGAACCCACCAGAGGATGCGACGGCCACCTTGACCACTTGCCCGGCCTCGACCCCGGCAAGGTAGGTCGATGCCACGCCGCGGAACGTGCCATGCCCCGAGAGCGCTGGCCCTCGAACCACTCCCACCGTGATGCTCGCGACCTTAGGCTCGTCGAGCGGCGAGGATGAGATCGAGTACCGGCGGCGCTCGAGCGGGCTCAGCAGGCTGAGCGCCACCTCGAGCGGGATGGCCGGCTCGCCGAGTTCGGTGAGGAGGTCGAGCAGTGTCAGTCGCCGATCGAAGACCCGAGCATCGAAGTCCTCGGGAGACAATGCCCCGAGGGCGGATACGGTGGCAGAGGCCGGGCCGCTGAGCGCCTGAGCCAAGACTGGCATCTGCCGAACCGACATCGGCTGCCCGAAGTCAATGAACCCCTCGAACAGGAACCTCGCATCGACCGGAACCCCGGTGGGCAGCCATGTGCCCACTGAATCCTCGGCCGTTATCTCGATCATGGCGCCGGCTTCAATGCCGAGTACGTCGAGCGCCCGGTCAACAACGGGCCGATGGTTGTAGGAGTGGACGATCAGGTGGTCGCCAGTCTCGTAGGTCATGCCCTCGGGCAAGGTGATCTCTACATGACGAGTGGACCGCCCGGGGGTCGCACCTTCGCTTGTCCGCCTGAGTTCGCGGATCGAGGCGACGTATCCATTGCTCACGCCTTCGTCGATCGTGTTCAGTGATGCGTGGTTGGCACGCGAGACGCTCAGCGTCGACTGCGAAAGCACCCGAGGGACTGCCGCAGCAGTGTGTCCATCTCAGTCGGTAGGGCCAAGTACGTGAGGGGCCAGGTAGGATCCCGGGACTTCAGGTGGGCGAGGACCTCATCCCCCGCGCTTGAGCAGGGACCCCGAGCGACTGATCAAATGACCATTCCTCAATGGTCCACTATCGGCCTGCGCAAGACCGAGCGCGTGGCCGCCTCGCAGGACTGCCCAAGGGTTTCAGGGCATTTCACCACAGATCCAGCAGATCCCGATAGTCGACATCCCTGGGCCAGGCACCCTTCGCCGACACGATTGAGATCGGGTGTGGATCCCAGTCCCCTCGTCGATACGCATCTCATTGGGGGCGTCACTCACGTTTAACTGCGCTGACACGAGTGCGAGCGCGGTTTCCCATCTCGGGAGCACACCCGCGTCAATTGACAATTTATCCCCCTCAACTGAGCACCGGGCCGAGAACTTCAGGTGCCTGCAAAGGGTGCACAGGCGAGAGTCACATTCGTCATCCGCGCCGCCTAAGATCACAACATGCGTCTTTCATTCGGCAAGGTAGCCACATGGGCGCTGGCGTTGGCGTCAGCTCTCACCATCTCGACCGCATCCCAAGGTGTGGCAGCGCCCGCGGGCTCGGGGGAGGAACTGAGCTTCGCCAGGACCGACACAACGACGGCCCTCATGCGTAGGGACGTCAAAGACCTCAGCTTGGCCGAGAGATCCGCCTTCATCTCGGCCGTGCTCAAGGCGAAGGCGACGCCCGACCCGCTCGACCCGACGCACAGCTACTACGACAGGTTTGTCGCATGGCACCGTGAGGCCTTTAGCTGCGAAATCGGCTGGAACCAGCGGGGCAATTGGGCAGGCGCGGCGCACTTTTCTCCAACGTTCCTGCCGTGGCATCGCGAGTTGCTGCTCAAATTCGAGGACATGCTGCAGGAGGTGAGCGGCGACCCGACCATGACGGTGCCCTACTGGGACTGGACCGACCAGGCATCAACCGCAGCAGTCTTCACCGCCGACTTCATGGGCGGCAACGGCGACCCCGCCCAGGGCTACGCACTCACTACCGGACCATTCGCGAAAGGGTCATGGCACCTTGACATCCTCGACCCAATCTCCGTGCAGAAGGCGTCAGCAATCCAGACCGACTACATCCAGCGCAACTTCGGCAATTTCCTGGGCAAGCGTGTCTATCGACCCAAGGCGATCGACGTTTCCCATGCACTCCATGCGACGCACTACGACGCCAATCCCTACAATGCCCGGTCTGAGATCGATGCCTCATTCCGCAACATGCTTGAAGGCTGGCGCGAAGCCAAGCCGGCCACCTGCAACGAGGGCTGGATCTACCAAGGCCAGGCCAGCGGATCCCCGCACGCCATGCACAACGCGATACATATCTGGGTAGCCGGAGTCTGGACCGACGCCAAGGGTGTCGATCATCAGGGAACGATGGGCTACAACACCTCTCCCAACGATCCGATCTTCTTCCTCCACCACGCGAACGTCGATCGCATATTTGCTGCTTGGGAGCGCGACCGCCTGCGGTACTACCAGCTGTCCGGCGCGCCATTCGGTTGGAACGCGAAGGACACCATGTGGCCATGGCGGGACCGGACCATCAATTCGATGTTTGGCACCATCCGCAATGGCTACGAATACCAGACCCTGCCCTCCTAACTCCCGGGCCATCGGTGCGCCCGTTCACGATCTGGCGTTTGAATGTGACGTCGATCGCGATCATCGGAATGATGAAGCGAGAATGTGTTGGCCGAACTCGCTTCCTTGCTCAATTGCGTCGAACGTCTTGGGGAAGTTTGGCCGGTACTTCATCGTGTTGAACTGTGATTCGGAGAACGGATTGTCGTTCGGCACGTGTGGGACCACGTCAAGGTCGCGAATCCCGCCACCCCGGCCAGCGAGCGATCTATCGGAGTGGATCTAGGCTCTTACCATGCGCATGCGGTCAACTGCGGGGGCCTTGGTCTTGGCTACGATCCTGCCGGGCGCCTTGGGCAGCGGGCGCGCCGAGGCTGCGCCCGCACCGGTCGAGTATTCGTCCGGGGGCGCCTTTTCAACGTGTGAGGACTCCTCCTGCAACGCTTACTTCTCAGCCGACACAGCTGATAGTCCGCCGGGCTACCGAGAGGGCTTCAGTTGGTACTCGCAGGCATGGCCCCTGCTCTCCCAACCTATCGACGGACTCCAGATCGGGTTGAGCTCCACCTGGATCTCACCTAACAACGTGAACCAGCCCCCCAGCGTCCAGCGAGCCTTCTGCGCGAAATCCAAGTTCGACGACATGCGAAAGGGCAGTTGGTGGGGGTACTTCCAGACCATCGAGGGAAGCCTTGGCTGGTGGGCCAGCACGAAATTTCGCACCGTCATGCCCAAGTACGCCATGAACGGCACCCCTGACTGCTACAACACCCTGTACTCGTCGCCCGGCTGGACGTTCGACGACACGCGGCCGGTGCGCCGCAGTGAGACAGCCCTCGTCCAGTTCAGCAACCGCCTCCTCGTGCCCCCCGACGGCATGCCGCTGACCCCCGCATCATCGGGGGGATATCTCGGAACCGCTTGGATGAGCCTGCCGCTCCCTGCACCCGGACGATCAATTGGCGCCGGCTCATCGGGAAGCCGGGCTTGGACGCTCTTCATCAACGCCGATAACTTCAACGGCCCGGTGACCTACTGGCTCCCGCAGGCCTGGTCGGCAGTCACCGACGGCACCCCCACTCTCAAAGGCCTTGGGCTCGACACAACCGAGGGCTTCGTCGATAGCTTCGCCTCCGAGTGGAACAGCGTGCCCTTCATGACGCAGACGGACGCGACGGGCACGGTCTTCACGAAGGTACCCCCCACCGCCTTCCCGATCGACTCGAAGGGCCGGACCATCTTCACTCGCGATGCCCAAGCCCACTCAGCGGGCGCGATCGGGAATCGACTGTCCGCGTGGATGGCCGGGAAGGGCTTAATACCCATGGACTTTGACGAGTCCGGTGCCTCGCCCGAGCTCTTCACCACGGGTGGCCAGACGTTTTATCAGGAGGGCGACAGGCTTCCAGACCTGCTCAGCACCGTGACGCTCCAGTCGTTCGACGGCGGAAGTGCCTACGGCCTGCAGTGGGCAGATCAGCAAGGGATCGGACATCTGCCGGGCACCTTCAAGAAGGTGGGCCGGACGAGAGTCGCTGTGCCCGAGTCAGCCGTGCCGAGCGCCCTCGCTACTGCAACCTTCGAGTACTCACCGGATCCGGCATTCACCTATTCGAGTCCGTCCTGGTGGAGCGCGAGTAAAGCCTCGTCCCGCGACTACACCACCCGACTTCTCGACGGCTCCACGGTCACCTACCGCTGGTATCGGTTCGTCGACCAGCCCGCCCTCCAGCGACTCAATCTGACGCAGAGTCAGGCCACGGTCATGCAGCGGAACATCGTGCGCATGCAGCGTGCTTGGGCCAGCGGCACCTCGTTCATGGCACCTCCCAAGGAAGGTGCCCTCGTCAGCCTGGACCCCGGCCTTCTCGTCACGCCTCCCGCCGGGCTCGAGTACGGCTTCGTTCCCTACGTCGTCAAGCAAACGAACACGAAATGACGAGTGGACGGTATACGTTGCTTACGTGCATGCTCATAAGGTGGATCCGACGATTGGCATGCTTGAGCGCCTCCTCCTGTCTGCTGGGTGTGAACTTCAATTGACAGGACGATCATTGCGAAGCCCTCAGCTTGGCGACCTGACCCAAGCTTGGGCCACCGATCCCAGCGGTCAGGACCGCCCGGAGTGGACACACATTCGCGGATTTCTCGATTACCTGACACTGAATCCTGATGCTGTTGCCCCCAGCACTGCACAAATGCCGGAACCATCCGGATCGGACTTCATGGACAATTTACTGGCCGGAATCGCCGAGAAGGCGTGCGATGACGCAGGGATCGCTCGGCCTTCCTGGACGCGTCACGTCCCACCGCTCACACATCGCTGGGCCAGCCCCGGAACACCCAGGATGCGGCAACGAGCTATGGAGTTGACGCCGCCACAACTGGCTAGTCGCGGGATCAACATGACTGCCGACAGCCTGTGGCGGAACCCGCTCCGAATGGTCGCCAACACGGACTCTCACCTCGTTGGGTCATCTCCGCCGCGAGCGCCTTCACTCCGGACACTCTCGAGATCGCTCGTTGTTTCACCCTCAAAGGCCACCCACGTTGACTCGCCCTCGGTGGCCCAGTCAACCAAGTATTTGTCATGAAACTCCATGCCGCGCGTGATAGAGATCGCGAGGCATTGGCTCGCTAGGGCCCGAGCAGCCCGAGTGGAATGACCGCGATGCCGTCGGGGCGACGGTATGCCTGCTCCCCCGTGGTGAGGATCACCTGATCAAGGACTTGGTCGCCGAGTTCATCGCGGAGCCAGCGCAGGTGCCGTACGTCGTGGTCGTCGACGACGGCCGCGAGTTTAACCTCCAAGGCGAGGCCCTTGCCGTCGTCGCGGATCACGATCAGGTCGATCTCCCGGCGCCCATCGTGCGCGCGCAGGTGCGCGGTCTGCGCATCGCCGGCCTGGGCGTACACCCGCACGCACAATGTCGCGAGGGACTCGAAGAGAGCCCCAAGGAAGACGCCGTCGCGCGGAATTGCGGCGGGCCCATCGCCGTCCAAGAGTCGTGAGACGGTCATGCCGGTGAGACGTGCGGCGAGGGCTGGATCAGCAAGGTGGTGCTTCGGTGCCTGGCCCACCCGGCTGAGGTGGTTGAACGTCGGCGTCCACGCGGGCACCTCGTCAAGGATTCGCAGTCGCGTGAGCGCATCGACGTACGGCAGGGTCGTCGAGCGTGCCGGAACCTGAGCGGCACCGGAGGTAGCCGCCCCTCGGATGGTTTCCCAAGATGCCGTCGTTGACGTCGCGGCGGCGTAGGCGCGGAGCCAAGCCGCGACAGTTGCCGGCCGCCTCACTCGCAGCCCAGCCTCTTCGAGATCGGAGTCGACGATCCGGGCTAGGTAGCCGTCGAGTGCGATGCTGCGCGCGCGGGGTGTCAGGTGCTGCAGGGCTGGGAACCCTGAACCGACGATCTGTTCGGTGTACTCAACAAGTCGCAGGTCACACCTGCCCGTTATGGGCGCTCGCGCGCCGGTGAGCAGGTCGGCCAAGGAAACCGTTGGCGTGCAGACGGAACGCTCCGCAAGCGTCAATGGGCGCATCCGCACAGGCGTGATCCGTCCCGCTCCAGAGTGGTGTCCATCGGGGGACGGGGCAGCGGCAGAGCCCGCGAGGAGATACTGGCCTCCACTGAAGTCGCGATCGACCGCCGCCTTGACGGTGTCCCACGTGGCCTCGACTCGCTGCCACTCGTCAATGAGTATAGGTTTTGTACCATGCAGCACTGTTCTCGGATCGGCCCGGGCGGTGGCCCGCGGGCCAGGATCGCCGAGGTCGTGGACCGTGCGAGCCCACCTGGTTGCGGTGGCGGTCTTGCCGACCGCCTTTGGCCCGTCCAGCAGGATTGCCGGCAGTTGGGGGAGCAACTCGTCGAGCAACTCGTCGACGATCCTGCGAACGTAGCCGCTCGTGAACGCGGTCGACGGCGGGTGATTCACGATTAAACACTACCATTTCCGCACTTCTAAGACTACTGTTTCCGCACACCTTGCGCTTCAGTTTCCGCGCATTGTCGCTGCCCTTGCGAACGTCCTCGTTCACCGCTACCCTCAACACATCCCCAGAGGAACCTCCCCCTGAATCGCAAATCTAGGAGTCTTTCGTGCGCGTAGGTCGAATGATCGCCATAGCAAGTGCCCTCATCACCATGGCCGCCCTCGCGCAGGGAACCCCAGCGATCGCAGCAGACACCCCTGCCGGGGCAACCACCCTCGTGCTGCTGAACGACATTCTCAAAAGCTCAACAACCCCCGACCTAGGTCCCGGGGTCGCCACTGTGTCGGTTCACGACGCCGTCCTGCGATCAAGTAAGGGCAAGCCAGTCGGCACGCTCCACGTCGTCATAACATCCGTCGTCGAGTCCGCGGGCGTCGACATCGAAAAGCGCATGCGAAACGTGGTCTTTTACCTGAGCGATGGACAAATTGTCGCCAGTGGCATGGGGCTCTATCCGAAGACGGAGCAGTACCTTGTTGTGTCGGTTCCTCATCGCATCGCCATTGTCGGTGGCACGGGCAAGTACCTCGGGGCCCGGGGCGAGGTGACCACGACGCGCTCGATCGAAGGGACCTACCGCCACGTCCTCACCCTTCTGAAATAAGGGAAACGACCCGTCAACATTGGGCCGGCGTTGAGATTGGCTGGTTCAGCGCATCCATCGCTGGGTTAGCATGGATGAATTCGCGTGGGCTTCGTCAAGCAAGACGCGAATATTCATCGAACCGATACGCAAACTCAGATTGGACCCCCATGATCACCCGGATGATCACTGCCAGTGCCGCCATCGTCATCATGTCTGCCGGAAGCCTCGCACTCCCCGTCGCGGCGAGTGCTGCGCCGGCGCTACCCAAGGTGAGCGACTGCGGTGAGGTATCCGCGAAGCCCACCGGACTCGTCCTCTCCTGCGCAGACGCGAACATTGCGCTCGAGACACTCAAATGGAGTAGCTGGGGCAAATCGACCGCCAAAGCAACCGGGATCTTCTCCGAGAACGACTGCTCGCCGACCTGCGTGGCAGGGATGTTCCATCGCTACAAGTCGAACGTCACCCTGTCAGCCCCGAAGACCGTCAACGGCACGAAGGTCTTCACGAAGGTCCGCGTCGTCTTCCCCGGGATCACTGACCAGTCGAATCGCACGTTCGCACTGAACTGAGAATCCTTAGCCCGCGCGAAGAAGCAGCAGGAACTGGCCCCCACCCGGCTCAACGCGGGTTGTGACTGCCAGATCGGGTGCCAGTCTCGACAGTCGGTCAAGGAGCCACACGGCAGCCTCGTCGGCATCACCCTGACTCGGGCAGCGAGCCACCGCCTCTTGACCGCCCTTGCGGGTGAGCCGCTCGACGGTGGCGACGATGGGTGCAGGGTCGACGACGAAGAGTTGGGGAGACCACGGAACGACAGGCTGAACTTTGCCCTTGCGTGTGTTGCATGCCCGGTGCGCGAGGCGTTCGGCTG
>CAMAWO010000006.1 GCA_945861925.1 Bifidobacterium breve | reverse complement strand
CGTTCGAGGCGCTGAAGGCCGGAGCGATCGTGGTGAATGTGGCGCGAGGGCAACTCATCGATGAGCCTGCGCTCGTGGATGCCCTGACGCGGGGAGATCTCGGTGGCGCGGGTCTGGATGTGTTCGAGGTAGAGCCCTTGCCCCTGGATAGCCCCCTCCTGAGCATGTCGAACGTCGTCGTTACCCCGCACTGGGCCGCGGCAACGCGTGCCACCATGCAAAGGCGTGCGCAAATCACGGCGGTGAATGTGCGCCGCGCCCTAGACGGGCGCCCGGCCGAGCATTTGGTCCGATTGGCAGATCTGTGATGGCCAACGGCGATTGCTCAAACCTGCGCCGGGCTTAGTTCCATTCTTTGGACCATAATTGGCTCTACTGGATGGCGGACAGCAATAGTCCGGCCGCAATGTCGCGGGAGATATCAATGGCACAGGCACGCAATGTCAGCCCTATCAAGCAACGTCACTTGTGGGAGCAGATTGCAGACGAGCTGAGGAGTTCGATCCTTACCGGAGAGAGGGGACCTGGAACCAGGCTCATTACCGCCGAGTTGGCTGAGCGATGGGGGGTGAGCAGAGGTCCTATCCGTGAGGCCTTGATGGCGCTCGAGAACGAAGGCATCGTCGTGAGTACCCGTCGTCATGGCACGGTCGTTGGCAGCACTTCCATCGTGGACCTTGAGGAGGTCCTCAGTGTGCGCGAGGCGATTGAGACCTTCTCGGCGATGGATGTGTGCAACCTAGGGGAGGGGGTAACCCAAACTGAGCTACGTCGCCTGAGCGATCTATTGAACAAGATCGACAAGGAGAAGGATCAGGGGCAACTTGAGGCCGCTCGTAACCATGATCTGGACTTTCACCAGGCGCTGGTGGATCTTGCCGGAAACTCTCGTTACACCGCGATCTACCGGCAGATGCTCTCGCAGAATCGCCACCATGTGCGTGCCATCGACCCAAGTAGGTGGCCTCTCGTCGGGTGGAAAGACATGCGGGCGGTGCACCATGCGATTTTCGACGCAATCGTCGCAGGGGATGCCGACGCCGCAACGGAGGCTATAGCCGAGCATTACCGAAGGGCCAGATGGCGGGCAACTGAGCCGTTTCCGGAGACGAAAAAAGCCTAAGGGCAAAAGTGTAGACTGTTGACAATCACTTGTCCGACTGAAAGGGTGGTCATCACTCTGGAAATTGGGAGTGATCCGTCTATGGGTTGGAGTACGCAGGTCGATGTCTGCCCCAGCGCGCAATCCCCTCCGGTCCCGAATTGAGGGATCGGAACTTCTCCTCGGTGGTTGGTGCACATTGCCGACTTCCTTCGCGGCCGAATTGGTCGCAAGTAGTGGCGTTGATTATGCGGTGATCGACCTGCAGCATGGTCTGACCGGTTACTCGGACCTTGTCTCCATGCTGCAGGCGATCAGCCTTGCCGGAGCCGTCCCCCTCGTGCGCATCCCCTTTGGCGATTACGGTATGGCCCAGCGAGCCCTGGATGCAGGGGCCTTGGGCCTTATATTTCCCATGGTCAACTCCCCGGAACTGGCACGGATCGCAGTCGACTGTTGCAGGTATCCACCGCTGGGTGAGCGGAGTTTCGGCCCGATCCGATCCAAACTCAATCTTGGAACCGATCCGGTGTGGGTGAACATCCAGATCATGTGTCTGGTTCAAATTGAGACTCGTCAGTCGATGTCCAATCTGGACAGCATCTTGGCGGTTGAGGGTGTCGATGGCGTGTATGTGGGGCCGGCTGATCTGGCACTGAGCCATGGCCTCTCGGTAGGGAAGCCTTCGGTCGAACTTGATGCATTGCTTCGGCGAATCCGCGACGGGTGTGTTGGTCAGGGGAAGATCCCGGCAATCCATACGACGTCGGGCGTCGATTGCCGCGAGAAGATCGCACTGGGATACCAAATGTGCTCAATCGGGAGTGACTCGGTGTGGCTGCATGCGGCCTATACCGAGGAGGTGGCGAAGGCACGCGACGAGGTGGCGAACTCCGCCGGGGGCCTCTACTAGAGGAGGATGAATGCAAACAGTTCGGCTCACCACTGATCAGGCGATCGTTCAGTGGTTGCTGGCTCAGCGCACCGTCATCGATGGTCAGGAGGCTCCGGTGTTCGCCGGAGCGTTCGGAATCTTCGGTCACGGTAATGTCACGGCTCTCGCCGAGGCTCTAGAGCCCGTACAGGAGCAATTTCCGACCTGGCGTGGCCAAAATGAGCAATACATGACCCTCGCGGCCGTGGCCTTTACGAAGGCCCGATTACGCAAGCAAATCATGGTGTCGACCACCTCTGTCGGTCCTGGCTGTAGCAACCTGCTGACGGCTGCTGCAGTGGCTTCGGTGAACCGGTTGCCCCTGCTCATGCTGTGCGGTGACTACTTCGCCCACCGGGCGGTCGACCCGGTACTTCAACAGATCGAGACCTTCACCGATCCAACCGTTTCCATTTGCGATGCCTTCAAGCCGATCGTCCGCTACTGGGATCGCATCAGCAGGCCGGAGCAGATCATTCGATCACTCCCGCAGGCACTCGCCACCATGCTCGATCCAGCCAGTTGCGGGCCAGCCTTCTTCGCCCTTCCCCAGGACGTTCAGGCGGAGGCCTTCGATTTCCCAGCGAGTTTCTTCGAGACGCGCATGCACTACATTCGGCGACCAGCACCCGACCCCCGTGATATCGAGAGTGCGATTGGGCTCCTTAAGCAGGCCAAGCGACCCCTCATCATCGCAGGCGGCGGGGTGAGATATTCGGGAGCCAATGCCGCCCTGGCAGATCTTGCAGAGCGGCGCGGGATTCCTATCGCTGAGACCGCCGCGGGCAAGTCAACCGTTGTTGGCTCGCACCCCAATTCTGTCGGCACCATCGGGATCATCGGTGCTTCATCCGCCAATAAAGTGGCTGAGGAGGCCGATGTCATTGTGGCCATCGGGACCCGGTTGCAGGATTTCACGACCGGATCGTGGGCATTGTTCCGAGATCCCGATGCGCGATTCATCCTGGTGAACACCAACCGATGGGACGCCATGAAGCGCACTGACTGCGCAGTCATTGGCGACGCCCTCACGTGCATCGAAGCGCTGGATGCGGGTCTCGATGACTACCTCGCTCCAGAATCGTGGATGACGGGCGCGCAAGGGCACGTAGCCGATTGGGCCGGATACCTCGGCGGCTGGATGGAGCGCACGGATCTGGACCCCCCGTCTTATGGCCAGGTGATTCAAGGCTGTAACGCTCTGGCCAGACCGGAGGATTACGTGGTGTGTGCTGCCGGTGGGATCCTCGGTGAACTCACGATGGCATGGGATTGCCTTGCCCCGAACTCATTTGATTCCGAGTGGGGGTTCTCGACGATGGGTTACGAGGTTGCCGGGGCGTGGGGTGCGAGCATGGCCCTAGCCGAAGATGCTCGGTCCAAGGGGGGTGAGGTCCTCGCGTTCATGGGGGATGGCTCGTACCTCATGGGCAACTCAGATGTCTACAGCACTGTGCTGAGCGGTCACAAGGTGATTTTTATCGTCTGCGATAACGGTGGTTTTGCTGTCATCAACCGATTGCAGGTGAGTACTGGCGGCGCTGAGTTCAACAACCTTTTTGCCTCGAGCAGGCGCGTGCGCGATACGCGAGTCGACTTCCTGCAGCACATCACTTCAATGGGCGCCGAGGGCGAGGTCGTTGCTTCAATCAGTGATCTTCCAGCGGCATTCGAGCGAGCAAGGGCCTGTGATCGCAGTTATGGCTTGATCATCCCGGTGCAGGCGTACTCATGGCTGGAGGGAAGTTCGTGGTGGGAGGTTGGGGTGCCTGAGGTGAGTGAGCGTGCCGACGTGCGCGTGGCGCGAGAAGCGCTGGACGCCGAGAAGAAGCACCAGCGACTTGCCTGAATCATTGACTCCCGGGATTGACGGCGTCAAACGCATGCCTATGGGAGATGGCGCATTCGCAAGTCGCGTGGTGGTCGTCACTGGTGCGGCGTCGCTCATCGGGATGGCGACGGTGACAGAGTTGCTCGACGGGGGTGCGCGCGTTGTGGCATGTGACACCGAGGAGAACGCTCATTTCCTTGAGTCCTTTGGGGCAGCCGATTCCTTGGTGGTGGTGGCCGGTGACGTTCGAGATGATGCGTACCTGATCCGGGTTGTTGAGCAGGGGCTGCAAGGGTTTGGCGGGATCAACGGCCTGGTGACATCCGCAGCGATTTTTGCTGACCCTGCGCTGGATGCCACCTGGGATGACTGGCGAACGATTATGGACATAAACGTCATTTCCGTCGCACGACTTCTGGGATTGTGCGCGCCGCACATGCGGGCGCTCGGTGGCGGCTCGGTTGTGATCGTCTCGTCGATCAGCGGTCGTCGATCCCAACCGAACCGATTGCTTTACCCGACAACGAAGGCTGCACTTCTTGGGCTCTCCAGGAATGCGGCTCAGGCTCTGGCCGGTGATGGAATCCGCGTGAACGCGGTCTTGCCTGGGTGGACATGGAGTCGCAATATCGAGCGCCGGTACGGCTCTAGGGAACGAGCAGATGAATTCGCCTCAGAGTTCCAGTACCTCGGGCGGATGGCTGAACCCAGCGAGATCGCTGACGCCATTTGTTTCCTATTGTCAGAGCGGGCCACCTTCATCACCGGAGCAGAGCTCAACGTCGATGGCGGCTACCTAGGTGCCGGCCCGGAGGCAAGCGGGCAGGCGTATGCGAAGGTGCCGGTG
Organism: Bifidobacterium breve; assembly: GCA_945861925.1. Lineage (GTDB taxonomy): Bacteria > Actinomycetota > Actinomycetes > S36-B12 > S36-B12 > WLND01. The sequence continues at coordinate 34,943 of CAMAWO010000006.1, read as the reverse complement.
ATCTGGTCTCCATGATGGGGGAGTGGCCCCGCCCGCAGACCGACGTGCCGGCGCGGCGAGGGTCACGAGGCGCCGGACGCTTCTATGGCTGGTGGATTCTGGTTATGGCGATCGTGATCTTCGCCTGGACAGCAATGGCCCAGACTCAGGGTTTCTCGGTCTTAGTCCTTCCTCTGACAAAGCAGATGGACTTGGGATCGCATGACATTGCGCTGATCTTCCTTGTTGGCGCCTTCGGTGGAGCCCTGCTCATGCCGTATGTCGGTCGCCTCCTTGATCGTCGGGGAGCTCGACGAATTCTCATCATCGCGAGCTTGGCCTACGCCGGAGCTTTCGCTGTGCTCGCTCTGGTTCCCAGCAAGGCGGCTGCCATGGGAGCACTACTCGCCGTTCGTCTTATCGGGAGTATCGTGCTGTGGCTCGGAGCCTCCGTTCTGGTGGCCTGGTGGTTCAGTCGGCGAAGGGGACTTGTCCTAGGAATACTTATCGGAGTCGGATCAGCCCTACTCTCCTGCCTGGCCTTTGGCATCAGTGTGCTGATTGAGCATGTGGGTGTGGCAGAGAGCTTTCTCGTGCTCGCAACGCTCACCCTGCTCGTCATCACCCCGATGATCATCTGGGGGATTGTTGACTCCCCGGAGGAACTTCATCAGCACCCCGATGGCGTGCCGCCTTCGGCGACGGGTTCGCATGGGCAATCCCCGTCGGTGGATGAAGGTCGAACCGGGGTTCGAGCCTCCGAGGCATATCGGACGCCATTCGCACTCGTGATGTTGGCGGCCGGGTCGCTGGCTGCAATCCTTTGCACGGGCTATCTCTTCCACGAGGCCACAATCTTTATCGAACAGGGAGCGACTGCTCAGGATGCAGCGCGCAGTCTTGTACCGCAGATGGTCGGCAATGCAGTGGGAATTCTCATTGTGAGCTCACTAGTTGACGGGCGACGCTTACGCGGCATCGTTGTCATTTCGATGTTGCAACTCATCTTCACCCTTTGGTGGGGTTTCAACCTAGAGTTACTGGGCCCTTTGTGGCTGTTTGGGCTGAGCTTCGGGCTGTCAACTGGTCTGATCTTCGGGTATGTGCTGGCGGCCCTTCCCCGCTACTTCGGCACCTTGCATCTTGGGGAGATCAGGGGAACCTTCGGTGCGGTCACGATGATGATGGCCTCATTCGGCCCGTTGGGATTTGATCTGATTCAGGGAGTGAACGACTCAGTAATCATCTGGGTCGCCGCTGTCGCAGCCGGCCTGATCAGCATTGCCTCGCTCGTCATCCGGTGGCCGGAGCCGATGGATGACTTTATGAAGAAGGGGCAGGGACCTAATCGGGCAAGTCAGTCGTCAGGGACCATCCGCGTGAGCCGGCAAGTTCCACGAGGTATCGGTAGCTGATGCGGCAGTCCTCGACCGGGCCTTGCCCCTCGGGTGGGTCCTCGGTGAGGAAGCAATCCTGCTCGATGGCGTACCAGCCGCGGTAGCCCGAGTCTTCAAGTGCTCCGATGACTCCGGCGAGGTCGACGTCGCCTGTCCCCAGCGGAAGGAAGAGACCGTCCTTGACGGCTGACCCGAAACTCACCTCCCCGGTCGAGATTCGGTTGGCCAACGACACCGAAATGTCCTTGAGGTGTACATGCGCAACCCTCGATGGTTCGGCTCGCACTACCGTCAATGGATCGATTCCTGCGGACAGCATGTGCCCGGTGTCGACACAGAGTTTCACCCCGGAGTTGCTGAGGAGACGATCTAGGTCGGATTGGTCCTCGATCACGGTTCCGATGTGCTGATGGAGAGCCGTTTGCAGGCCGCGCTCGGTTGCGATGGTGTCGACGAGTTCTAGATTTTGGAAGAATGTCGCCCACTCATCGGCATCAAGAACTCCGCGCTTCTCGTATCCCAGGTAATCCCACACTGGTCCGAGGACGAGCACGTCGGCGCCGGCGCGCTGGAATTGTCGGCAGGCCCGGCGGAGGTATTCAAGACTCTCGTCGAACATGCCTTGAAATGCCATGGCCATGGGGACCCAGCCTCCGACGACCAAGAGGTCGTGCTCCTTGAGGTAGGAGTCGAGTTCGTCGGGGTCAGAGGGCAGATACCCGTCGGGACCGAGTTCAGTTGCATGCAGACCCAGGGAGGTCATCTCTCGGACGTAGCGCTCCCGGGAAACCAAATAGCCCCATCCGGGTGACCCGTCAACACCCCAGGTGATTGGGGCAGCAGCGACGCGATCGATAAGACTCACGAGGTTTCTCCTTGCAGTCGATGGGCTCGGTGTACGTCGGAGCCTCAAGTCATCGCCACGATACTGCTGACAGTTTGCATTAGCAAGGAATCCACCCACTATATTGCTAACAGTCGGCCATCAATGGTCGGTGGGAACGCGCTTGGTCTCAGCAGCATGTTGACACTCGCAAGAGTGCTCGTGCCATCGTCAAGGAGGTTCAATGAATCCCCAGATGGAGTTGTTGGCTGGTCCACTGGCAGGCAGGGTCGCCATCGTCACGGGTGGATCCAGAGGCCTAGGCGAGGCGTACGTTCGGATGCTCGTTGAAGAGGGCGCGCGAGTGGTGGTAGCTGATTTGCTCGAGACTGAGGGAAGGGCACTTGTCGACCATCTCGGTGAGCGAGCAACCTTTCGGCGCTTGAACGTGACCGATCAGTCAAACTGGCAGGCATTGGTTGGTGAGGTGAGCACGGAATTGGGAGTGCCGTCCATTCTCATTAACAACGCTGGCGTGCACTCATTCGGCACGGTGATCGGCGATACCTACGAGAACTGGCGCCGAGTTCAGGACATCAATCTCAACGGACCATTCCTCGGCATCAACACCGTTGGCGCCGCGATGGCAAACGCTGGTAATGGCGGAGTCATCATCAACATCTCATCGACCTGCGGAATCATCGGATATGCGGATCAGGCTGCCTATGTCGCGAGCAAATGGGCGGTGCGAGGCCTGACAAAGGCGGCCGCACTTGATCTCGCCCCGTATGGCATCCGCGTGCACGTGGTGGTGCCCGGCCCCTTCTCGACCCCGATGACCGAACCCTTCCATGCAGAATTGACTGAGTTGGTGAAGTCCCAGCCAGTTCAGCGCATTGGCGATCCTCCCGAGGCGGCACGTCTGATTCGTTATCTCATTTTGGAGGCCACCTATTCAACCGGTTCGGAGTTCTTCGTTGATGGGGGAGCCATGACCGGTATGAGCCTTCCAGCAGCGGGGGAGTGACAAGGAATGCGACGTGACGTAACGCTTCCTCCTTTCGGTGGCGATCCAACGGATATCTACGTCGTTGAATGGCTGGTAGGAATCGGCGAGGAGGTGGCCGAGGGGGCGCCGCTCCTCCTCGTCGAAGCAGACAAGGCGCAGGTGGAGATCCCGGCGCCGGCATCGGGACGACTTGATTCCGTGCTCGTCCTCGCAGATGACCCGGTCAAGGTGGGTCAGGTCATCGCGACTTTGGAAGTGATGTGACCGACCCCATCGGTTTGGCGGTAATCGGCCCGGGATCCATTGCCGATGCACACCTAGGGGCATTCGAACAGATAGGAGGCGTCGCGCCGCTCTGGTCTGTTGGTCGGACTCTGGAAGGCGCCAGACTCTTTGCCGATCGCTGGGGGTTTGCACACTTCGGCGTATCGGCCGAGGATGCATTGGCAGATCCCAAGGTGAGCATGGTGCTCATCTGCTCCCCAAATGCCCTACACGCCGAGCAGGCTCGGGGAGCGATCCTGGCCGGAAAAGATGTCCTCCTCGAGATTCCGATAGCCATGAGCGGTGCGGATGCTCGGGAATTGGTGGAACTCGCTGATGCGACAAGGCGACGTCTCTTTGCACTTCATACGATGCGGTCCTTCGACGGCATCAGATACATGCGGAACCTCCTTGCATCCGGTGAAGACACCATCTCGCAGATCGTTGGATTCTTCGCGATTCCCAGGCGAAACAATGAGGGGTTCACGGGAACGCGGACGTGGGCTGACAATCTGCTTTGGCATCATGCGTGCCATCTTGTTGATGCGAGCCTGTGGGTGACCGAATCCGATGGCATAACCAATGAGTCCCTGCTGCAGGGGCGAGTTCATCCCGAATTCGGCACGACAATGGATATCTCCATGTCCTTCATCCTCAATTCTTCGGTGCTCGTAACCCATGCCCTCACCTACAACGCATCGGCCCTTTGCTGGCAGATGCGCATGGTCGCGGACCGTGGTGATTACCTCTTTGACGGTGGCACGCTCTACGGCGTCAATGGCGAGGTTCTCGTCGCTGGTGTCTCGGTCAGGGACCTGAGGGCTCAGAACTCGCAAATCCTCGGAGGGCTGCGGACTCGGGAGCCAACTGATTTTGATGCACGCGGGGTGCTTCCAGCCATGGATTCACTAGATCTCCTGCAGAAGGCGAGCCATCCGTGATCATCGATGCTTACACCCATTGCGGAATCGAGAAGTTCCGCCCCCTCCCGGAGGTTCAGGAGATGATGGCTGCTGTCGGGATAGACCGGGCGGTGCTCGCTCAGCATCTCGGTCAATATGACAACTCCTACATAGCTAGTTGCGTGAAGTTGGCGCCGGATGCCTTCGCCGGGGTGGCCATGATCGACACTACGGATCCGGGGGCCCACGATGCCCTTACTGCGGTGATCGAAACCGGTGCCTTTCGCGGGCTACGGATGACCGCCGACATGTTGGCGGCCGCCCCCGTGATCGCCTCAGCGGCTATCGAGGCGGGGCTGAACGTCACCTTGTTCTGCCCTGACGGTACCGAGCCCATTGAGTCGGTTCTGCCACTGCTGGCGGCCGGCCCGGGGCGAATCGTGGTGACGCATCTGGGATCCCCCGCGGTTGAAAAGGGCGTATTGGTGCGGGGACAGGGGGTTTTGCGACTTGCGGCCGATGAGCGGGTCATGATCACGCTCTCGGGGGCGGGCATGGTCTGCGACTCACCACACCGGCCATTGCAGCAACTCGTTCGTGATGTCGTCTCGGGGTTCGGGCCGGATCGCGTGATGTGGGCATCAAACTTTCCTGTGGTTGGTGATCCGGCAGCAGTGGCTGCGGATCTCGCATTGCTCACCAGCAATATCTGGGGTCTTTCTAAGGAGTCGATCAAGATGATCAGTGGCGTGGTTGCTCAGCGCACGTGGTTCGATTCGTGAACGGGCTGGATGGGCTTGACTCGATGCTGGAGGTCGCGCCAGATCTGACCGCTCATCAGAACCTGCCCTGGGAGTCGTACCCCAACCTGATGCGGGTGGATGCCACCGTCGAAGGACTGGGCAAGGCCGAGGCTCAGTTCATGCTCTATGAATTGGCGCTTATCCGCAGACTTGAGCAGTGGCTAGTCGACCACGAATCACTTGTCCATGGTCCAGTGCACTCCAGCATCGGACAGGAGGCCGTTGCCATCGGAGCGATTGCTGCACTGAAACCCGGGGACCAGATCGCCTCCACCCATCGCGCGCATCATCACGTGCTTGCTCAGGTGGTGACCAATGCCGTGCGAGCCTTGGGCGACTTCGATCCAGCTGGAGCGGCCGCGACGCCGCAGCCGGTCACCTTGGCAATCCTGCAAACCTTGGCGGAGATACTCGGCTTGCGACAGGGTTTCGCGGGCGGGAGGGGCGGCTCCATGCACCTCGGCAGCATCGAGGCAGGAGTGCTTGGAACGAGTGCCATCGTCGGAGGCGGCATCCCCATGGCCACCGGAGCCGCGTTCAGCTTTGCCCAGCGGGGGACCGGCGGTGTAGCCCTTGCGTTCTTCGGTGATGGTGCCTCTTCGATCGGTGCCCTGCATGAATCCATGGCTATCTCGCGGGTCATGGCTCTGCCGATGATCTTCGTTGTCGAGAACAACCTCTATTCAGTGGCCACGACGGTCGCAGAAACGGTCGGATTTCCGGACATTGCCATCCGGGCGTCTGGGCACGACATGCCGGGCATCATCGTCGATGGGATGGATCCTCTGGCCATGCGCGCCGCGGTGATGCGAGCGAGGGGGCACGCAGCAGCCGGACTCGGTCCGGTACTCATCGAGGCGAAGACCTACCGGTACCTTCACCAGTCAGGGCGTCTGCCCGGGAGCGACTACCGATACCGCACCAAGGATGAGGAGGCGCTCTGGCAGGAGCGCGACCCCATCACTCATTTTCCGGCGGCACTCGCGGTCGCGGGTCTGGTCGACGCCGCCGCTGCCCGGCGTATCGAAGCCCGCGCAGTCGACGACCTAGCGCGGGTCCTGAGCGAGGTGATCGAGGAGGGTCCCGACGGACCGCGAATCATCGATACTGGCTGGCCTGATCCGCTTGACGCTCCTCGCGGGGTTCGATCCGCGCAGAAGAGGACTCCAGTTGACGGTGCATCGGAGCCGATGCTGCCAGTTGGTGAAGACGTGACGTTCCAAGAGGCGATCTCGCTTGTGACCGACCGCGCCATGCGGCGTGATCCTGAGGTCTTCGTCATCGGCGAGGAGGTAGGACACCTTCGCGGAGGTGCCTATGGGACAACTCGGCATGCGTGCAAGAACTTTCCAGAGCGGGTCTTCAGTGCACCCATCTCGGAGAATGGATTCAGCGGGCTTGCACTCGGTGCGGCATTGCTCGGTATGCGCCCGATCGTCGAACTGATGTTCCCGGACTTTGCACTTGAAGCGGCTGATCAACTCTTCAATCACGTCCCGAAGGCTCGGCATATGTTCGGCGGAAATATTGACGTACCTGTCGTCGTGCGTACCCGGACGGCGCAGGGACGGGGCTTCGGTCCGCAGCACAGCAGCGATCCAGCGGCTCTCTTTGCACTATTTCCAGGCTGGCGCATCATCGCGCCCTCGACACCGGCGGACTATGTCGGAATGTTCAACACGGCCATCAGCGGCGCTGATCCCGTCCTCATCATCGAACACCACCGACTTTGGAACACGACTGGACCGATCCCGGATCTCGATGCCCGGATTCCATTGGGCATTGGCAGGGTCGCTAGATCAGGGAAGGATCTGACCGTGCTCACTTGGTCTCACCCGGTGCACCGGGTGATCGCCATCGCCCAGCGACTGGCCGGCGAGGGGATCGATGTCGAGGTGATTGACCTACGGACGATCGACCCAATTGGACTCGATGTGGATCTCATTGACGAGTCCGTGGCCCGTACCGGTGCTGCCATCATCGTCGAGGATGCGACTGCGTCGCACTCGATCGGACCCCGAATCTCGCAGTTGATCCATGAGCGGCATTTCGGGCGACTGCGTGCGCCGGTTCGACTCGTTACCGGGTTGGACGTTCCCACTCCGGTCTCACGGGTGCTGGAGGAGGGTGTACTCCTCTCCGATGATGATATTGAGAAGGCGATTCGCGAACTTCGCATTGGGGTCGGAAGCGTGGAGAAACTCTGATGCGGAGGCCCGAGTGAGCCCGAGAGCCTTGGCGCATCATTCACCGCGCGAACTCATCGTCGTAAACCCTCACCAGGCCATGGCCGACACCATCGAAGCACGCGATGGATCTGCGATCCGAGAGTCGGTCAGTCCCGACTGCGACCGTTTGCGCACGTTCATCAGTCACAAATGAGGATTCAATGAGTGATCACGGTTTCGATGGTGTGCCTACAGCAGCCGAGGTTCTGTTAGATCTGGTGGATGCCGGACTTGTTCGAGGAAGCGGGGAGCTCACACCTCTCACCGGTGGCGTTTCCTGCGAGGTGTGGCGCATCGCTGCCGGCGACCTAGAAGCGGATGTCAGGGAGCAGAATCCACATGGCCTGGTTGTCAAGGCTCCCCTTGCGACCCTGCGCACGCCATCCCTTTGGCAGGCCGATATCTCGCGGGGATTCGCCGAGGCGATTGCACTGCAGTGCTTCGGCCAACTGACACCGAGCGCTGTTCCACGAGTGGTGTGGCGCCATCCTGAGGCTCCCGTCCTTGTCATCGAGGCTGCGCCGCAGACGTGGCAGGATTGGCGCGAACAGATGCTCAATGCCGAATCCGGATCGCCGGAGCTCGATGGCGCACGACTTTCCGCCATAGCAACGCACCTTGGCAACACACTCGCAACGTGGCATGTGCGCACTCGAGAAGTCGATGCGCTTCCTGAGGTTCTGCGTAGCGGCGACCGGTTGCGGACCCTGCGCACCGATCCCTTCCACCGGGCAACAGCGCGGGAGGTACCGATGATTGGGTCACGATTGCAGGAGTTGGCGACCGAGCTGGAGAGCGCGCGGACCTGTCTGGTGCACGGAGATTTCTCACCGAAGAACGTTCTTGTGAGCCCCCCGGAGGCCATGGGATTGGAGGCTTGGATGCTGGATGCGGAGGTAGCACATGTTGGTGACCCTGCCCTTGACGTTGCCTACTTTTCAGCGCACCTCGCGTGCAAGGCCGTCGCAAGGCCGGAACTTGCGGGGCCATTAAACGTGGCCAGACAAGCATTCGAGGAGGCCTACCGCGCGCAAAGTTCACTCGTCGACGCGCGGCGATGGGATGAGCACACCGGCGCCATCCTCGCTGCGCGAATTCGCGGCGTATCGCGTGTGTCATACCTTTCGACGGAGGCCGAGGTCTTCGTTCTCGCGGAGGCATGCGGGTTGGTGGGTGGACAAGGGACCTTGAACGAAACGTGGGCAGCCATTGCTCGCCGTGCGAGCGGCTCCGCCTGATTTCGGCCAGCCCTAGCCCACGCTGAAGATCCGCTCGGGGACTCCACGGTTCTGGGACTCTACGACGAGGACACGGCCAGCGTCCGGTTCATCATCGAACACCGGGTAGTTGCCGCCACCGCCGATGGTGGTGATGAACATCGTCGTGAGGTCGGGCCCGCCGAAGGTTGGGCAGGTTGGCCTGCGCACCGGAAGTTCGTGTTGCTCCGTAAGGGTGCCTCCCTCAAATCTGGCTAGCGTCGACCCGTGAACGCACGCTATCCAGGTGCCGCCAGCTTGATCCATGCAGGCGCCATCAGGGCCGCCCGCGAGATTTGAGCTCTGAAAGTCGATGAGCGGCGCGCCCTGTCCGCTGATCATCGGTGCGCCGGCGACGAGGTCGTCGTCAGCGAGCCAACACCGGCCGAGCAGGGTGTCGGCCCACTGCATACCCAAGGGTGTGCACGCTAGGCCGTTCGCTACCCCCACCCTGTCGACGACGAGGTCCCAAGTCCAGTCTGGGTGAACCCGGTAGAGGCTACCGATGAACTTGCGGTCGCTTGCGGGCACGTGCATTGTTCCAACCCAGAAATCTCCGCTCGGGCTCACGCGGCCGTCATTCAGCCTGACAGTGGGATGAATGATCGGGAGAGACACCTTCCATACGACCTCGCCGCTGGGCCAGTGGAGGAGGCCGATGCGCTGTTCGCTGGCGAGCACCAAGGTGTCTGGATCGGGGGTGAGGGCGATACTCCCTGGGCGACCCACCGTCGTGACAGACTCGACGAGCTCACTCGCCCAGTGCCAACGATGCACCTGACGGCCATCGACATCCACCCAGGTGAGGTTGCCGGAGCGGTCGTCCCATAGTGGGGATTCGCCAAGGATTGCTCGCGGACCGATCGCGCGAACGACGGTTGCCACTAGTTCCCTCCCATGAATCGTTGCAGCACGTTGTGGGTGATGATGCTGCAGGCGAGGTCACCACTGGCAAGGCTGGCCGGCCACTCAGTAGTACCAGCGCAGAAGACCATCCCAGATCCAGCCGGGTAGGACATTGAGGTGATCATGCCGGCACCGTAACGGCACCGGTCGCGATGCTCGGGGGTGTCCGAGCCGTAGCGCAGCACCGCGATCCCAGCGAGGTCGCTTTCGAGTGGGTCGAACATTGAGCCGGGATTGCCATGGTCCTCCTCGAATGCGACCGTGGGCGTGAGCGCGAGGATCTCCAGAGAGTCTGGAGTTCCGTCTGAACCCGTGGGATACGGCAGTCCGTTGACCATGGTGTAGTCGACTCCGTCGACCTCGTAGCTCACCAGGTTGCTGCCTGACCCGATGACCTCGCCGTAGTAGGCATCGAGCCCCTGGAACGCCCAGTGTCGCGGGCGGAAGATCGTGAAGCCGCGTGAGCCCCGGATCGATGCTCCGCCCCAGCCCGCGTACATGCCCCGGGTAGCGTTCCCTCCGAACTCCGTGACAGGGGGACGGTTAATCGCTAACCCCTCGAAGGCCCCGGTGCGCTGTTCAACTGGTCCATTCCGTGAAGGATCCTCATCGGCCGCGAACTTGTAGCACTCAGTCGTCTGCGTTCGCTCATCGGCGCGGACCTGCCACATGATGTTGCCGCCGAAGCGGGCATGATGCCCGCCTCGGGCGAGATGGGTGGCAAGAGAAGCGCGGCCGCCCGCTGACCAGTACTCGTCGTGACCGCTCGTGATGACGCAGGTGTATCCGTCGAGTACTTGGGAATCGCGGTCCAAATCCCATTGGGTCACGACATCGAACGCGATGCCCTCTGACTCCAGCCACCTGGCCATGAGCCCGTCGTACCGGGCCCAACCTGCGGAGGCGGACCAGTGAGCGTAGCCATTGGCGAAGGCCCACTCGGTCCATTCGTGACGTACGGCCCAACCGATGGGGGGATTGATGACGGATCCGAATCTCGGGGCGCCGACCGGGCAGCGCACCTGTCCGCGGGACCATGGGCGCTGCAGGCTCAAGACCGGGGAGAAGGCTCTGGGGAATCGGTCGCGCAGAGCCGTGTATGAACTGGCTCCCCCCCAGTCGTTGTAGGCATTCCACGTGTAGGTCGACAGGATGAGCGCTAGGGGACTGCGGCGTTCAGGCGAGGCTCGTACTGCGAAGAATGCATCCTGGCTGACCTCCTCGCTCCCTCGTACAGCACGGGCGCATACGAGGTACCCGCCGGAAGGCCAGTCGTCACCGATCGTGAGTGCGAAGTTCGCTGGCCAGCCGCAGCCTGCGCTGGGTGCATCGGCGGGTGTGTCGAGCCAAGCACCTTGCTGCGGTCCTAGCCGCGCCAGAACACGCGGCGTCGCACCGTCGTGAACGATCGTGATCTCGATTTCGTCGGCGTTCGTGCTGGTGTGGATGCCCACGATCTCGCCGGGTTGGTAGGACGGTTGCCCCGCATAAGCCCAGACCTGCAGTCGTGAAGCGTCGGGGACCTCTGACCACTGAACGTCCTGCCAGGTGCGCCACTGTCCACAAGCCAATGGTGGGCAGTCCCCATCCATCATGTCCCGAGCGCGTAGAAGTCCTGAGCAGTGCCCGCGAAGAGCCGAGCGCGCTCGTCGGCGGTGAAGTCCGCAGTGATCTCGGAGAACGCGCGAAAGATGCTGGCGTAGTCGGAGTAGAGCTTGTCAACGGGGAAGTTGCTCGCAAACATGCACCGATCGACACCGAAGATCTCGATGGTCTCCAAGACAATGGGTCGAATGCTGTCGGCTGTCCACTGGTGGTCCAGCATCCCGAGTCCTGAGATCTTGACGAACACGTTGGGCTGCGATGCCAGCGCACGCATACCGTCGCGCCACAACTGCATCGACGCTGCATCTCGATCGATAGGGAAGCCGGTGTGGTTGAGGGCCACGCGAGCGTCCTCATGCGACGCGACGAGGCCGGTTGCCTCCAGCATTTGGTTCGGCCAGATCTGCATGTCGAAGCGCAGGCCCATTCGAGCCAGGAGCGCGAATCCGGAACGCCACTGTTCGCTGGACATGTGGTCGCCATGCTCAGCGAAAGAGCGTCCGGGCAAGGTATCCCAGTTGAGCATGTGACGGACGCCACGGAATCTCGAGAACTCGGCATGGGCCTCAAGCAGGCCCTGCACGTTCGGACTTGACAGATCAGCGAAGCCAACGATCCCGGTCGGGAAGCCAGTTTCCTCCGCCTGCCTTGTCAGCCAGGCGGTTTCGCCCACCGGATTGGCAGGGTCGAACTCCGCCTGCACGTGAACCGAAGCCACGAGTGGCAGTCCGCTTGTATCCGCGAGGTAATCGGTCGCCTGGTAGTCGCGGCAGATGGCCTCGTAGTCACCGACGAAGTTGATGATTCGCGGGTCGGCATGGATCCATACGTGGTGGTCGTTCATGTCCCACAGATGGTGATGGGCGTCCGCGATAGGGGGAATGTCGATCACGGTTGTTTGCTCCGGGCTTGTCATTGACATCGGTCTCCTCGAATTGACGCGGAGTGTTGTGAATTGGCTCAGTTCAGCAGTTCACCACATGTAGATTGTTTATCGTTAACAAATTTGACTTGAGACTATCCCAAAGTAGGGCCGAAAGGAGCACATTCATGCAGGTTCGGGCGCTCAACCACATTGCCGTCACCGTGAGTGACACTCAGCGATCGCTGGATTTCTACGTCGGAAAACTCGGCTTGATTCAGGTCGAGCAGCATCACCTCCCGATGTCTTCAATTGACACCGTGTTCGGATTGACAGGCGCCTCGGGGACTTCGACCCGTCTGCAGGTGCCCGGGCAACCCGAGATCCTGATCGACATTATGGAATTAAGCGGTGCCGAGGGCGGGACATCGGTTCAACCTCTCGGGTCGATCGGCTCAACGCACATGGCGTTCACCGTCGAGGATTTGGAGTCCGTTGTCGCTGAATTGAGGGCAAAGGGGGTCGTATTCGTTTCCGATCCGGTCACGTTCCACCTCACCGATGGCTCCGCGACTGTGTGCTTTATGCGCGACCCGGACGGCAATTACGTTGAACTCGAGGAAGTGCACGGCGGGGGTCACTGAGTCATGTCACGGCTGCGCTGGGGACTGCTCAGTACTGCGCGTATCAACGAGCGCTTCATTGATGCAGTACGCCGCTCTGATCGTTCCGAACTGGTGGCGGTCGCGTCTCGAGATGCGCAACGAGCGAAGTCGTACGCCGATCGCCACGATATTTGCTCCTCGTACGGCACGTACGAGGAGTTGGCCAACACCGCAGATGTGGATGCGGTGTACATCTCGCTGCCAAATCATCTGCATGCCGAATGGGCGGTGCGGCTATGCGAGGCCGGCAAGCACGTCTTCTGCGAGAAGCCGCTAGCACTGACCACAGCGAATGTGGACCAGATGGCCCACGCAGCTCACGAGGCAGGAGTGGTCCTTCAGGAAGCCTCGGCTACGCGGTTTCATCGTCAGACATCAGACATCGCTGAGATCGTCTCCTCTGGCCGGTTGGGCAGAATTGTGTTCTGTCACGGGACCTTCGAATTCACCCTGCCGGCAGCAGCAGACATCCGCCTCAATACCGACATGGGCGGTGGCGCGTTGTGGGACGTCGGCTGCTACCCGGTTGCATTCTTTCAAGCTGTCCTTCGAGAGAATCCGGTCTGTGCCTATGCGCGTGCGGTCAACGGCCCCACGGGCATCGACCTTGCGTTCAGTGGGTTTCTTGGATATGAGTCCGGTACTGCTGTGCAATTCACGGTGAGCATGGCAACCCCGACGGCCCGTTCGGCTCGAATTGTCGGTGAGCGCGGCAGTCTCGAACTTGACCAGCCTTGGCTTACGAGCGTTGGCGCGCAAACTACGGTGCGACAGCAGTTGATGCCATCGGCCGCCGGGGCGGGAACCTTTGGTGACGATCCGGACCAACTTGAGGTAGCCACGTGGGACTACGGACCCAGTGATGTCTACCTCGATGAAGTGCGGGGGTTCGAAGAACTCGTTCTTGCTGGCGCACAGTCGCCGTACCCGTTGTCGGACAGTCGGATGAATGTTCAGGTGATCATGGCTTTGCATGAGTCAGCACGTACGGGGCGAGAGGTCCCTATCGACCCCTCATCGATTACAAATGAATAGCGCTGACGCACGAAGGACCCGGGCAGATGCAAACCAAGGAGAATCGTGAAGGAGAACCACTTCGACCACTCGGGTTTGCCGAAGGATCGCGTCGGCTATGGAGTCATCGGCGCTGGCTGGATGGGGCATGTTCATGCGCGTGCAGCGGTTCGGCTGGCCCATCACTACGGGGATCTGCCCCTGCGACCAGTACTGATGGCGGTGGCCGACACATTGCCTGAGCACCGGGATGCCTTCGTAAATCAACTCGGACCAGTGATGGCATACGAGGACTGGCGGTCGATCGTGGACGATCCAGAAATCGGCATCGTCAGTGTGACTGTCCCGAATGCATTTCACGCGGAAGTCGGTGAGGCGGTGGCCCGAGCGGGAAAGCACCTTTGGATTGAGAAACCGGTTGGACTTTGCGCCGCTGATTGCCAACGAGTAGTGACGGCAGTACGCGCAGCCGGTGTGCAGGCAGCGGTGGGATTCAACTACCGCAACTTCCCCATGGTTGAGCGCGCTCGGGAACTCATCGACTCAGGCGCAATCGGCAGCCCAACCCATGCGAGTTTTCGCACCCTTTCGGACTACGCAGCCGATCCCGGCGGGACCCTGTCGTGGCGCTACACCTACGCCCAAGGCGGCCACGGGATTCTCGCCGACCTTGGTTCCCACGGATTCGACCTGATTCGCATGCTTCTTGGTGACATCGATGAACTTGTGGCGGACACCTCTACCTTCATCGAGCGAAGGCCGATTGCCAAGCCCGGCTCGAGCCACTTCGCCACGGTGGATGTGCTGGGCGTGGGCATTGACTTTGGTGAAGTCGAGAACGAAGACCATTTCTGTGCGATGGTTCGCATGACCAACGGAGCACTGGTCACCTATGAGGCTGGTCGCACAGCGGTCGGGGACCAGTGCAACTACGGATTCCAGATTTACGGCACGCAGGGTTCACTGAGCTGGGACTTTCGGCGCTCGGATGAGTTATCCATTTGTGTCGGCGACGGTTATCAGGGCCGTCCGACACAGGTTGCCTACGGTGGTCCGGGGGACGGTGAGTACGGACGATTCCAGCCTGGGGCAGGGGTTGCCATCGGCTATGACGACTCCAAGGTCATTGAGTTGGCTCGTTTGCTGCAGTCGATAGCGCGCGGCAAACCCATTGGTGCCACGATTGAGGATGCCCTCTGGGCGGCACGTGCCAACGAAGCAGTGGTGGCTTCGGCAGCGACGCGGAGTTGGGAGAGTGTGAGATGACCGAAATGGCATTGCTGCCGAGTGGCCTTGGAGAAGTGCCGAGTCCGATTCCCGTCGTCGCTTACGTCGAAGATATCACCGCGGATGACCTGCAGCGAGCCACGTTTTTCGTGCCGATCTACATGGGTCCAGAGGCGAATCTCGCACTCATGAATCGAATGCCACGATTGCACACCTGCCAAATGTTGACAGCAGGATTTGAAAACGCATTGCCGTACTTGCCAACCGGAGCGAGGCTCTACAACGCCGCGGGAGTGCATGATGCCAGTACGGCGGAATTGGCCGTTGGCCTGATCATTGCGAACCTTCGCGGTATCGATGAGGCGGCTCGTGATATGAGGTTGGGGATGTGGCGGCACCGGCAACTTCCCGCACTGGCGGACAAGCAGGTGCTGATCATCGGTGCGGGGGGTGTCGGTGAGGCTATTCGCCGACGACTTGAGCCATTCGAGGCAGAAATCATCATGGTCGGACGCACTGCGCGGGTGGGCGTGAGTGCTAGCAGCGAACTAGACGCCCTGCTTCCCCTGGCGGATGTGGTGATCTTGGCGATCCCCTTAGACGACGTGACAACCGGCATGGTCGATGCGACGTTCCTAGGCCGAATGAAGGACGGGGCGTTGCTCGTGAACGTGGCACGAGGTCGGGTCGTTCGTTCAGACGACTTGCTTGCAGAACTCGCATCCGGGCGGCTTAGGGCGAGCCTAGATGTCACTGATCCCGAACCCCTTCCCATAGACCACCCCCTGTGGAGCGTCCCTGGCCTGCTGGTAACCCCGCACCTGGGGGGAAACTCATCTGCATTCCTGCCACGGGCTCGCCGGCTCGTCGAAGGTCAACTCCACCGACTCGGTCGAGGTGATCCGCTGATAAACCAGGTGTCATGAGCAGGACAGGTTGGCAACGCCCGTCCGGAACAAATCTGGGCCGGCCGGGCGAATATGGCATAGGTCACGTTCGGATGACAGGGAGTCGAAGTGCCGCTACTGTGTGGTGCGTGGCAAAGAATCTTGTAGTTATTTGGCGCGCGGGCTGACACACGTCGACCGGCGCGCCGCCCTCCGTTACCCAGCCGGGTCGGGGGGTTTTTCATTGGGACGGTCAAGCGTCAGCGACTGGAACAAGTATCACCGACACGAGAGATTGGCGACAACAGGATGGGCGAGCAGATAACCGGGGCGCAGAGCCTGGTCTATGCGCTGGAGACGGCAGGGGTCACCGACGTGTTCGGTATCCCAGGAGGGGCAATCCTTCCCTTATACGACCCGCTGATGGACTCGTCATCGATTCGGCACATTCTCGTCCGTCACGAGCAGGGCGCCGGTCACGCGGCGGAGGGCTACGCATATGTGAGCGGCAAGGTCGGCGTATGCATGGCCACGAGCGGGCCAGGGGCCACCAACCTCGTCACGCCCCTTGCCGATGCGAACATGGATTCGGTCCCGATGGTCGCGATCACCGGGCAGGTGCCAAGCCCGTCGATCGGGACCGATGCCTTCCAGGAGGCCGATATCCGAGGCATCACGATGCCGATCACGAAGCACAGTTTCCTCGTGACGAACCCGGACGATATCGCCCGCGCGATCGCCGAGGCCTTCTACCTAGCATCATCGGGTCGCCCAGGCCCTGTCCTCGTCGATGTCTCGAAGGACGCCCTTCAGCGGAGCACGACCTTCGAATGGCCGTCGAGTCTGGACCTGCCGGGGTACCACCCCGTTACCCGGCCGCATGCGAAGCAGATTCGCGAGGCGGCCCGAATGATCATCGACGCCAAGTCGCCTGTGCTGTATGTCGGCGGCGGCGTCATGCGCGCCCGGGCATCTCAGGCGCTCATGCGCCTTGCTGAGCTCACCGGCATACCGGTCGTCACGACCCTGATGGCGCGAGGTGCATTCCCTGACTCACACCCCCTGCACCTCGGTATGCCCGGCATGCACGGCACGGTGGCGGCGGTCGGAGCGCTGCAGAAGTCCGATCTCCTCATTACCCTCGGTGCGCGGTTCGATGACCGCGTCACGGGAAAGCTTTCGACCTTCGCGCCCAATGCCGCGATCATCCATGCCGATATTGACCCGGCTGAGATCGGCAAGAACCGCGACGCCGATGTCCCGATCGTCGGAGATCTTGCTGAGATCATTCCCGATCTCGTCACGGCCATCGAGGCCGAATATGCCGCTGGTCGCCGCGGAGACTATGAGGCCTGGTGGTCGGTCGTTGGCCGCTGGCGAGACACCTACCCCCTCGGCTACGACTTGCCCGACGACGGATCGCTTTCACCGCAGTACGTCATCGAACGGCTCGGATTAATCTCCGGACCTGAGTCCATCTACGCCGCGGGCGTCGGCCAGCACCAGATGTGGGCGGCGCAGTTCGTCAAATACGAGCGCCCTGACAGCTGGATCAACTCAGGTGGCCTCGGCACGATGGGCTTCGCGGTGCCTGCCGCCATGGGGGCCAAGGTTGGAGCGCCGGAGCGCACCGTATGGGCGGTCGATGGCGATGGCTGCTTCCAGATGACGAACCAGGAACTCGCCACGTGCGCGATCAACGACATCCCGATCAAGGTTGCGCTCATCAACAACAGCAGCCTTGGCATGGTCCGTCAGTGGCAGACCCTGTTCTATAACGAGCGCTACTCGAATACCGACCTCCACTCCCATCGGATCCCGGACTTTGTGAAGCTCGCCGATGCCTATGGCTGTCACGGTTTGCGCTGCGAGTCTGCTGAGGAGGTTGATGCGACGATCGAGAAGGCGATGGGCATGAATGACGCCCCGGTCGTCATCGACTTCGTCGTGCACCGCGATGCGATGGTGTGGCCGATGGTGGCGGCGGGCACGAGCAACGATGAACTCATGGTTGCCCGATCGATGGCTCCGCAGTGGGGAAGTGACGACTGATGTCCAGGCATACGCTTTCTGTCCTCGTCCAAGACCAGCCGGGTGTTCTCGCTCGCGTTGCTGGCCTGTTCTCGCGGCGCGGCTTCAACATCGAGTCGCTGGCCGTTGGCCCGACCGAGATCCCTTTGGTCTCCCGGATGACGATCGTCGTCAATGTCGAGGGACTCGTACTCGAGCAGGTCACGAAGCAGTTGAACAAGCTGATCAACGTTCTGAAAATTGTCGAACTCGATGAGGCGTCGTCTGTCCAGCGGGAGATCATGCTGGTGAAGGTGAAGGCCGATGCCGAAACCCGGTCGCACATCTTGGAGACGGTGCAGCTCTTTCGCGCCAAAGTCGTCGACGTGGCGAACGATGCTGTGACGATCGAGGCGACCGGCAAGCATGAGAAGCTCGAAGCACTGCTTCGTGTCCTTGAGCCCTACGGGATCAAGGAACTCGTGAAGTCAGGCTTGGTGGCGATGGGTCGGGGTCCGCGCTCGATCACTGACCGATCGGTCCGGTCGCTCGACCGAACCGGCTGACGGATACCCTTCTGCCACATCAACGACTCGTGCTGCACATCACACAACCGGATAAAAGGAGCTCCTCCCATGGCTGAATTGTTCTACGACGACAACGCCGATCTGTCGATCATCCAGAATCGCGTCGTGGCGATCATGGGCTTCGGCAGCCAAGGCCACGCGCACGCGATGTCGCTGCGCGACTCGGGCGTCGATGTGCGGGTCGGCCTGCGCGAGGGCTCGAAGAGCACGGCGAAGGCCGAGGAGGCGGGACTGAGGGTCGTTGATCCGGCCACCGCTGCAGCAGAGGCGGACCTCATCATGATCCTCGCCCCTGATCCGGTGCAGAAGAAGTTGTACCTCGAGGCCATCGAGCCGAACCTGCAGCCTGGTGATGCGCTGTTCTTCGCCCATGGCTTCAACATCAGGTTCGGCTTCATCAGCCCGCCCGATTTCGTCGATGTCGCCATGGTGGCCCCCAAGGGCCCGGGGCACCTTGTTCGCCGTGAGTACGTGGCCGGACGCGGCGTTCCCGCCATCGTCGCCGTCGAGCAGGACGCCACCGGTCAGGCATGGCCGCTGGCACTGTCGTACGCGAAGGCGATTGGCAGCCTGCGGGCCGGCGGCATCAAGACGACGTTCACCGAGGAGTGCGAGACCGATCTGTTCGGCGAGCAGGCGGTGCTGTGCGGCGGGGCGAGCCAGCTGGTTATGTACGGTTTCGAAACCCTGGTTGAGGCGGGCTACCAGCCGGAGGTCGCCTACTTCGAGTGCCTCCATGAGCTCAAGCTCATCGTTGACCTCATGTACGAGGGCGGCATTGCCAAGCAGCGGTGGAGCGTCTCCGACACGGCAGAGTACGGCGACTATGTCTCGGGCCCGCGGGTCATCGACCCGAGCGTCAAGGAGAACATGAAGGCAGTGCTCGCTGATATCCAAAACGGGGCCTTCGCGAATCGATTCATGGCTGATCAGGAGGCTGGTGGCCCGGAGTTCATCGCGCTGCGAGCCAAGGGCGAGGCACACCCGATCGAAGCGGTCGGACGCGAACTGCGCGGGCTGATGAGCTGGGTCGACAACAAGGGCGATGACTACGTCGAGGGCACAGCAGCCCGCTAGCGGGCTGGTCAGTGACAGGTAGCCCGCTAGCGGGCTGGTGATGTTCATCGCACTCGGCGGCATAGGCGAGCGATGAGTCGTGAGGTGCCCGACCCACAGGTAGGCTCTGCTGGTGACCAAGCGCCGCGTCCTTATCGCCGAAGAGCTCTCCCCAGCGACCGTTGAGGCCCTCGGCCCCGACTTCGAGGTCATCGAATGTGATGGGGCGGATCGGTTGTCGTTGCTCGCGGCCATCACCGATGTTGATGCGATCCTCGTGCGGTCAGCGACCCTCGTCGATGCCGAGGCTATCGCGGCAGCGAAGTGCCTCAAGGTCATCGCTCGCGCCGGCGTCGGGCTTGACAACGTCGACGTGAAGGCGGCGACGCAGGCCGGGGTGATGGTCGTGAACGCCCCGACTTCGAACATCGTTTCGGCTGCTGAGCTGGCGGTCGCCCTGCTCTTGGCGTGCGCGCGCAACGTGGTGCCGGCGAGCGAGGCCCTGCACCGCGGTGAGTGGAAGCGATCCAAGTACACCGGCGTCGAGGTCTCCGACAAGGTCGTCGGCATCGTTGGTCTCGGACGCATTGGCATTCTCGTCGCCCAGCGGCTGAGTGCGTTCGGAGTCCAGCTCATTGCCTACGACCCTTACGTCCAGCCGGTCCGGGCGTCCCAGCTCGGGGTCCGAATGGTCACCCTTGACGACCTCCTCGTCGAAAGTGACTTCATCACCGTCCACCTCCCCAAGACGCCGGAAACGGTCGGACTCATTGGCGATGCCGAACTCCGAAAGGTCAAGCCGACCGTCCGCATCATCAACGCGGCGCGCGGCGGCATCGTCGATGAGACAGCCCTCTACGAGGCGCTCGTCGACGGCCGAGTTGCCGGGGCTGGCCTTGATGTGTACGCCAAGGAGCCATGCACCGACTCGCCGCTGTTTACCCTTGAGAACGTCGTGGCACTCCCGCACCTCGGGGCGTCCACGGACGAGGCCCAGGAGAAGGCGGGGATCTCGGTGGCTCGATCTGTTCGCCTCGCGCTTGCTGGCGAACTCGTGCCGGACGCGGTCAATGTCCAGGGCGGGCAGCTGGCTGATGCCATCAAGCCGCTGCTCCCGTTGGCTGAGCAAATCGGATCCATTGCCTGCGCCCTCGCGAGCGCTGCCGTGCAACGGGTCGATGTCGAGGTCCTTGGCGAAATCGTCGACCACGATGTCCGGGTCTTGGAACTCTCGGCTCTCAAAGGTGTTTTCCAGAAATTGGTCCACGATCCGGTCTCGTTCGTGAATGCCCCCGTCCTCGCTGAGCAGCGTGGTGTCGAGGTCGCGATGACCACCGACCGGACGAGCGAGGACCACAGATCCGTTGTTCGCGTCATTCTGACCCTGACCGATGGGCAGAAGGTGAGCGTGGCCGGCACCGTGACCGGCGCGCGCCATACGTCGAAAGTCGTTGGCGTCGATGGCTTCGAGGTTGATGTTCCTGTGAGCGATCACATGGCCTTCTTCCGATATCACGACAAGCCAGGCGTCGTCGCGGTGGTGGGTGGAGTTCTCGGTGACGCCGACATAAACATCGCCGGCATGCAGGTTGCCCGTGACGACTCAGGTCACGCGCTCATCGTGCTCACCGTTGATTCGCCGATCCCGGCTGGCGCGATCGCCACGATCACCGAGCGCATCGCCGCGCATTCCGGGCGCGCCGTCGACTTGATCTAGTCGTTTTGCTCGGACTATGGGTCACCTGAGTCTCGTGGAACATGATGAGCCCGTGACCCAGCAAGCGACAGTCGTGCGAGTGGGACTCGCGTGGGCGCTCCTCGGGGTCGTCATGTTCTCGTTCTCGGTTCCGCTGACGAAGGTGGCGGTGGGCGGCTTCAGCCCGTTCTTCACGGCAACGGGGCGCGCGGTCATCGCCGGATCCATCGCGGGCCTGCTCCTTCTCCTGTGCCGGGCGCCGTGGCCGCAGCGATCCTCGCTTCGCCCGCTCGTGTTCACCATGATCGGTGCCGTGTTTGGGTGGCCGATTCTCATTGCCCTTGCGCTCGAGCGAACGACTGCCGCCCACGCGGCCGTCATCGCGGCGTTCATGCCACTGACGACCGCCCTGTTCGCAGTCATGAGGTCCAAGGAGCGAGTCTCGCGGCAGTTCTGGTGGGCGGCTTCGGCTGGCACGCTTGCCCTCGTCATATTTGCGCTGTCAAAGGGTGGTGCGGAGGGAGGCGACTTCCTCGCGGACCTGCTCATCGTCGGGGCGGTGCTGTCATCCTCATGGTGCTACGTGGAAGGTGCGGCGATCACGAGGGTGATGCCGGGGTGGCAGGTCATCTCGTGGGTCGTGGTGCTCGCACTTCCGGTGACAGTGCCAGCATCCCTCATCCTGTGGTGGCTCACCGAGGGTTCCTACGACACGAGTGCTGCCGAATGGTGGTCGCTCGTGCTCCTCGGCGTCTCGTCTATGTACCTCGGCTTCTTCGCTTGGTATCGAGGGCTGTCGCTCGCCGGAGCAGCCCATGGAGGGCAGGTACAGCAACTCCAGGCGCTCCTCACCCTGCTGTGGTCGGCTCTGCTCCTCGGCGAGCGGGTGTCCGTCGGCACGGTGCTAGCCGCCGTGGCGGTCATTAGCTGCGTCGTGTGGGCCCAGCGAAGCCGCGGTACGGTGACGATTGCGCCCGAGGAGTAACGACCGCAACGGTGCCAGTGCGCGGTGACGATTCGGGCAAGGTAGGGGAGGGAAGCGGGATGAGGGTGCTCCTGCGCGAGTACCTGCGCCCCCATCACGCGGTGCTCGTGCTCATCAGCGGGTTGCTCCTCATCCAGGCGTTCACGAACCTTTACCTGCCCAATCTCAATGCTGACATCATCAACAACGGTGTCATCAAGGGCGATGTTCCGTACATCCTGCGGGTGGGGCTGATCATGCTGGCGGTGTCCGCTGCTCTCGTCGTGGCCTCGGTTGTGACGGTCTACTTCAGCGCGCGAACCTCGATGCGACTCGGACGCGATATTCGCGCGAGCCTGTTCAGGAGAGTCGAGTCGCTCTCGCTCAGCCAAGTTCACTCGCTGGGCGTTCCCTCGCTCATCACTCGAAGCACGAACGACGTGCAGCAGATCCAGATGCTCGTCATGACGGGCCTGACGATGATGATCCTCGCTCCGGTCACGGCTATCGGCGCCATCATCATGGCCGTCCGTGAGGATGCCCAGCTGGCCCGGCTCCTTTTCGTCATCATCCCGGTCATGCTCGCCGTGATTACGGTGATGGTGGTCCGAACGATGCCGCTGTTCAAGGCCATGCAACTGAAGATCGACCGGGTGAACCAGGTCTTGCGCGAGAGCCTCACGGGGATCAGGGTGGTTCGCGCCTTCAATCGCACCGAGACAGAGCAGGCGCGCTTCGCCGAGGCAAATGCGGATCTCACGGACACGTCGCTCAAGGTGACCTTGATGTTCGCCATCATCATCCCGGTGCTCATGCTCATCATGAACCTGTCATCGGTCGCGGTCATCTGGTTCGGCGGGCACCTCGTCGACAGCGGTAACATGCCTATTGGGAACCTCTCTGCGTTCCTCGCCTACATCATGCAGATCCTCTTCTCGGTGATGATGGCGGTGATGACCCTCATGATGATCCCGCGGGCAGCTGCGTCAGCTGAGCGGATCAACGAGGTGTTTGGAGCCGAGCCTGACATGCTCGATCCGTCTCCCGCTGAGCGCCGAGAGGGGCTGTGGTCAGCGCGGGGGGAGTCGAACCTCGGGCAGGGCCGCATCGAGTTGGTGGGGGTGGGGTTCCGCTATCCGGGGGCGCAGGCGAGCGTCGTTCAGGACGTGTCACTTGCCTTCGTGCCGGGTCAGGCGACCGCGATCGTCGGCGGCACCGGGTCAGGGAAAACGACCCTGCTCAACCTCATCCCGAGACTTCTAGATACGACGGCGGGGAAGGTCATCGTCAATGGTGTCGACGTGCGTCACGTCCCGATGGAGGAACTGTGGCAAGGCTTCGGAATCGTTCCTCAAAAGTCATTCCTGTTCTCTGGAACTATTGCGAGCAATATCCGATTCGGCAGGCCTGATGCGACCGATGACGAGATCTGGCGTGCACTTGAGATTTCGCAGGCGGCCGACTTCGTCCGGCGGATGCCCGATCAACTCGGATCGACAGTCGATCAGGGTGGGGCGAATCTTTCGGGCGGCCAGCGCCAGCGACTGTCGATAGCCCGTGCCGTTGTCCGAAGACCGGCGGTCTACCTCTTCGACGACAGTTTCTCGGCGCTGGACTACGCCACCGATGCCCGCGTTCGCGCGGCTCTTGCCAGGGAGACGACCGGGTCGACCATGATCATGGTTGCGCAGCGCATCAGTTCGATCATGCATTGTGACCAGATCGTCGTTATGGACTACGGGTGGGTGGTCGGCATTGGCACGCACGCCGATCTCATCGACTCCTGTGAGACCTACCGGGAGATCGCGCTCTCGCAGGCCGAACTGGGCAGCGCGGTATGAGCATGCACGGGCCCGGGGGGCGGCCCGGCGGTCCGATGGCTGCCGGCCCCGGCATGGCATTGGCGCCGGCGGCGCAGAAGGCGTCTGACTTCAAGGCCGCGATTCGTCGATTCGCGACCCGTCTGCACCCGGAGGGCAAGCTCATCGCCGCAGTGTTCATGCTCGGGAGTGTGAGCGTGTTCCTTGCGGTCCTCGGACCCAAACTGCTCGGCAACGCGACGAACGTCATCTTCGCGGGCGTCATCTCGTCGCGAATCCCGAGCGGCATGACCCAGGAGCAGGCCATCGAGGCCATGCGCGCTGCGGGCGACGACAGGCAGGCCGAGATGGTTGGCGCGATGACCCTGAACCCAGGTTCGGGGGTCGACTTCGGTGCGCTGGCGAGGATCATCTCGCTGGTCGCCGTCGTCTACTTCGTGAGCGCGGTGCTGTCCTGGGCGCAGAACGCCCTCATGGCGGGGGTGACGCAGCGAACGATGTACCGCCTGCGGGAGGAGGTCGACCACAAGCTCGGTCGCCTGCCGCTCAAGTACTACGACTCCACTCCTCGGGGCGATCTTCTCAGCCGGGTTACCAATGACATAGACAACATTGCGACGACGCTGCAGCAGACCCTCACTCAACTCGTGACATCGATCCTCACGGTCATCGGCGTGCTGGCGATGATGGTGTGGATCAGTCCGCTGCTCGCCATCATCTCCGTCCTCACGGTGCCGCTGTCGCTCGTCGTGGCGATGCTCATCGCGAAGCGGTCAAAGCCGCATTTCGTCGCACAATGGTCTTGGACCGGCAAGGTGAACTCGCATGTGGAGGAGATCTTCTCCGGACACGAATTGGTCCGGGTATATGGGCACCGACATCAGGCAATCGTCGATTTCGACGCGGTGAACGAGCGAATGTATGAGAGCAGTTTCCGGGCCCAGTTCATCTCGGGGCTCATCCAGCCCGCACTCACCTTCGTCTCAAACCTCAACTACGTCGCGATCGCCGTGTTCGGCGGACTGCGCGTCGCGAGCGGGACGATGTCGCTCGGCGATGTGCAGGCGTTCATCCAGTACTCGCGCCAGTTCTCGATGCCGATTATGCAGATCGCCGGAGTGGCAAACCTGCTCCAATCGGGTGCTGCTTCAGTCGAGCGGGTGTTCGAGATTCTCGATGCTCCCGAGGAGTCTCCCGACAGCGCCTCACCGGCCCGCATCATCGATCCCACTGGACGAATCCGGTTCGAGAATATCCGCTTCCGCTATCTCGACGACGTGCCCCTCATCGACGATCTCAGCCTCGACGTCGAGCCGGGGCAAACGATCGCGATCGTCGGACCGACAGGCGCAGGCAAGACAACCCTCGTCAACCTGCTCATGCGCTTCTACGAGGTGCAGTCGGGCCGGATCCTCATCGATGGCGTCGACACCCGAGATGTGACCCGAGAGGATGTGAGGCGTTGCTTCGGCATGGTCCTCCAGGATGCCTGGCTGTTCGAGGGCACGATCTTCGACAACATCGCCTACGGTGCGCAGGACCCGACACGTGACGATGTCGAGCGAGCAGCGCGGGCGTCATTCGCGGAGCACTTCATTCGGACCCTGCCCGACGGTTACCAGTCCAGGCTCACCGATCTCGCGGAGAACTTGAGCTCCGGTGAGCGTCAGCTCCTCACCATCGCCCGGGCATTCCTTGCCGATCCGGCGGTCCTCATCTTGGACGAGGCGACGAGTTCGGTCGACACGCGAACCGAGGTCCTCATCCAGCGCGCGATGGCCGAGTTGCGGCGAGGGCGCACGAGCTTCGTCATCGCCCACCGTCTGTCGACCATCCGTGCGGCCGACGTCATCCTCGTCATGGACAAGGGAAGCATCATTGAGCAGGGCACCCACGAGAAACTCATGGGCCGCAAGGGCTTCTACTACGACCTGCACGAAAGCCAGTTCGCGCAGAGTCCCGACGAAATCATCGCAGGCTAGGAGCCCGTTATCCTCGAAGTCCCCGGTTCACGGCGCTGATGATGCCCTTGAGCGACGAGGTGGTGATCGACGGATCGATGCCGACCCCCCACAGCACCCGGCCGTCGACCGCGCACTCGAGGTAGGAGGCAGCGGTTGCGTCGCCGCCGGCGCTCATCGCATGCTCGGCATAGTCGAGCACCCGGACGTCAATGCCGTGACGGCTCAGGGCATCACAGAATGCTGCGATGGGCCCATTGCCTGAACCGTCGAGGGTGACGTCGGCGCCATAGTCGGTGATGACGGCCTGGACTGATGTGTCGCCGTCGACCGCGGACTCGTGCTTCACGGATCGCAGCGCAAACCGTCCCCAGGGCGCCGCGGGATCTGGAAGGTACTCGCCGGAGAATACCGACCACATCTCCCCGGGACCGACCTCGCCTCCCTCGTCAACGGTGACGGACTGGATTACCTGGGAGAACTCGATCTGGAGCCGGCGCGGCAGTTCGAGCTTGTGCTCGGTCCGCATGATGTAGGCCACGCCACCCTTGCCCGACTGCGAGTTCACCCGGATGACGGCCTCGTAGGTGCGGCCGACGTCCTTTGGGTCGATCGGCAGATAGGGCACGGCCCAGTGGAAGTCGTCGACTCCGACGCCTGCCGACGCTGCATCGGACTCCATGATGGTCAGGCCCTTGTTGATGGCGTCCTGGTGGGAGCCGGAGAACGCCGTGTACACGAGGTCGCCGCCGTACGGGTGGCGCTCGTGCACCGGGATCTGGTTGCAGTACTCGACGGTCCGGCGCACCTCATCGATGTCGCTGAAGTCGATCTGCGGGTCGATGCCCTGGCTGTACAGGTTCATCCCGAGGGTGACGAGGCAGACGTTGCCGGTGCGCTCCCCGTTGCCGAACAGGCAGCCCTCGATGCGATCGGCGCCGGCCATGTAGCCGAGCTCGGCTGCGGCGACCGCGGTGCCTCGGTCGTTGTGCGGGTGCAGCGAGATGACGAGGGAGTCACGGCGCGCGATGTTGCGGGTCATCCACTCGATCGAGTCGGCGTAGACATTTGGGGTCGCCATCTCGACCGTGGCAGGAAGGTTGATGATGACCTTCCGGTCGGGCGTCGGCTGCCAGACATCGGTCACCGCATCGCAGACCTCGACCGCGAAATCGAGTTCGGTCCCGGTGTAGGACTCGGGCGAATACTCGAAGAAAACGTCGGTCTCGTGTGCGATCTGGTCGGCGAACTTTGCGCAGAGCCTGGCTCCGTGGACGGCGATGTCGACGATGCCTGCGCGATCGAGGCCGAACACAACCCGCCGCTGCAGGGTTGAGGTCGAGTTGTATAGGTGGACGATGGCTTGTTTGGACCCTCGGATGGACTCAAAGGTTCGTTCGATGAGGTGCTCACGCGACTGGGTGAGCACCTGAATGACGACATCGTCGGGGATGAGACCGTCGTCGATCAGCAGGCGGACGAAGTCGAAGTCGAGCTGTGAGGCCGATGGGAAACCGACCTCAATCTCCTTGTAGCCCATCGAGACGAGCAGGTTGAACATGCGCAGTTTGCGCTGGGGGGTCATCGGGTCGATAAGTGCCTGATTGCCGTCACGAAGATCAACTGCGCACCAGCGGGGAGCCTTTGTGATGACGGCGCCCGGCCAGGTGCGATCTGGGACTTCGATCGGCGTGAAGGGGGAGTAGCGATGAAACCGCATGCCCGAGGGCTGCTGGGCAGTTCGGGTTTCGAAGGTGACGCTGCGGTCGAATGTGCTGGACATCTGTGCTCCTCGGAGTCTCGTCTGAGTGGTAGCCGTGTATGGCTGTTACCGGCGAATATGGCTGTGACCGGCGAACGACGAAACCCGCGACGAGGAGGCCGGTGGTCTAGGCCTCGCCGCGGCAGCGAAGGAGGAGGTCGCGCTTCATGATGGCCAAACTGTAGCAGGTGTCGGCTATCTGTCTGGGACTCACGCCTTACTGATCCCGGGAGGTGTTGCCATTGGGCGACAACTACTCTTCTCACCATGTCACGCACACTGAACCTTGCACTCATTCCCGGCGACGGCATCGGGACGGAGGTCGTGGCCGAGGCCATGAAGGTTCTCCTCGCGATCGCGCCGCTGGCTGACGTCACTGTCGAGACGACCGAATATGACCTCGGCGCGCGGCGTTACAACGCAACGGGAGAACTCCTGCCCGATGCGGTGGTTGAGGAGTTGCGCGGCTACGACGCGATCCTGCTCGGTGCAATTGGTGACCCGTCGGTGGCTCCCGGGATTCTCGAGCGGGGAGTTCTGCTCCCGCTCAGATTCGTCATGGACCATCACGTAAACCTGCGCCCCGTGAAACTGTACTCGGGAGTGACCGGGCCGCTCGCTGGCAAGGGTCCTGCGGACATCGACTTCGTCGTGTGTCGTGAGGGGACCGAAGGTCCGTACGTCGGATCTGGTGGCGTCCTTCGCAAGGGCACCGTCCATGAGGTCGCAACGGAGGAGAGCATCAACACGGCATTCGGCGTTGAGCGGATTGTGCGCGACGCGTTCGAGAGGGCAGGCCGGCGGCGGGGCAAGGTCACGCTCGTGCACAAGACGAATGTCCTGGTTCACGCTGGGTCCCTGTGGCAGCGAACCTTCGATCGCGTCGCCAAGGAGTACCCCGACATCACCACCGACTACTGCCACGTTGATGCCGCATCGATGTTCTTCCTCACGAATCCGGAGCGCTTCGACGTCGTCGTCACTGACAATCTCTTTGGCGACATTCTCACCGACATCGGGGCCGCGATTGGCGGGGGCATCGGGCTTGCCGCGAGTGGCAATATCGACCCGAGTCGTACGAATCCGAGCATGTTCGAGCCCGTCCACGGATCGGCGCCGGATATCGCGGGTCAGGGCAAGGCTGATCCAACCGCGACGGTCATGTCGCTTGCGATGCTCCTCGACCACGTTGGGCTCGCCGATGCATCGGGATGGGTCGAGACTGCCGTGGCCGCCGACCTCGCCTCCCGGGGCAGTGCGGTTCGGTCGACGAGCGAGATTGGCGATGCTCTTACTTCGGGCGCTGTCGCAGCGTCGGGTCTAGGCTGATCGCCTGAGCACTTGGGGAACGTTTCGATGAGGAGGCGAGCATGAGCGCGAAGGCAAAGCATGGAACGGCCATGTGGCCGATCGGGATCACTGAGAGCCCGTCGCCGGTCACCGCGGAGCGCCGGGCCGAAATCCTCGCGGACCCTGGATTCGGACGCTACTTCACTGACCACATGGTCACCGCGCAGTGGACTGCGGAGCATGGATGGCACGACGCCGAGCTCGTCCCCTACGGGCCCATCAGTCTTGACCCTGCGACAAGTGTTCTCCACTACGGCCAGGAGATCTTCGAAGGGCTGAAGGCGTATCTCCACGCTGACGGGTCAGTCAAGACCTTCCGTCCGATGCGCAATGCCGCCCGTTTCGCGTCATCGGCTCGGCGCCTAGCGATGGCAGAACTCCCGGAAGAACTGTTCCTCGGGTCGATCGAGGCGCTTGTCCGTCAGGATGTTGCGTGGGTTTCCGGGGAGGATGAGCGATCCCTCTACCTGCGCCCGTTCATGATCTCCACCGAGATTGGTCTAGGTGTGCGGCCAGCCAATTCCTACCAGTACCTCCTCATCGCCTCGCCCGCAGGCGCGTATTTCCCCAACGGGATTAAGCCGGTCTCTGTGTGGCTCTCCGACGACTATGTGCGGGCGGCACCGGGCGGTACCGGTGAGGCAAAATGCGGCGGAAACTACGCTGCATCGCTCGTCGCGCAGGCCGAGGCCGCGCAGCATGGCTGCGATCAGGTGGTGTGGCTCGATGCGGTCGAACGGACCTGGATCGAGGAGATGGGCGGCATGAACCTCTACTTCGTGCTGGGGTCCGGCGATTCCGCCCGCCTCGTCACGCCCAGGCTCACCGGATCGCTGCTCCCTGGTATCACCCGTGATTCACTCCTCACCGTCGCAATCGATCACGGCATTCGCGCCGACGAGGAGCCGATCAGTGTCGGCGATTGGCGTGATGGCTGCGCGAGCGGCGAGATCACTGAGGTGTTCGCCTGCGGCACGGCCGCAGTCATCACCCCCGTGGGCCATGTGAAGTCTCGGCAGAGCGGCGCCTGGTCGATTTCTGGCGGGCTGACCGGGCCGGTGACGACGCAGCTTCGTCAAGCTCTCCTCGACGTTCAAACGGGCGCTGCGCCCGATCCCCACAACTGGATGCACACCATCTGCTAGGTTGCAGGTGTGCTGAGCATCACCGTCATTATTTCCTAGCGCGTCGACCATCGGTCGACGCGCAGCCCTTCGCATCCGCGGAGGGTTTTTTCATGTGCAGAGCACCGCACGAAAGGCGCATCATGAGTCGTCCTGATGGATTTCACGTGTTTGACACGACCTTGCGCGATGGCGCCCAACGGGAGGGCATCTCGTTCTCGGTCCATGACAAGCTCGCCGTTGCCCGGCTCCTTGACGAGTACGGGGTCGGATTCATCGAGGGCGGCTGGCCGGGTGCGATGCCGAAGGACACTGAGTTTTTCGCGAGGGCGCAGTCCGAGCTGACCCTGCGAAACGCCCAACTCGTGGCATTCGGTGCCACCCGTAAGGCGGGCGTGAAGGTGGAGGATGACCTGCAGGTGCGCGCGCTGCTCGACTCCTTGGCGCCGGTGGTGACGCTCGTTGCAAAGTCCGATGTCAGGCATGTCTTCGAGGCGCTCAAGACCACGCTGGACGAGAACGTCTCGATGGTGAGTGACACAGTGCGGTTCATCGTGGGGGAAGGCCGGCGCGTCTTCGTCGACATGGAGCACTTCTTCGACGGGTATAAGCACGATCCCGACTACGGGGTCCGCCTGCTGATTGCAGCGTTCGAGGCGGGTGCCAGTGTCGGAGTCCTCTGCGATACCAACGGCGGCATGCTTCCGAGCGGTATCCATGAGACGGTCAACGATGTCCGTGAGCGCTCCGGCGTCAGGATCGGGATCCACTGCCAAAACGACACGGGCTGCGCGGTCGCGAACACGATTTCGGCGGTTGAGGCCGGTGCCACCCATGTCCAGTGCACCGCCAATGGATATGGCGAGCGCACCGGCAACGCCGACCTGTTCCCAGTTGTTGCGAATCTCGAACTCAAGCTCGCCATTGAATGCCTGCCGGAGGGCAATCTACGGGAGACTGTTCGGGTATCGCATGCGATCGCGGAGATCACGAACATCGCGCCCGATACTCACCAGGCATATGCGGGGATCTCGTCATTCGCGCACAAAGCAGGTCTCCATGCGAGCGCCCTGAAGGTGAATGCCGAGCTCTACAACCACATTGACCCGGCACTCGTCGGGGGAAACCAGCGGGTCCTCATCACCGAAATGGCTGGTCGATCCTCCGTTGAACTGAAGGGCCGCGAGCTGGGCTACGACCTCTCAGAGGACCCCGGGCTCCTCACCCGGGTCGTCGAGCAGGTGAAGGCACTTGAGTCCCAAGGATGGACCTTTGAGGCGGCTGATGCGTCGTTCGAGCTTCTGCTGCGGGGGGAGGATGGCCTCACCAAAGCGTTCGAGGTGGAGTCCTGGCGCACGATCGTCGAGCAGTTGCCCGACGGCGCGGTGAAGAGCGAGGCCACAGTCAAGGTCTTCGCCGGCGGCGAGCGCATCATTTCAACGGCCGAGGGAAATGGGCCCGTCAATGCCCTCGACAAAGCCCTGCGCGCTGCGGTCATGCAGATCTACCCGGAGCTCGAGGCACTGCGGCTGGTCGACTACAAGGTGCGAATCCTCGAGGGCGCGACGGGGACTGGAGCGGTCACGCGCGTCCTCGTCGGAACGACCGATGGCACGGGCGAATGGTCGACCGTGGGCGTCCATGAGAATGTCATTGCAGCGTCATGGCGAGCACTCGAGGATGCCGTCCTGTTCGGGCTGCTGAGGAATGCTCGGGCGTCCGAGGGGACTGCGTCGAGTCGGTAGGCTCCGCTCGTGCGTATCTGCCGAGTTTCCGTTGATGGCGACCTGTTCTTTGGCCTCATCGAGGGGTTGTCCGACACGGGGGAGATCGGCGAGGGCACGCTCGTCGCGCTACTTGATGGTCACCCGTTCGGCGAACTGGCATCTGAGGGGCGCATCATGAAGGCGTCAGATGTGCGATTCATCGCCCCGGTGCTGCCGAGCAAGATCATCGCTGTCGGGCGCAATTACGCGGCTCATGCGAAGGAAATGGGAAACGAGGTGCCCGTGTCCCCGATGATCTTCCTTAAGCCGAGCACCTCGGTCATTGGACCGGGGGAGCCGATCCTGCTGCCGTGGCAGTCCGAGCAGGTGGAGCACGAGGCCGAGCTCGCGGTCGTGATACGCAGGCTCTGCAGCGATGTGCCGGTCGACCGGGTTCCCGAGGTCGTCCTGGGCTACACGTGCGCGAATGACGTGACCGCCCGCGACCTCCAGAAATCTGATGGGCAGTGGGGCCGGGCTAAGGGCTTCGACTCGTTCTGCCCGCTCGGGCCCTGGATTGTCACTGACCTCGACACGGATGCGGCATCAATCACCTGTCACGTGAATGGCGAGGTCAGGCAAGATGGTTCGACGGGTGACATGGTGTTCGATGTTGCCGAACTGGTGTCGTGGATAAGTTCGGTGATGACCCTGTTGCCGGGCGATGTCATTCTTACGGGCACCCCGGCTGGGGTGGGTCCGATTCGGGCTGGAGATGAGGTTTCAGTGACGATCGCAGGTGTGGGGACGTTGACGAATCCGGTGATTGACCGTGGCTGAGGCAACCGGCACAGGCGAACGGGTTCGCGTCCGATTCTGCCCGTCGCCCACTGGCAACCCGCACGTTGGGATGATTCGCACTGCGCTGTTCAACTGGGCATTCGCGCGTCATATGCAGGGAACCTTCGTCTTCCGCATCGAGGACACCGATTCGGCCCGCGACAGCGAGGAGTCCTATGACGCCCTCCTCCATGCACTGCGCTGGTTGGGCCTTACCTGGGACGAGGGCCCCGAGGTGGGTGGTCCTCACGGGCCGTACCGCCAGTCCCAACGGCTCGATATTTATGCGGACGTCGCTGCGCGACTGCGTGATGCGGGCTATGCCTACGCGTGCTACTGCTCCCAGTCCGAACTCGAGGAACGACGCGATCTTGCGAAGGCGGAGGGCCGCACGCCGGGGTACGACGGGCAGTGCCGGGATCTCACGGACGCCCAGGCTGCTGCCTATATCGCCGAGGGCCGCGACTATGTTCTGCGTTTCAAGATGCCGGACCGCGACTGCACCTGGGATGACCTCGTCCGGGGCGAGATCACCTTCGGCAAGGAACATGTGCCCGACTATGTGCTCGTCCGAGGTAATGGCGAACCGCTCTACACGCTTGTGAACCCGGTCGACGATGCGCTCATGCGGATCACGCACGTGCTGCGTGGCGAGGACCTGCTCTCGTCGACGCCGCGGCAGATTGCCCTCTACGAGGCCCTTGCGGCCATTGGGGTGAGCGATGGAACGACGCCTCGATTCGGCCACCTGCCCTACGTCATGGGGGAGGGCAACAGAAAGCTCTCGAAGCGCGATCCCGAGTCGGCGCTGCAGATGTACCGCGATCAGGGCTACCTGCCTGAGGCATTGCTCAACTACCTCGCCCTCCTTGGCTGGTCGATGGGCGACGACCAGGAGTTCTTCGGCAAGGAGCAGATGGCCGAGCACTTCACGTTGAACCGGGTAAACCCGAATCCGGCGCGCTTCGACCTGAAGAAGTGCACGGCCATCAATGGCGACTGGATCCGCGCCCTAGGCGGTGATGACCTGATCGACCGAATCGTGCCCTTCCTCGTCGAGGCTCACGTCATCGACCACCCGCCGACAGCGGACCACCAGGCTGTCCTGCGGGCGGCTGTGCCGCTCGTTCAGGAGCGGATGGAAACCCTGAGCCAATCGGTCGGAATGCTCGCGTTTCTCTTGGTGCCGAACGAGCGTTTCGAGATGGACGCCACTGATGCACAGGCCGTGCTCTCACCCGAATCCACAATGGTGATCGATGCCGCGGTAGCTGCGCTCGATGGTCTTGATGCGTGGACGACCGCTGGCATCGAGGAGGCGCTTCGCGCAGCGCTCATCGATGGCCTCGCACTGAAGCCCAAGGTAGCGTTCGGCCCCGTGCGCGTTGCCGTGACCGGGCGGCGGGTGTCGCCCCCACTCTTTGAGTCGATAGAGATCCTCGGCAAGGATGTCACGCTCGCCAGACTTGGAGCGGCGGCTCGCCGGACGATCTAGGTGTCCCCTATACTTCACTGGTACCGAGTAATCGGAGTGAATCAGGAACGTGAGATTGAGCCAAGCATGCGAACGCTGCATGTGAGGTTTGGGGTATGGGGTAATTGGCAGCCCTGCTGATTCTGGTTCAGTAAGTCTAGGTTCGAGTCCTGGTACCCCAGCGACATGCGTGACCGCCAGAGGTGACGCAGTCACGTGCGAGGAGCAATTCGCTCGCACGCGTACGGCCCCGTTGTGTAGTGGCCTAGCACGCCGCCCTCTCAAGGCGGTAGCGCGGGTTCGAATCCCGTCGGGGCTACGCAGGAAGGGACCTCCCATCACGTGGGGGGTCCCTTTTTATTTCTCGGGCTCTTGGCGGCGTGCGTGAGACGGTTTACGCGAGCGAGACGGCGGCCGCCATGAGGTGACGTCGCTGGGAAACTGATGGTGTTGCAAGGCGTTCGATCGGGCCGGAGATGCTGACGGCGGCAATCACGGCGCCATCGGTGCCGAACACCGGTGCAGAGATCGACGCGACCCCCGCCTCGCGCTGGCCGATGCTCTGCGCCCAGCCTCGCCTACGAACATCCGCGAGGGTGGCTGCGGTGTAAGCGGCGCCGCGGAGCAACGCTGATCGTTCGGATGACGGTAGCCAGGCCGCAAGCACCTGCGCCGCAGACCCGGCCTTCATGGTGAGGACGGCACCGACGGGCACAGTGTCGCGCAGGCCGCTGGCGGGCTCGGCCGAGGCGATGCACAGGCGGTC
>CAMAWO010000005.1 GCA_945861925.1 Bifidobacterium breve | reverse complement strand
TCGTGAGTTGGGCACCCGGTCGGGACACGATCGTCGCGATGCTCGATCGCCGTGAGTTGGAGATCGTCACGGCGTCGATGGACCTCGCGAATGCGCTGCTTGCCCAGGCTGAGGAAGCGATCGACACGGCCAGCGATGCGGCGTCCTCGGGCCGCTGGTACTCCGCGTACGCGAACCTGTGGGACGGCGTCCGCAAAGCGTTGAGCTCCCTGCTCCAGGCACAGGGACTGCGACCGACCCGCGCCGGCGGCCACGTCGCCGTGGAGCAGGCCGCCCTCGCTCAGTTCGCCGGGTCCATGGGCGCCCTCCTGCGTCCCGTGCCACGCATGCGGAGCACCAGGAACGACACGGAGTACCCCGACCCGGACACCCAGATCGAGCCCGATGTCGTCCTCGCTGACCTGGACAAGGCCCGCGACATCGTCCAGGCATGTGGCAAGGTGCTCCCCCACTTGACGGTGTTCCAACGTTGATGCCGCCGAGCGCACCCGTTGCGCTGGCCCTTTCTTCCTGAGCCTGGGTGGGCATGGGTGGGCATGCGTGAGCCTCAGCGGCGTGAAAGTGCCGGATAGCACTGAATTGCGGCTCTCATGCATGGGGAGGGTCCGCAGGCCCATAATCCGTAGGTTCGGGTCCGAGCCCCCGGCGAACCACCTTCAAATAGTCGTGCGATACCAATAACTATCAGCGATGTGTGAACTGTCAGAATCCATCGATTATGAGGTTTTAGCACCTTCTTTAGCCCGTTCCTATGAGTCTGACTGCGCCTCGCGGCACTGTTGCGTTGACGGATCGCCCGAGGCCGCTCGTGCGGGCCCCTTCGGCGTTCGAGGGGTTCCGGTTCCCTTCTCATGTGATCCTGTTGGAGGTCCTCCGGAGCCGCATCAACGAGCGCGGCATCGACGTGGATCACGTCACCTTGTTCCGCTGGGTCCAGCGCTTCACCGGGCCGAGCGCCTCGACGACGGCCATCGATCGCACCCGCGGATCCGCCGGCACCGTCAGGGCGGTGAAGCCAAGCCCCAGGCCGCGGACGACGACGTCGAGGTCGGTCCCCGAAAACTGCGTCAGCGCGAGTCGTGCGACCTCGACTTCTGCGGCCGTGAACAGGCGCGACATCAGGACGTCATCGTCGAGTTCCTCGAACCGAGCACCCCTGCCGAACTCTCCCTTGACGCATCGATCCCAGCTGGGAACCCGATGTGGATGCCCTACCCCGAGTGCGGAACGAGAAGCCGACCGGAGCGAGCCCTTCGCGACTCGACCGGGTTCCTGCGGCCAGCAGCGCTTTGCCAGAATGGCGGCGTGGACGGTGGAGAACTCCCGGCGTCGCTGCTGGCCGAGGTGACTGAACTGGCAGGGGCCCTTGTCGACGCCGGCCGGTTCGTTCCCGGGATGAGCGTCGTCGATGGCACGGGGATCCGCAGTTGGTGGTGGCCGCTGCCAGCGGCCAGCGACCGTGCGGCCCTGCGCGCACTTCTGCCGGGAACCGATGCAGCGTCGCACGCCCTCATCGCCGATGCTCTCGCCGTCGCTGTCGACCAGCAGGTGCGCGCGCCCCAGATGACAGCAAGCCCAGGTGGGGAGGGCTCCGGGGATTCAACTGAACCGGCGGGGACCGCCGTGCACGTTCTGGTCACTGAAGTATTGCGCGTACCACCCCTGGAGCGCCGGCTTGTTCCGGCGCAGGTCCTGGAATGCCAGGTAGGCGACGAAGTTGGCAGTCACGATCCACTGATTGCTGTTCGAGCCCTGACGCCAGGGATCCTCGACGACCCGGCGGCTGCGCAGGTCGAGCTCGCGATGGGCGTCCGGGTAGGCGGGGTCCGTCCCGTCGCCGTCGACCATGACAAGCCCGTGGTCCAGGGACCTACTCAGGCGTCGGTCCAAGTCGTTCAACCCGGCCCTGTACACCGCTGAGCGTTGACCACCATCGCCGTAGGTAATGCTCAACGAGATCGGCACCCCAGCGACCGCTTCCACGAGCCGCAGTCGGGCCCGAAGCCGCTCGGCCTTGCTCCGATTCCAGCTCGACTCCAAGGACGGGTTACCTCGGCCGGACAGGAAGTCAACCGCGTGCAACTCGCGGCGAACAGGGATCCCCACGTCGTCCCGCAGTCGCCGTCGAACACCCAGCCAGAAGGCCAAGGCGGGCGCCCAATCGCCGGCGCTGACCTCCAGGAAGCAGTGCAGCGTCAGGTCCTGCGACGTCACGTCCATCCCTGTGA
This sequence comes from Bifidobacterium breve, assembly GCA_945861925.1. Classification (GTDB taxonomy): domain Bacteria; phylum Actinomycetota; class Actinomycetes; order S36-B12; family S36-B12; genus WLND01. The sequence continues at coordinate 38,118 of CAMAWO010000005.1, read as the reverse complement.
CTGCCATGGTTCCGCTCGTGGGACTAGACCCGCCTTCTACGCGAGCCGCCAGCCTCACGCGTGCTTCTTGCCGTCCAACTCACTCCTCACGGTCGAACGAGGTCTTCATCGAACCTTGACCAAAGGTCCGCGAGTTCACTGCACTGCCCCCGGCATACTAAAAAAACCTGCTCCGTCACACAGTTGGAGCGGACCCCGACGCTCGCGAGCGTTGCCCCGACGATAGGAGAGCATCTCCGTGCCCCAGTCCCTTCTCGGTCGGCGTATCGTCGCCGCGGTGGCGACGGTCGTCTTGTCCTTCGCTGCTGTTGCGCTCGGCTCCACTTCGGGGATGGCAGCTCCGCAGGCGGACATTCAAGAGGTGGAGGTGCTGGTCCGCGATCTCGAGATGCAGGCGGGCGCAGCGCATGAGGAGGCCTCGCGGGCAGCCGATCGGTTGACGGCTGTTCGGCAGAAGCTGGATTCGGTGCAGGGGGAACTCCAGAGCCAACGAAAGGAGTTGAATCAGACGCAGGCCGTGCTGGGAGACCTCGCGCGCTCCCTATACGCCTCGGGCGGGATCGACCCAGCGCTGAAGTTGTTACTGGCTGAGGATCCGGTTGAGTTCCTCGCGCAGGCCTCTGTGATGGACCAGGTGGCGTTGACCCAGGCGGCGCAGATCAGGCAGGCGCAGACGGCGCGACTGCGCCTCGCCCAGACGGAGGCTGAAGCGTCCGACCAGGAGGCTCAGGCCGAGGCACTTGAGGCGGAAATGAGCTCAGCCGAGGCGCGCGTTACCGAGCGGCTCGGGCAGGCGCAGTCCATTCTGGACAATCTCCGACAGGAGGACAGGGAACTGCTCGCCCGAGTTCAGGCCGAGCGCGCACAGCAGCAAAGAGAGGAAGCACGCCAAGCCGCTGCTGCCGGCCCGGCCGAGGCTGCGTCTGGCGGCAGCGATCCGAGTCGCCAAGGTGGCAGGACCACCTCCCCAGACGGTGCCGCCGCTTCGGGTGGCGGCTACAGCGGTGGATCGCGCGCACAGGCCGCTGTCCAGTACGCGCTGGCGCAAGTCGGTGAGCCGTACTCGTATAGCGCCCGCCCGCCGGACTCGTGGGACTGCTCGAAGCTCACCTCGGCCGCCTGGGCGAAGTCCGGTGTCGGGCTGACCGCCCTGAGCTATACGCAGTGGGACCAGACGCAGCGCGTACCGGTATCGGAGATTCAGCCTGGGGACCTGGTCTTCTACTTCGGAAGTGGCGCCCGACACGTGGCGATCTACGTAGGCAACGGCAAGATGGTCAGCGCCTCCAACCCCTCAGATGGCGTCGAGATCATCGACTTCCTCGGCCCCTGGTACAAGGAGCGGTTCTCCGGCGTGGGCCGGGTTATCGGCTGATGAGCACCTGGACCCTCGCAGACGCAGCGATCCTCGCCCTGCGATCGGACGTCATGCTCGGCGTTGCAGCCGCAGCGGTGGTCGGCGCTCAGGCGACGGGTTCGGCGGTGCGCAGCCGAGCGATCCAGCCGGCTCTTGATTGGCGTGCGGCCTTCGTCGCGGCCGCCCACGACGAGACATACGTCGTGAAGGCGCCGCTGCGGCGCGGAAAGTGGATTGCTGCGATTGACACGCCGGTCGCGGATAACGACCGCGCGCCTCAACAGCAGGCCCAGCTGGCCGGTGTCCTCATCGCCGCAGCATTCGTGGGACTGTTGGGTGCCGTCGCGCTCGCGACGACCGGCCATGCTCCTTCGCCCACCTTGGTTGTCGTCTTAGCCAGTGTTGCGGCGACCACGGCGGTGCTCCATGCGGTGCGGACCTCCCGTTCTGCGGCCACCCGATCGCTCTTGACTCGACGAGGCGTTCACCTGCTCGCTTCGAGCGCATTCGTGGAGGCGAACGCGGCCTTCGCGGTACTTGTCTCCGTGGCTGTTGTCGTGCACACGGCCGGTCTGACTGGGATAAGCATCGTCGAAGTGGCGGCGATCGCATTGGCGACCCGGCTCGCGATCCGGATAACTCCGCTCCCAGGTGGCATCGGGCTCGCGGATGCCGCGTTCCTCGTTCCGCTCACCTGGATCGGTGTGCGCATCGACGTGGGGTTAGCCGCGTGGCTCATCTGGCGCGCAGGATCGTTGATCGCGGCGGCCGCAGCGATGGGCATAGCGCGCTACACGCACCCGGCACCTCCCTCCGGCGATGCTCCAGCCACGACCGACGGAGGACGCGTGCTGCACCGCGCGCTGTTCGGTGCCATCAGTCTCATGCCCTTGCGGGTCCGTGACAAGGCGCGGCGCCGAGCATTCAATCTGATGTTCTACCTCTCCGACGACCCGTGGGGCTATCAACAGCTTGGTTATGAGAGGCGCAAACAGGAGTCTCTCCTCGTCGAGGTGGGGAGCAGCGCAGGCGTGATCGTCGAGGTGGGGTGCGCCGACGGACACAACCTCATCGCGCTCGCACGTCAACTTCCCGCCTCCACCGTCATCGGATCGGACGTGTCGACGGTGGCCGTCCGCATTGCCACCCAACGGACTCGCGACTTCAGCAACGTGCGTGTCATCGGTCCTGAGGCGTACGGCGAGCTGCCTGAGTCGCTGCACGGCCGCGTCGACTGCATCGTGCTGGCAGAGGTGTTGTACTACCTGGTGGGCGAGCGCGCGATCCACGATGCCTTGGCCCCACTACTGCGTATCGCAAGCGAGGACTGCCGCGTCATCATGCTGCATGGGTCCGCCGACGCTGACCGCCTACATGACCGAGCGGCTCGGGCCCTGGGGCTACGAGTTGCGCACGCGCGAAGCATCGATGACCCGGAGCGGCCCTTCACGCTGGCCGTGGCACAAACGTCTGTGCGCAGGCGCTCGCCGTGCCCGTGACAACCAAGATGCTGTCCACGTCGGCAGCCACGGCCCGGCTGAGGCGCCCCACCCCATCAGACAGACCGAGGTGGGCGGTACGAATAGCCGCCATCTGCGTCGGCTCCGTCCTCATGGCAGCCTCGACGTCCCACACCGGATGGTGGTGGGTCGTCCCCTTCGCGGGTGCCTGCCTCGTCCTCGGCGTACGGGACAGCAGCACTCGGCAGGCCCTGATACTCGGAGCAATAGCCGGTGCCGTCTTCGCGGTAGTGAGCCTGAACTGGCTGGCAGGCGTAGGTGCCGATGCGTTGATCGGCATGATGGCCCTCTTTGCCGCCTGGTGGGCCGCAATGATGGTGGCCTTGTCGCTGACCATGCGCCTGCGCATGTGGGTCCTGCTCGTCCCCGCCGTATGGGTGTTGCAGGAGTGGCTGCGCTCTCAGTGGCCCCTCGGAGGCTTCCCATGGGCCCGCGTCGGCTTCGCTGCCGTCGATAGCCCCGCGGCGGGTCTGGTGCCATACCTGGGCGTATACGCCTTGACGTACCTCGCCCTGACGGCTGGGACCCTCGTAGCCGCGGCCTTCCTGTTAGCGCGTCACAGCGCCCGCAAGGCTGCCGCGGTCGGATTCATACTCATGGCAGGGGTCGTCGTGGGCATTCTCGCCGACGACCCAGGCGAAACGCCGGAGTCCGCGGGCTCGGGTCCGACCATCGTTGCCGCAGTGGTCCAGGGCGGTCCACAGCCTGGGCCGGAAGGGAAGGCTCAGGCGCGCGCGGTGCTGGCCGCGCACGTGGAGCAGACCCGTGCCCTTGCCTCGCAAGTGGCCGGCCGGCCCGACCTCGTGGTCTGGCCGGAAAGCTCCACGGACATCGACCCGGCCTCCGACCCGGCGGTCCGGGCATCGATCGACGAAGCAGTGAAGGCGATCGGCGCGCCCGTGATCGTTGGAGCCACCACGGCTGCACCAGCGAACGGTGCGCGCAACCAAGCGATCCTATGGTCGCCGGAGTCCGGGCCTAGCGGCACCTACACCAAGGGAATCCTGGTCCCGTTCGGGGAGTATGTCCCCGGCAGAGACCTTCTTGGCCCTCTGGCGGGACGCTTCGCCCAGGTGGCCCGCGACTTCCTCCCGGGCGACGACGGCCCCGTCCTGACCTCCGATCGCGCGAAGGTCGGGATCCTGATTTGCTACGAAGTTGCCTTCGACGGTGCTGTCCGGGACGCGGTCCTCGCCGGGGCAAACGTCCTAGCCATACCGTCCAACAACGCGACTTACAGCGGCACGGCCCAGCCGATGCAGCAGCTGGCGATCGCACGGTTCCGCGCCTTGGAGACCTCCCGTTCGGTCCTGGTCGCGTCCACCACGGGGGTCAGTGCCATCATCGGACCTGACGGCACGGTGCTCGACAGCGTGGCGGACGGGCAAGCCGGGTGGCGCCAGAGGGACGTCCCCGTCGCAACGGACGTGACTGTTGCGGTGCGGTTCGGGGGCCATCTCGGCGTGGTGCTTGCCGCTTTGGGTTTCCTGTCAATCGTTGCGGGTGGTGCGCGTCGACTGAGGCGAGGCTGATGGCGACGATATGGGGACTCGAAGGGGGGCCTGGTGCGCCCTACCGCCGTGGCTCGTCCTCGAAAGCCGTCGTCATCCGCAGGTCGCGTCGAGGATCGGTTGCTGAGAGCGAGCAGCAAGACTGCACCTTCACGCGGCCGGTGACAGCCCCCACGACTATGAACACGAGGAAGGCGATCACGACACCGCCCAGAATCAACTCCACACGGCGACAGTAGACGCTGGCTGCCCGCGGGTCCATACCAATCGCGCGCAGACTCTTGATCGAACCATTTCCTGCCAATGCAAGCGAGGCTGGTCAGCCCGTCGGCGCCTAGGTCGCAGCGACCACCGCGCTCGCAGGATCCGCACAACCGCGGGGACCAGGTCCCAGCCCTCGCCGAGTGTGTCCGAGACGGCGGGTCAGGCCCAGACCGAGGGGGTTCTCGAGGGATGAGTCCGGTAGCGCACCCGGTCGACAGTCGGCCTGACATTCGTCGAGGTGGCCAAGCGACGGATTGCGGCCCGAGGTGAATGTCCCTGGATGCGGGGGTGCGCGCTTGCCGCCGGTGATTGAGTGTTGATGCCGCCTCCGACGGCTGCGACATCAACAACCTCAAGGGGGCTGATCCACGGTCCGCGTAGTCTGGTCGAGTGCGGATCGCTGTGCAGTACATGGACGACTGCCCCAATTGGGAGTTGGCCGACGAGAGCGTGCGCTTGGCGTTGAGCCGGTTGGGGCTCCCCGCTACCGACGTGGCCCACGAAGTGATCGATACGTGGGAGCAGGCACAAGCGGTGGGCTTTCACGGCTCCCCGACCATTCTTGTCAACGGTCGCGACCTCTTCGCCGACCCTGCCTCCCCCATAGGCCTGTCCTGCCGTCTCTATGCCACGCCCGATGGACTGGCCGGATCACCGACCGTCGATCAAGTAATGCACGCGATCGACTCGGTTATGCCATCGACAGGCAACGATGGTATGTAGGTCCAAATTGAACGTGTTGGAACTCTCCGCTCAGACGATCGCCGTCTTCGCCGCCGCTGTCCCGTTGTCTCTCAGTATGTGTGTGGATGTCGCCGAGTCTCACGAGACTTCCTGATAGGCAACAAGCCGCTGGGGCGAATCCAGACGTACCCGGAGCCGCAACCTGAAGGTCGGAATGGATTCTCCATGCGATCTTGAGGCACCACCTACAGGATTTGCAGCAATCTCGTGTCTTGAGGTACGGGTATAACTCTCCGCGAGCAACTGGGCCGGCGCATCAGCGGTTTCCGCTGTATTCGTCGGCGCGGTGACGCTGGAGTCAATCTGGGTAGTGGTGGATCCTCTCCGTGACCTCGATCATCTCGCGGTTCCTTCGGTTCGGCATCGCGGGCAGCACCGCTTCCCAGGGTAGACAGGAACCATTACGTCGTGCGAAATAAGCAAGTGTTAATCGAGTTCACTCAGTCGGCGCGCAAGCACCGGATCGGGCGGGCCGAGTACGTCAGGTCCTCGCCGACCCGGTAGCGGAGGCGATTCTGCCTCCTGAGCATGGACTGCAGGAACGGCTCGTCTTCCTTGGAGATGATGAGTCTGGCCGGGCGCCCGAAGTGATGTCGGTGCGGACGGGCGGCGGACTGCTGGTGATCCGTGCGATGGATCTGCGACCCAAATGGCGGACGTTGTACGAGGAGGCGAAGCGATGAGCGGCAAGAAGGCGGCAATGACCGCCGCATGGACCACGCCAGACGGCCAAGTGATCACCGAAGACGATGCGGCCCGCCTGGCGCAGGAGTTCGAAGCCGACGACGCCGCACTTGAGAGTGTGGAGATCACTTTCCCTCGAAAGGCCGGCCGGCCTTCGCTTGCAGGAGGTTCGGGTACCTCGCCGCAAGTGACGTTCCGCCTGTCCCCATCAGTGCGAGAACGGGCCGAGCGCCTCGCAGTTGACCGTGGGACCACCGTGTCGGCTCTGGCGCGCGAGGCGCTGGAGCAGCTCGTCAAGAAGGCTGGATAGGCACTGAAGTTGTCCCCGTCCCGGCCCGCCATCATTGTCGAGCGTGGCACCCTTGACGGCAGGATTCCACGTGCAGATCCTGGGCCACCGAGTGAGCGCCCTTGGGGGTGAGCGCTTCGATTCCATGCAGGTGATCTGTCTATTTCGACGGTCGCTGCTTGTGGTCCTTCCTTGGTCCTTTTTTGCACTCGTTTTGGGATGTGGGACTTTCGCCTGAATCCTCTTGTAAACCGTAGGTTGTCGGTTTGAGCCCGTCGCGACCCACCAGCAAAGCCATTGCAGTGCTAGGTTTTTCGGCGTCTCGCATTGACCTAGGGTGCAGTCCCCTGTACCCATCGCTGTACCCATCGCGCGCGGGTCAGGTGGCGTGGTCGGCGAGCCGGGTGAGGGCATTCTCACTCATCGTCAGGTCGGCGTGTTTTCGGGCGCTGGGTGGTCAGGGGCTGGGCGTGGCCGACGATCGACTGGATGACGGTGATGTCGATCCGGAGGTTGTTTTTACTGCAGTGTCGCGGTGGCGTGGTGGGCCGCGTGCAGAGGGCAGCGGGGCACGCCTGCGCACTGGAGGAGGGCGTGCCAGGCCGCGAGGTCGTCGCGGGTGAGGATCGGTCCGCCGTCGCTGGTCGACCACACCAGCCCGAAGGGGGAGGGGTCATGGCGCGTCGCCTGAGGGCGTCGACGAGGATCGGCGGCAGGGGAATGACGCGCCTCCCGGCGGAGCTCTTGGGCCGGGGTGGGAGCCGGCACGCGGCTTCCCGCATCCATGGCCCGTGGATCGGCGGCGGCGGCCGTGCAGGTAGCCCAGCGCATGCAACTTGCCACGCGAGGTCTGCGGTGCCGGCATCGAGGTCGACCCGGTCCCACTGCAACCCCAGCAACTCTCCCTGCCGCACCCCGGTGAGCAGCGCCGCGATGCACCGGGAGTCCCGCGGTTGGGCCCTGGATGCGGCCAGGATCCGCCGGACGTCGCCGGCCGACAGGGCGCGGCGCGGTGACACGATCGTGAGCGTGCGCACGAGGCGGGCGGCGTTGCGCCGACGAGGCTCTCGCGCTCGGCATCGGACAGTGCCGGGCGAAGCACCCGGTGCGCCTTGTTCACCGCGGACACGGACACCGACGCGCTGGTGCGTGGCTCGGACGTCGCCGGGCGTCAGCCGCGCCAGTTTCTGGCCGCCCAGGCTCGGGATCAGGTGCCGGCGGACCGGGGTCACGTAGTCGCGCCACGTCGAAAGGCGGACGGTGGGCCGGGCGACGTCCTCGAGCCAGCGGCGCAGCCATCCGGCCACCGTCAAGGATGGCAAGCCCAAGGTCCCGGTGGTGGTGTGCTGCTGTCGGGCTCCGCGCAGCGACTGCAGTGCGCTGTTGCGGGTGCGGCTGGCGGCCTGCCAGCGCTGCCGATTAGTGGCCATCATGCACTCCCGCCGTCGAAGAGGGCGACGACTGAGATTTGATGAGCATTCTCACGACGACATCGTACGGTCCCGTCACCCCACACAACGGTGCCCGGCGCCCGGTATCACGCAACGGCGGACGGGGTGACCGATCGCGGAGCTACTCTGCGGTCGTGGAGCCTGACCTTGCGGCGCTGAGCGCCGAGGTGGCGCGCCTGAAGTCGGAGAACGCACGACTCATCGGGTTGCTTCGTATGACGCCGCAGGAGGTTGCCCCACCATCGCCGGAGCAGCAGGCTTCGACGCATCCGCGAATTCTGAGTCAGGCGAGTGAGGCTCGCGCGAAGGTGGACTTCTTCCGCGACCTCTTCCGGGCGCGGGCCGATGTCTACGCCGTGCGCTGGAACAACGCGCGTTCCGGTCAGGCGGGCTGGATGCCTGCGGTCGAAGGCGGCTGGCGCAAGGGAATGGATCGCAGCTCGGTCAGGCATCTGGCGCTGACTCCCGAGGTGATCGCCGAGCATCTGGCGGGCCAGCGGCACATCGGGCTGTACCCATTGCTTCCCGGTGATCGCACGAACTGGCTGGCTGCCGACTTCGATGGCCGGCAGGCCATGCTCGATGCGCTTGCCTACCTCAAGGCGGCGCGTGCGCAGGGCGTGCCCGCTGCTCTGGAGGTGAGCCAGTCCGGGCTTGGTGCTCACGTCTGGGTGTTCTTCGTGGACGCGATCGGGGCGCAGGAGGCGCGACGCCTGGGCATGGGTCTGGTGCGCGAGGCGATGGCCATCCGCGGGCGGATGAGCCTGGCCGCGTACGACCGGCTGTTCCCCAGCCAGGACGTCCTTCCCGTCGGCGGTTTCGGCAATCTGATCGCCGCGCCGCTGCAGGGGACGTGCCGGCGGCGTGGGACAACGGTGTTCCTCGACCTGGCGACGATGGAGCCCCACGACGACCAGTGGGCGTACCTGTCGACGCTTGACCGGATGTCACCGCGGGAGGTCTCGCGTGCGGTGGGCCGGCTCGGTGATCCCTCCGTCGGGACGCGGGCGGCCAGGATCTCCCCGGCCCGCGCGACCCGCATTCAGGTTCCTACGCCCGCATTCATCCGCGTCGTCAAAGGCGCCACCATCGTGGTCCGCGGCGAGGATCTGACCCCGCCGCTCGCGTCCACGCTCATGCACGCAGCCAGCCTGCGAAATCCCGAGTTCGACGAACGGCAGCGCCAGCGACGCTCAACGTGGAACATCCCGCGGTTCATCCGGTCCTTCGATGAGACCCTCGAGGGAGACCTCGTCCTGCCCCGCGGACTCCTCGGGATGGTCGAGGCCCTCGCCGAAGAGGTGGGATCCACGATCGAGATGACCGACGAGACGGTGACCGGTGCCGCGATCGAAGTGGTGTTCACTGCCACCCTCAGACCGGCGCAGGCCCGCGCACTCGATGCTCTGGAGCCGCATGACCTCGGCGTCCTGGTGGCGCCACCGGGAGCGGGCAAGACGGTTATGGCGTGCGCGCTGATCGCCCGGCGCCAGACGTCGACCCTCGTCCTGGTCGACCGCAAGGCGCTCGCCGACCAGTGGCGGGCCCGCATCGGAGAGCTCCTCGGCGTCAAGGCGGGCCAGCTCGGCGGGGGTCGCACCAGGCGCTCGCATCAGGTGGACATCGCCACGCTCCAGACGCTGGCGCGACGCGGCGACGTACGCATGATCACCGAGGGCTACGGGCAGGTGATCGTGGACGAGTGCCACCACATCCCCGCCGCGGCGTTCGAGGCCGTGGTCAAGCAGATCCCCGCCCGGTACTGGATCGGACTGACCGCGACCCCATACCGACGAGACCGGCTCGATGACCTGATCGCCCAGCAACTCGGCCCCGTCCGGCATGTCATCGATGTCGTCCTGCCGGCGGTAGGCCAGCTACCGGGAACCGACGAGAATGACGGATCGGGGATCGACAGGGTGCTCCACCTCCACACGACCGGTTTCCGGTATGTCGGTGACGCCGACCGCCAGGCGCCCGGGGGCATGGCCGCCATCTACCGGGACCTGATCGCCGACCCGGCGCGTATCGAACAGGTCGTCGCGGACGTGATCACAGCCTTGGACCGTCAGCGCAACTGCATGGTTCTCACGCAGTGGACGGCGCACGTCGACCGCGTCGCGGACCTCCTCAAGGCGAAGGGCCTGGACCCCATCGTGCTCACCGGCAGGTTGAAGGCACGCGAGCGAGCCGATGCGATGCAGCGGCTTGGCGCGAACGCCAACGATGCCGCACCCCTGCTGATCGTGGCGACGGGACCCTACGTCGGCGAAGGATTCGACTGTCCGCGACTGGACACCCTGTTCCTGGCCGCACCGATCGCGTTCAAGGGTCGCGTCGTCCAATACACCGGGCGCATCCTTCGCACCTGGCCGGGAAAGGACCACGCCGAGGTCCACGACTACGTGGACGAGCTTGTCCCGGTCCTGGCGTCGTCGCTACCCAAGCGGATGAAGGGTTACCGGTCACTCGGTTTCACCGAGCCCCTCCATTCTCGATCCTGTCCTTGACAGACGATGTGATCGGCATACGGTCCTGTCGGTAATTGAGGTGACACGGGGTAGCCGTAGTTGAAGTGGGCAAGCACCCCCCCGCGGTCCCGTCCGGCATATGACTGTGGAGCGTTCACCTCGCACGAGCCGCTCAAGTGGACATCTTGGGGTTCGCTCAAGGAGAGGACGACCGGGATGTTCCACCGCTACAAGGAGATCGTCACGCTGAGCGCCCCGAAGACCGTCAAGGGCAGGACGGTGTTCACGACGGCCACGGTCGTCTTACCCGGGATCAGCGAACAGTCGAATCGCACCTCCAGCATCGAGTAGCGCTGACCCTCGCTCAGGCCAGATCCTCAAGCGTTCGGCCCTCCTCTCTCTCCCGTTGTCTTGGCACGCAAGTGCTAGCATTGATGGCAGAATGGGGGTGGCTGATGGCCGCTGTGAGTATTAGAAACCTGGACGACGACGTGAAGGAGCGCCTGCGCATGCGGGCCGCCTCCCACGGTCGTTCGATGGAGTCTGAGATCCGCGCGATCCTGGTGGAGGCGGTCACGGCGCCGGACCAGCATCCGGGCCTGCTCGTCACCCTGATGGAACGCTTTGGCGATCTCGGCGGCGTCGATCTCGAGGTCCCGGCTCGGACGACGCCGGCTCGGGCGGCAGACCTGTCGGCATGATCGTTGTCGACACCAACGTCGTCTCCGAGTTGATGAAGCCGTCGCCGTCGGCCGTCGTGCGCGAATGGGTGCTGGGACAGAGCCCGAGAGAACTGTTCACTACGTCGATCACGGTGGCCGAGATCCTCTACGGCATCGAACGGCTCCCCGAGGGCCAGCGCAAGGTCATGCTCCGAAGGACAGCCACGGACATCTTCACCGCGTTCGAGGATCATGTGATCCCCTTCGACCACGACGCAGCGGCCGCCTACGCGTCGCTTGTCCATCGCCGCGACCAGCGGGGACTGCCTATCGACGGGTTCGATGCGCAGATCGCCGCCATCTGCGGCGCCCACCACGCGACGTTGGCCACCCGCAACGTCAAGGACTTCGAGCACACCGGGATCACCCTCGTCGATCCGTGGAAGCCGACCTGATCCCGGAGGGACCCCTCACCCCTGGACGTTTGGACTCGTCCAGTCCACGGAGGTCTCAAAATGGCCCCGGAAATGCCCCGCGCACGCCAACCTCCCCGGATGAGTGGCGGTGACAGAGGGCGGTCCCGCGACAGTGATGCTTCGAGATGGAGATTCGACTGCGCGAGTGATCGACCCGACGGAAGCGGAATCACCGATCGGTCGAATCGCGCCTTCAGCGTCGAGGAGGGCTGGCGTTCGCTCAGGCTAGCTCCTCAAGTGTTCGTCCCTTCGTCCTGCGTGATCGCAGCAGGAGCGCCGCTGTCACGAGACCGGATCCGGCCATAGCGAGGAACGCGTTCTGCAGCGTCATTCCGATGAGGATGATGGGTGCTGCGGCCGCACCGAGGTGACCGATGCCGTCGGTGAATGCCATGCTCACCGGGCGCATCCGATTGCTGAAGTTCTCTGCTGTGTAGGTGTAGAACGTCGGGACGACGAGTCCGATCGTGAAGGCGGCGATGAATCCGAAGATCGCGATTGACGCCTGCGTGCCGATGATGCCGATGGCCGAAAGGGACAGCGCCCAGACAAGGAGGGCAAGGAGGAGGATTCGCTTGCGCTCGAAGCGGTCAGAGATAACAAACGCACCGATGGCGCCGACGATGAGTCCGAGGTTGGCAACCGCGATGAACGCCAAAGAACTCGCGAGGCCGAATCCGTTCTGGGTGAGGATGGTGGGAGCGGCGACGAGCCAGCCGTAGTTGCCGAAGTAGTAGAAGATCCACGCGATGGCGAGCACTGCGAGGAGCGCCCAACGACGCTTCCCTGTCGACGCAGAGTCGGGTCGATCGACCGACAACGATTCAGCGAGCGGGGGCAGTTCGCCGACCTTGGCGCGCACCCGGGCCTCCGCCTGATCGACGAGTGCTGAGAGCTCCTGCTCCTCGCCATGATCGGCGAGGAATCGTGGCGAGGGCGGCATGTGACGGCGCGTGAGAACGAGGACGACTGCACCGAGTGCACCGAAGGCGAACAGCACGCGCCAGCCCCAGGTGAACTGGGGAAGGAGGATAGCGGCGAGAAACGGCACGATGGCGATGCCGACATATCCGCAGACGGTGGTGAATCCGGTGATCTTGCCCCGCATACGCGCCGGGCAAATCTCCGATATGTAGGTGACAGCGACTGCGATATCGGCGCCGGTCCCGATGCCCGCGATGAATCGCGCGACGATGAGCCAGCCGAGTCCGGGAGCGCAGGCGCTGAGGATCATGCCGATACTGAAGACCCACAGTGCGGTTCTGAGCGTGAAGACCCGGCCCTTTCGCGTGGCGAGGGTCGCGCCTAGGAACTCGCCGACGACCAGACCGATGAGGCTGACGGTCACGGCCCACGCTGCTGCAGACGCGCTCACGTCGAAATCGGTGATGATGACCGGCAGGGCTGCGCCGATGACCACGATGTCGAAGAAAGCGAAGAAGAACGAGCCACCGAGGTTTGCGAGCAGACCATTCGTCCAGGGCCAGCGGGGTAGGCGGTCCAGGCGCGCGAGGTCGGTGGCGATCGTGGTCGACATATCGGGAACCTAGCAGCGCGTCCAGTGTCGGGTAGCGGAACCTGCTGAGCAAGGACGGCAGGAACGACTCATCTTCCATGGGGATGATGAGTCTGGCCGGGTGCTCGAGGTGATGGCGGTGTCGACGGTCGGTGGACTGCTAGGACCACGCCAGACGGCTAGGTGATCACCGAAGACGTTGCGGCCCGCCTAGCGCAGGAGTTCGAAGCCGACGACGCAGCATTTGACAGTGTGGAGACCACTTTCCCGCGACAGGCCGTCGGCAATCACTCGGTCGAGAAGGTTCTCGTCGCCTACTACGTCTCGGCCGACTCACGCACCCCGACGCGGGCTCAGCGACGACCTCACTGTCTTGGCAATCGCCTTGGCGGGAGTCGCAACCGGCATCCGCATGAGTCACCTTCGGTCAGCTCGCAAGACGATGCGAGCATGGGGCATGAATACGTCACCCGCTCATGCGAACCTGTCGGACGATGCCCAGGCTCCCTCCCCTGCGCCAGCGTCGTTGCCACTGACCTTGACGGATAATTTCTGTTCCACAATATTTAACGAGTGCGCGTCGAGTTCACATTCGGCCCGCAGGCACAAGATCCGCAAAGCTCGCGCCCGGCAAGTGTTTGCCAACCCGCCTGTCGTCGAAAGGATCGTCGAGGAGCAGGACGGGGTGCTCGTCATGATCCGCGCGATGGACCTGCGGCCAAAGTTCAGGGCTCTGTACGACGAGCGGAAGCGGTCATGACTGCGCGCAAGTCCAATGGACCCGTGACGTTGAAGGACGGGACCGTGCTCGCTGGGCGCGGCGCGGTGTCCTTCCCCCGCAGAGGACGTCCCTCTTTGAGCGGCCGTGCGTCCAACTCGCCGCATGCGGGCTTCCGTGTCTCGCCGGAGCTACGGGACGAGGCTGAGGCGATCGCGCGGGCACGCGGTGTGACTGTGTCGACTCTGGCTCGGGAGGCTCTGGAGAAGTTCGTGAAGAAGTTGGGGTGAGGTGGCGTGCTACGCATTGGGCGTCCGCCGCCGTCCCTTGTGATGCGTCAGGTCCTTTCTGACCGGCCGGGGTACTTCCTCCACGGTCCAGTCAGGTCAGGCGAGCCGCTCCGGCGTGAGCCCCACCAAACGCCCCGTGAGGATTCCTTCGTGAGCATCTGTCGGTTTTGGGGTGGGTCGGCACGGACCCGAAACACCCCGCTGCCCTGCTGAGCTGCCTGCCCACCCCGAGGGTCGTGGCCCGTCACAGGTCGAATCAGACGAGGCTTCTCATCAGTGAGAACAGGAACAGGTGAATGCGCGCGTTAGGCCCAGTTCACGAGGGTGAAGACGACGCCGAGGCCAGCGCATGCGGCGAGTACCTTCACGGTCCCGATCCTGAACCTGAACACCAGAATGGCTGCGACCACGGAGATGGCGATTGACGCGAGGTTGAGGCTGCTCGGCGTCGGGATGGGGATGGTGAGGGGTCCGAGCGCCGTGTCGTTGACAGTGTCGAAGGCGGTGTGGAGGGCGAACCACAGCGCGAGGCTGAGGACGACTCCGGCGACCGATGCACCGACAGCCGTGAGGGCATGGCTTAGGGAGGTGTTGTGTCGGAGTCGTTCAACATAGGGGGCGCCGAGGAAGATAAACATGAAGCACGGAACGAAGGTCACCCAGACCGTGAGGATGGCCCCGAGGAACCCGGCGACGAGGGGAGGCAGGTCCCCGGGTGAGTTGTACGCCGCGAGGAACCCGACGAACTGCACGACCATGATGAGGGGTCCTGGCGTGGTTTCTGCGAGGCCAAGTCCGGTAATCATGTCCGCAGGGGTGATCCACCCGTAGCGGTTGACCGCCTCCTGGGTGATGTACCCCAGGACGGCGTAGGCACCTCCGAAGGTGACGAGTGCGCTCTTGGAGAACAGGATCGCCTCCTGAGCGAAGACGTTCTCGGCGCCGAGGATGATGACGATGGCGGCGACCGGCAGCAGCCACATAGCGGCGCAAACGAGGGCGGCGCGCATGGCTGAGCGAGTGGCGCCGGCGGTGATGGCCTCATCGTCTGAGAGAAGCGCCGGCTGTCCGTCGGTCGAACCACCTCCGCCGTGCCCGCCGAGCGGGAACCATGTGGGCTTCTGTCGACCGATGAGCCAACCGGCGAGTGCCGCTACAACAACGATGTAGGGGAAGGGGACTCTGCCGAATGCGATGGCAACGAACGACACCGCGGCCGTGACCTGCAGTGCTCGGCTGCGCAGCGTGCGCTTGCCGATGCGGATCACAGCCTCGATGACGATGGCGACGACGGCTGCCTGCAGTCCGAACAGCAGCCCCTCGACCCAGGTGACGTCTCCGAAGAGGGCGTAGGCGGCGGCAAGGATGAGCATCGCGACGAACCCGGGGATGACGAACAGGCTCCCGGCGATGACACCGCCACGAGTGCCGTACATGAGCCAACCGATGTAGGTGGCGAGCTGCTGGGCCTCGGGTCCGGGCAGGATCATGCAGTAGTTCAGTGCGTTGAGGAAACGATGCTCACTGATCCAGCCGCGTCGCTCGACGAACTCACGGTGCATCACCGAGATCTGCCCCGCCGGACCGCCGAAGCTGTTGATGCCGACATAGGCCCACACGCGGGTTGCCTCGCGCAGGGACACCCCGTGTCCGGGCGGGTTTGTGGGGCTAGTCACGCGTCGGGCCTCCGCCATACGTCATGAATGCACGTTAGCGCTCACCCCCCTCAGCCGGCTGCCCCGCCCGCAGGGACGAACCAGCGGACCGTGACCGGGTGCCGGCACGCGAGGCCCGCATCAATCAGCAGCGGCGTGAACCACTGCATCCACCGGGACGAGGTCTCGTGATCGACATCGATGCGGCGCTCGGCAAGAGGATCACGTCAGGTGGGAAAGGGAACCCCGCGAACACCGAAGCGACGGCTCCGGTCGCGGTGTCAGGCCTTCGCGGCCGCTGCAGCGGCTGAGTTGGCTGCAGATTCGATGACCGCAAGATCGTCGTCTGTGTGCGCAGCCGAGACGAACCAGGCCTCATACGCCGATGGCGGCAGCCAGACACCTTCGTCCAGCATTGTGTGGAAGAAGGCCGCGAAGGCAGCCGTGTTCTGCGTGCGAGCGTCGTCGTAGTTTCGGACCGGCGTTGCGGTGAAGTAGAAGCTGAACAGGTTGCCGGCCTGCGGTGCCTGATGGACGACACCGTGCCGGGCCAGGGCCTCGGTGATGATCCCGCGAACCGCATCAGCGGTCGCATTGAGGTGCGCGTACACCTGCGGGATGCACAGGCGCAGGGTGGCGAGGCCTGCTGTGGTCGCAGCGGGATTCCCACTCAGCGTGCCGGCCTGGTAGACCGGGCCGGCGGGGGCGAGCAGGTCCATGATCTCCGCCGGACCGGCAACGGCGGCCAGCGGCATGCCTCCGCCGATGACCTTCCCGTACGTGAACAGATCTGGTTCCCACCCCTCGACGGCCCCTTCAAGTCCCCACCAGCCGTCTGCCGACATTCGAAAGCCCGTCATGACCTCGTCGAGGATCAACAGGGCGCCGTGCTCCCGGGTGATCGAGGCTAGGCGCGCATTGAATCCGCGCGGCGGGAGCACCACCCCCATGTTCGCCGGCACCGCCTCGGTGATGACGCAGGCGATCTCGCTTCCGCGGGCGGCGAACAGCGCCTCGAGGGCGGCGATGTCACCGTAAGGCAGGACCAGCGTGTCCTGGGCCGTACCCGGAGTGACGCCGGGCGAGTCCGGCAGTCCGAGGGTGGCGACTCCGGAACCGGCAGCGACCAGGAGCGAGTCGGTGTGGCCGTGGTAGCAGCCGGCGAACTTCACAACAACGTTGCGACCGGTCCTCGCGCGCGCGATGCGGATGGCGGTCATGACGGCTTCGGTGCCCGAGTTGGTGAATCGCACCCGCTCCACCGGG
This sequence comes from Bifidobacterium breve, assembly GCA_945861925.1. Lineage (GTDB taxonomy): Bacteria > Actinomycetota > Actinomycetes > S36-B12 > S36-B12 > WLND01. Next base: position 21,244 of record CAMAWO010000005.1, on the reverse strand, counting down.
GCCACGCGGTTGACAATCTCCTCGGCCAGTTCGACCTCGGGCGGGCATGGGGCGCCGAAGGACGCGGAGCCCGCGACTGCCTCAGCCACCTGGGCGACGACGACCGGGTGGGCGTGGCCGAGGATCATCGGCCCCCACGCGCCGACAAGGTCGACGTACTCCCGGCCCTCGGTATCGGTGATCCGCGATCCGCGGGCATGGGCGACGTAGCGTGGCGTGCCGCCCACAGAACGGAAGGCTCGGACAGGCGAGCTCACGCCCCCCGGGATGACGTGCTGCGCGCGGGCGAACCACTCTTCGGAACTCGGTGCCACGGGTCCTCCTCCTGCGATGCGGATGGGCTGTCGATGCGGGTGCGGCTAGCGGAGCGCGCGGGCGACCTCGGTCGCCCAGTAGGTCGCGATGATGCCGGCGCCGGCACGCTTGACGCTGGTGAGGATCTCGTGGATGGCCCGGTCGCGGTCGATCATGCCCGCGGCCGCAGCGGCCTCGACCATCGAGAACTCGCCGGACACGACGTACGCGGCCACGGGGACATCCACCTCGTCGCTGACCCGGGCGATGATGTCGAGGTAGGGAAGTGCCGGCTTGACCATGACGATGTCCGCACCCTCTGCCACGTCGAGGCGTACCTCGCGCAGGGCCTCGACCGCATTTCCCGGATCCTGCTGGTAGCTCCGGCGATCCCCTTGCAGCTGGCTCTCGACGGCCTCGCGGAAGGGCCCGTACATCGCCGAGGCGTACTTCGCGGCGTATGCCAGGAGGGCGGTGTCGGTGTCACCGGCAGCGTCGAGGGCAGCACGCACGGCACCGACCTGGCCGTCCATCATGCCGCTGAGGCCAAGGATGTCCGATCCGGCATCCGCGAGCACGAGCCCCATCTGCTGGTACACGGCGAGGGTGGCGTCGTTGTCGACCTGCCCCCGGTCATCCAGCACACCGCAGTGACCGTGCGATGTGAACTCGTCTAGGCACAGGTCGGCGATGACCGGCAAATCGTCGCCCGTCGCGTCCTTCGCCCAGCGCACGGCCTCGGCGAGGATGCTGTTCGGGGCGATCGCCGCGTCGCCGCAGGCGTCACGGACCGCCGGCACCCCGAAGATCATGACCGCGCCCACTCCGGCCTCGGCCGCCTCGGTGACCGCCCGGCGCAGCGAGTCCCGGGTGTGCTGAACGACCCCGGGCATCGAGCTGATCGGGATCGGTGCGGTGGCGCCCTCGCGGACGAAGACGGGCAGGATCAGGTCGGCCGCAGCAAGGTGCGTCTCGCGCACCAGCCGCCGGATAGCGGGAGTGCGCCGCAGGCGCCGTGGTCGCTCGGTGATATCCATGATCGTGGGAGCCTAGCCGCAGTTCAGCAGCCGGCTACGACGGGCAGATCGGCTCGTGCGTTGCGGCAGCACGTTAGCGCGCACAGGCCCGAGTCGGGCGAGGTCGGCTGCCCGTCGAGAGCGTCGGACATCATGTCGACGAGGCTTCCGACGAAGCGGGGGTCCACGCCCGGCGTGGCAACCCGGGTGAACGTGATCCCGACCTCCTCGGCGATCTCCCGCGCCTCGTGGTCGAGGTCCCAGACGACCTCGACGTGATCGCTGACGAAGCCGATCGGGACAACGACAACCGCGGACATCCCGTCGGCCGATGATGCTCGCACGGCGTCGCCAATATCGGGCTCGAGCCACGGCACCTGCGGGGGTCCGCTTCGGGACTGGAATACCAGCCGCCAGTCGATCGGGTTCAGCTGCGTCCTGTCCTCGACAGCGGACATCACCCGCTGCGCGACGTCGAGGTGCTGGCGCTCGTACAGGCCGGGGAGGCCATGGCGCAACTCGTCGGGGCCGGCGGACTCGGCCATGGTCGCGGGGATCGAATGGGTGGTGAACAGCACCCGCACCGAAGCCGGATCCGTGACGCCGTCGAGCGCGTCGACCACGCCGTCGACGAACGGATCGACGAAGCCCGAGCGCCCGTAGTAGGGGCGCCCCTTGGCAATCTCAATTTCCCCTGTCAGACCCGCCTCATCCATCGCGACGGCAAGGTTCTCCCGGTACTGCCGGCAGCCCGAGTAGGAGGAGTACGCACTGGTGGCGATTGCCAGGAGGCGACGGTGTCCCGCGGCGTGGATCTCCCGCAGTGTGTCGACGAAGAAGGGAGCGGAGTTGCGGTTGCCCCAGAACAGCGGAACGTCGATCCCGCGTCGGTCCATCATCGCTCGCAGGTGTCCGAGCAGCTCACGATTCTGCGCGTTGATGGGACTCACGCCCCCCAGCGCCATGTAGTGGTGGGACACCGCCTCGAGCCGCTCACGCGGGACTCCTCGCCCATCCGTGACGCGCTCGAGGAAGGGCATGACCTCGTCAGGACCCTCGGGCCCGCCGAAGGAGGCGAGGAGGATCGCGTCGTAGTTCACGTGAGCAGCTCCACCACGGCGGCAGCATCGATGCGACGACCGGTGTAGAAAGGGATCTCCTCACGCACATGGCGCCGCGCCTGCGAGCTGCGCAGGTGCCGCATCATGTCGACGGTCTCGTGCAGCTCGTCCGATTCCAGGGCAAGGATCCACTCGTAGTCGCCAAGCGCGAAGGCGGCGACCGTGTTCGACAGGATGCCGCCGTAGTCGCGCCCCATCATCCCGTGCTCGACCAGCATGGCCCGGCGCTCCTCATCCGGGATCAGGTACCACTCGTACGAGCGGACGAACGGGTACACCGTCGCCCACTCAAGCGGATCCTTGCCGGCCATGAAGGCTGGGACGTGGCCCTTGTTGAACTCGGCGGGCCGGTGCAGGCCCATCGCCGACCATGTCTGCTCCATCGAGGCACCCAAGGCCGACCGGCGCAACTGGCGCAGCCCCTGCTGCACCTGCTCGGCCGCTGGGGCGTGCATCCACACCATCAAATCGGCGTCGCCGCGCAGCGCGCTCACGTCGTAGAGGCCACGGATCACGACGTCAGCGGACTCGAGCTGGGCGATCACCGATTCCAGGTCCGCCTGCGCTCCCTGCGGTGGCACCGCGCCGGTGCGCCGGTAGACGGTCCAGCAGGTGTAGCGGATGGTGTCGTTGATCTCCCGCGCGGACACGCGCTCACGCTCGTCAGTGGTCACCGCCCTAGTCTGTCATCGAGTGGTGATCAGCGCTCGAGTTGCTCGGACACCGAGTGCGCGAGCGCGATGGTCCCGGCGAGGCCGTTGCCGCCGATGCCGGCAGCGATGACGGCGAGCCCGGGGGTGGCCGACACCGCTTCGCGCACCCCCGCCACGGCCTGTCGATGTCCGGTGCGTGGGAAGACGAGTGAGCGGTCCCACCGGGCGATGCGCAGGTCGATGACGTCCGGCTCGTCGAGGGCGAAGATCGTCGACACGTCGGCCCGAGCGATGGCCGGGAGGTCCTCAATGCTCTCCTGCACGCGCCCGTCGCGGCCGTAGGACAGCCGGACGAGATGGCGACCCGGACCGTACGCCTCGCGGATCCACGCCCACTTGGCGCTGGCATGGGTGAGTGCCTTCGCAACGACGCTCGGGTGGCCGGGGGCGACCAGAAGGCCGGAGCCGACGGGGTCGTCGTCGAGCTGAGGTGCAGCGAGGACCATCGCCACGACGACGACGTCTCCCACGGCGATCCGGGCCAGCGCCTCGCGCGGCCCCGGCTCGGTGTCGAGCAGCCGGGTCGCGGTAGGGGCGTCGACGGCCATCACGAGGTCGTCGGCCTGCAGTGTGTCGCCATCGACCTGGATCGACCACCCGGTCGACCGACGGGCAACCCCGTGCACCGGGGATCCGACCCGCACGTCGACCCCAAGCCGACTCGCGTCCTGGTCGAGGGCCTTGATGAGGGTGGTCATCCCACCTCGTAGCCCCGCGATCGCGGCTCCGGGCACCCCCGATGCCGAGCGCAGCCGGGCTGCAGCCGCAGCAAGGCTCCTGGTCTCGGCCAGTGCCCGCAGGAGGCCAGGGATCACGGCCTCGCACTCGACGAGGTCCGGGTCGGCGGCATGCACCCCGGCGACGACGGGCGCAAGGATGCGGTCGGCGACGGTGTCGCCCATGCGCTCACGGACGAGGGCTCCGAGGGTGATCGCCGGGTCGAGCGGGCCCGGAGCTCGGCTGTCGAGGGTGCGGGCCGATGCTGCGGCCGCCTCACCGAGGATGTTGATGAGGCTGGGCGCCGACAGGTCAGTGGGCACACCGAGCATCGCGTGGGGCATGGCATACGTGTCGTCCAGCAGCAGCAGCCGAGCGTCGGAACGACGGGGTGTGACGACGTCGGTTGCGAGGCCGAGCTCGTCGATGAGGCTCCGCGTCTCGGGTCGGGTGACGGCGAAGGCCTCCGCGCCCGCGTCGATCTCGACGCCAGCGAGTGTTGCCGAGCGCAGCGCACCGCCTGTGCGGTCGGATGCCTCGAGAACCGTGACGCGATGACCTTCGCGCGCCAGTTGGCGCGCGGCCACCAGGCCGGCCACGCCTCCGCCAACTACGACGACCGTGCGGGCCACGATCACCCCTCTTCGTGGACCAGCGCCACCAGCCGCGTCAGGACGTCGGGATCGGCGTCCTTGGGCACCCCGTGGCCGAGGTTGACCACGTGGGCAGGTGCAGCCAGTCCGCGGCGCAGGACGTCGCGGGTGTGATCAGCCAGGACGTCCCAGTCGGCTGCCAGCAGGTCGGGATCGATGTTGCCCTGCAGCGGGGTGCGTCCGCCGAGCAGGTCGTTCGCCACGTCAAGAGGGGTGTGCTGGTCAACGCCCATGACGGTCGCGCCCACGTCACGCATGGCGACGAGCAGGTCGCGCGTGCGGGTGCCGAAGTGGACACGCGGAACGGGAAGGTCGCTCACGGCAGCCATCACCGCGGCCGAGTAGGGCGCCGCGAAGGCCCGATACTCGTCGAGGGACAGCGCTCCTGCCCATGAGTCGAACAGCTGCACAGCACTTGCCCCGGCCATCGCCTGCGCGCGCAGGAACGAGCCGGTGACCCCGGCCGCCCAGGTGAGTAGGGCCTCCCATGACTCCGGATCGTCGCGCATCATCGCCTTGGTGTGGACGTAGTCGCGCGAGGGCCGGCCCTCAATCAGGTACGACGCGAGGGTGAACGGGGCGCCGGCGAAACCGATGAGGGGCGTGCTGCCGAGCTCGGTGGTCAGTAGGCCGACGGCGGTGACGATCGGCTCCAGCGCACCTTCCTCGAGCGGTCGGAGTCGCTGGACGTCATCGCGCGTGCGCACAGCGGCCCCCATCACCGGTCCCACACCGGCGACGATGTCGACATCGACCCCAGCGAGCTTGAGGGGAACGACGATGTCGCTGAAGAAGATGGCGGCGTCGACACCGTGTCGGTGTACCGGCTGCAGGGTGATCTCCGTCACGAGCTCGGGGCGCAGGCAGGACTCGAGCATGGGAATCCCAGCCCGGACAGCGCGGTACTCCGGCAGGGATCGCCCGGCCTGTCGCATCATCCATATGGGCCGCCGCTGCGGCCGAATCCCTTGGTAGGCCTGCACGAGTACGGATTGCGAGGTTCGGCCGTCGACAAGCGGGTGCGTCGGCGGCAGGGCCGCTTGACTATGCATGCAGGCAATCTATCCAAAGAATGCGAGGCCCCGAGCAGTGCGTAGGATTCAATACCATGGTCATGGTGCTCATCGGTACGAGTCATCACGACGTCACCCTCGATGAACTCGATCGCCTAGTTGCCGCCAAGAATGGGCTCGCGCAGCGCCTCGTGCAGTCGGGGGATGATTTCGCCGGGGCTGTCGTACTGTCGACGTGCAACCGCTTTGAGATCTACCTCGACCTTCGACGGTTCCACGATGCAGTCGAGACCACGACCGACACCGTCGCCGAACTCGCTGGGCTCGATAAGAGCTTCGTCGTGGACGCCATGCGTGTGGTCGTGGGCACGTCGGTCGCCCAGCACCTGTTCTCCGTCGCCTCGGGCCTGGAGTCGATGGTCGTCGGTGAGGACGAGATCGCCGGCCAGGTGCGGCAGGCCTTGGCCATCGGGCAGCGCGAGGCAACGACGACACCGTCCCTCGAGCGGCTTATGCAGCGCGCCCTCACGACATCGAAGTCCGTCACCAGTTCGACCGGGCTCGGAGCGGCCGGCCGCTCCATCGTCAGCGTGGGCCTCGACATCGTGGAGCAGCGCCATGGACACGTCGCCGGCAGCCGGGCCCTCGTGCTCGGCACTGGCTCCTACGCCCGCGTTGTCGTCGCAGCGCTGCAGCGCCGGGGCTGCAGCGACATCGGCATCTTCTCCTCCTCTGGCCGCGCCGCGCACTTCTCGCAGTCCCACGACGTGCAGACAGTGGAGATCGACGGCCTCGCTGCCTTCCTCGGGACTGCCGACGTGGTGGTCGCCTGCAGCGGGGCGCCTCACCCGCTCATCGACCAGGCGCTCATCGAGGCGTCCGGCGCGGCGCGCGACCGGGTCCTGCCGGTCATGGACCTAGCGCTGTCACCCGATGTCGCACCCGACGTCCGCGTCATGCCCAACATCGACCTCGTCGACCTGAACGTCATCCATGAGTTCGCACCGCGCGAGCACTCGTCCGCCATCCTTGAGGCACAGGACATTGTGCTGACCGCGGTCCGTTCCTTTGAGGAGCTCGAGTCCGGACGCAGCGCCGACCATGCCATCGTGGCCATGCGCTCGCATGTCATGAGCATCATCAGCGAGGAGATCGAGCGCATCCGTCACCGTGTCGACCCGGACACCGCGGAGGAGGTCGCCAAGTCCCTCAACCGGGTGTCCAATGTCATCCTGCACACCCCATCGGTTCGCGCCCAGGAGCTCGCGCGGACGGGAGACTTCGCCGAATACACGCGAGCCGTGCATACGCTGTTCGGCATCGATGTGGGCGCTCCCGAGCGTGACTGAGCCGATCCGACTCGGCACCCGTGCGAGCAAGCTGGCCAGGACCCAGTCGGCGATTGTGGGGGCCGCCCTGGCCGAATCGTCGCAGCGCCCATGGCTTGAGGTGCTCGTGCGCACGCCCGGGGACGACACCACGAAGCCGCTGAACCAGCCCGGCTCGCCGGGCCTGTTCGTCTCCACCCTGCGCCGTGCCCTGCTCGCGGGCGAGGTCGATGTCATCGTCCACTCGTTCAAGGACCTGCCCAGCGCACCTGAGCCGGGAATCGTCCTTGCTGCGGTACCGGTCAGGGCCGACCCGCGCGACGCACTCGTCAGCCGTGACGGCCTGTGCCTCGCCGACCTGCCCTCCGGGTCGACCGTCGGCACGTCGTCGCCACGCAGGGCGGCTGCGCTCGCACGCCAGCGACCCGATCTCGTCCTCACTCCCATCCGCGGGAACGTCGACACCCGGATCGGCCGCGTGCGCGACGGCGAGGTCGATGCCACGATTCTCGCCGTGGCCGGCCTCACCCGCATCGGCTGCACGACCGAGATCGCTGAGATCCTCGACGACCTGCTGCCCGCCCCGGCGCAGGGAGCCCTCGCGGTCGAGTGCCGGGAGGACGACGCCGATATGCGCGCACTGGTGGCGACCATCGACGACCCGCAGGCCCGGCTGGTCACCTCTGCCGAGCGCCATGTCCTGGTGGGCATCAACGCGACCTGCACGACCGCCGTCGCCGCGCTGGCGACATATGAGTCGGGGCGGCTGCGCCTGCGCGCGGAGCTGACGATTCACGGCCGCCACACCATGGCGGATCTCGTTGAGGCCTGCGCTCCAGCGGATGTGGCCAAGGCACGGGCGCTTGGACTACGGGCATCGGCTGTCCTTGCCGGCAGCGAGCGGCCCGTCCTGCTCATCCGATCCGAGGGCAACGAGTCCGATGCCGAGAGCCTCGACGCATACGGAATTGCCAGCATCACCGAGCCCTACGTGCGCATCACACCCATGACAGACGGCGCGGACGCCGCGTCCCTTGTCGCGCTGCTGCGGGCCTGTGCCGCCGACACGGGCCTAGCCGAGCGCACGTGGCTGGTCGCGACGTCGCCGATGACGGTCCCCTCGTGGCTCACCGCTGCGAAGGGCGCCGGTCTCGCCGAAGCCGTTGCCGTGGCAGCCGCGGCGGGTGTTCGTGCCGCCGCCACCGGTGAGCGCACCGCAGCCACTCTGCGCGACCTCGGATTCGGCGAGGTCCGCGTTCCGTCGGAGGCCTCTGCACGCGGGCTCGTTGCAGACCTGGCCGGCGTCACCCCGGGCCGAGCCCTGTTCCCGCGAGGCAACCTAGCGTTGCGAACGCTGCCCGACGGCCTGCGTGATCTCGGCTGGAAGGTGGATGAGGGCGTGGTCTACCTGACCTCCACCGTGCCCGAGCGGCCGGCCAGCGCAGACATGATCGAGCAGGGCCAGGTCTCGGCGGTCGTCGTCCGGTCCCCGAGTGCGGTGCGCGCCCTCATCGCCCACGCCCAGGTGCCGGCCACTGTCCCCATCGTCTGCGCGGGTCGCACCACCGCGGAAGCCGCCACCGACACCGGCCTGGCCGTCGCCGCCGTAGCCGCTTCCCCCTCCTCCGCGGATGTGGCGCGAGCCGTTGCGGGCCTCCTCGGCTCGGCCGGCCGCGCATGAGGAGCCGCTCCACCACGTTGGGTGCGCTGCTGCTCTGCCTGCTGCTCGCAGCCCTCGACCAGACCGCCGTGGCGACCGCCCTGCCGACCATCAGCGCAGAAATGGGCACTAGCGCCGCGCTCACCTGGGTGATGTCCGTTTACCTGCTCACCGCCACGGTGAGCACCCCGGTATGGGGCAAGCTCTCTGACCTGCATGGCCGCCGACCGCTGCTGCAGGCTGCGGTGATCGTGTTCGTCGCGGGCTCACTGTGGGCGGGGTTCGCGTCGGACATCGCGGGTCTTGTCGCCGCTCGCGCACTCCAGGGCGTGGGTGGCGGCGGCATGGTTGTCCTGGTGTTCGCAGCGGTTGCCGACCTGGTGAGCCCGCGCGAGCGCGGCCGTTTCGTGGGCCTGTTCGGTGCGGCCTTCGGCCTGGCGAGCGTGCTGGGGCCCGTCGTGGGCGGCGCCCTCACCCAGGCCGCATCCTGGCGCTGGATCTTCTACCTCAATATCCCGCTCGGGCTACTGGCCCTGCTGACCATCACTCTCGTGCTCCGCCTGCCGCGACCGACCGGCGCCGGCCGCGTCGACTGGCTCGGGGCACTGCTCTTGGTCGTCGCGGTCGGTGGTGTGATGCTTGGCCTCCTGAGCGCAGACCCGGCGAGCGGATCGCCGACGGTCAGCACGATCACGCTCATTGGGGTGGGGCTTCTCTCTACGGTCGCCTTTCTTCGGATCGAACGACGGTCGGTGGAGCCCCTCCTGCCACTTCGAGTCGTCAACCACCCGGTGGTACGCGTCACCGCAAGCCTCGGGTTGATCGTCGGGCTCGTCACCCTGGGCACCATCGTCTACGCCCCCGCCTACCTGCAGGGAGTCTTGGGCGCGACACCTGCCGCATCCGGGGTGCAGCTGCTGCCGTTCGTTGGCGGCGTGCTGATCGCCTCCGTACTGGTTGGGCGCCTGATCAGTCGCACGGGCACCTACCGGGCCTACCCGATAGTTGGGACCATCACTGCGACGCTCGGACTGCTCGTGCTGTCCCGCCTCGGCGTGGACACGCCCTACGCACGGGCAGCGGTCGGCCTGACCCTTGTCGGGGCCGGGTTGGGCGCCATAATCCCGGTGCTCACGGTGGCCGCGCAGAGCGCGGTGGCGCCGCGGGACATCGGCGTCGTGACGAGCACCGCCTCCCTGGCCCGGTCGCTGGGTAGCACCTTCGGGGCGACCGCGTTCGGACTGGTCTGGGGTCTGGCCCTGACCGGTGCCCCTAACACGAGCCCTGGTGACCTGCCATCAGCAGAGTCGCTGGCCAGCGCGACCCAGGCCACGTTTCTCGCTGCTGCACTCGTGATGGCTGGCGCCGTCGTCCTTTCTCTGCGGCTACCGACCGTTCACCTGCGTGCCACGAGCGCTGCCGCCGTGGACAGTGCAACCTGAATCTAGGACTGGATTCAGCCTTGGACGAGGCTGTGAAGCGAACCAGATGAATCAGGACAGGCACGCGTTGGCAATGCGTACGGATTCCCGCCCCAGACATTTCCGACTGGCCCGGCGTGAGCGTGGGTCATCCGGGGGCTCGTCCGTGTGGGAGTTGGATTGTGCCGCGGGACAGCATGACGAGGGCGAGTGCTGCAGTGGGTGAGTGGAATCCGTAGACGCGTCGGCTTCAAGGCTGATCGCAAGACGTCAAGTGAGATCGTCTGCGAGCCGCTATGCGAGTACCTGTCGGCGTGAAATTTGGACCGTGTGACCAAGAACGTGGGCCCTCATATGGCCTTTTCATGTGCGGGGCGGTGATCCTGTCTCGGTGGGCCTAGGTGGTCTGCCTGGGCGGACTGCGGTGTGGTCGAAAAGGCTGTCAATCCTTAGGTTCGGGGTTCGGGGTTCGAGCGGCCGGCGGGTCGGGATGGTTCCTACACGGTCCGGTCCGGTCAGATCAGGCGAGCACCATGCCGGTGCCGATGAGGACCACGATGAGGGCGAGGATTTCAGTTCTGCGTAGGGCTTCCTTCAGGATAAAGAATGCAAGGAATGCGGTGACGATTGGGCTCAGTGACCGAAGCACGGAGACGATGCCGACGTTGCCCTCGACGGCGGCCGCGTAGAACGCAAGGTTTGCGAGCCCTAGGGCGAGGCCCGAGCCGACGAGGATGCCGATATCGCGGGGGCTGGTGCCTCGATATCGCTTTGCAGTCAGGACCATCACGCTCGTCACGACGACCTGAGGGCACTGCGCGAGGGTGAGTGTTGCGTAGATGTTCGCTCGTGACCCGATGTCGAGCACCACGATCGCGAGGCCGAAGAGTCCCGCCGCGCCAAGGGCGAGGAAGATCGGTCGCAGGGTGTCGCCGCTGCCACCCCCTTTCCGCCAGCCTGGCAGGCAGAAAAGCGCGATGCCGAGCACGATGACCACCATGCCAACTGCTGGAAGAACTCCGAGCGATTCACCGATGATGAGCGAAAATGCGATAGGGATGAGGACGTAGGAGGGAACAACCCCGCTCGCGACCCCCATCTTGCCCGTCGCAAGGGCCTTGAGAAGCAGGATCGTGCCGATGAAATTGAGGACCCCCCCGGACAGCCCAGCGACGACGTCTCGGGTATCGAATACGAAGTTGTGGGTGGCCAGGCCGAGGGTGACATACGTGAGGATGGCGGTGGAGGCGCTCACGAGGATCACGAAGTAGATCGACATTCGACGACCGGACTGGCCGGTGCCGAACCCCCACAGGCCGGTAAGGCACGCACTTGCAAGGGCAAGTGAAAGGTACAACGCCTACCCTCCGCTCATTGCGCTTCCTCAAGCCGTGCGCAACGTAGCACGTCCGGAGCGAGGCGCCCGATGAACAAGGCGGGTTGTGCGGCAATGGTGCTGTCCCCCGCCGGGCCTCACGTGGATGGGTCAGCGAGGTCTGGGAACCGAAAGCCGCAGAACCGACACACGCGAGCTCGCTGCTGTACCTTCTCGGCGCAGTCAGGGCAGACCCGTTTGGGCTGCCTCATTCGTGATAGGCGCGCGATGATCGTGTGGGACTCGACACCTCCACCGGCCCCGTCGAGCGTGTGTTGGCAATACGAGGAGAGCTGTCGAGCATCATTGGCGACGCGCCTATCAGGATGCTCGACGAGTTCGTCACACATGGCGATGATGGCGCGAAGCGCATCAGCGTCACCTTCACGCAGCGAGCTGTCGGCGGCTCGCCAGGCCGCGCTGAGTGACCGGCGCGGATGGCCGTTGGCCAGATAATCCGTCGCCTTTCGAACCTCGTCTGACGCACTCATGGAATGAGCGGGGGCCCTTCTGTGACGCTGATTTCCCAAGACCATCTCGGCTCGGTCAACCAAAGACCACTCTATGAATTGTGAGCCTAATGGGCGCCCAGTTCCGTGAGCCTCGGGGTGAAGGACTTGGCGCCGTCAACCGACTCAAGGATGGTGTCTCCTACGAGAGCGGCGACGATGGTCCCCGTAGCTGCGAGCGCTGAGGGCTGCGACGGCAGGGAACCCAAAGTCTTCCAGGTGACGCCCTCATCCGTTGACACATGAATCTGACCGTCCACGCCTGCGCCGTACAGGGCGCCCCCGGTCCAGGCGAGGAGGGCGAGCAGTGGTGCGGCTGCCACTGGCTGGAAACTGGCACCGGAGTCGATGCTACGAACAGGTCCGTTCTCGGTCGTGCCGACAATGACTGCCGGGTCGGCGGGATTGACGGCGAGATCGTAGAGGCCGGGCACGCCGAGGTCAGTCCAGGCAGTGCCGCCGTTGTCGGACCGCAGCAGGCGCCCTTCGTGGGCATTGAGGCCAACGATGACTGCGCTCGATGCGGCGAGGCGGTGGAAGTCGACCTCTCCGCCGAGTGACAACTCCGTCCAGGTCTGGCCCTGGTCGGTGGATTGCAGGAGTCCGAGGTCAGCGGGTGCGTCCATCCCCATACCGGGGTGCCCCGAGGCCAGCCAGCGGTTCCCTGCGTTGGTGAGGCCCATGACATCGAAGGGTTCGACGGACACCAGAACAGGCTTCGAACCGGGAGCTTGACCCCACAGTCCCTCATGGGTGCCGATCAAAAGCGTGCGGCCGTCGTAGACGAGGTTGTGGATATGACCGGCCACTTCAGCTCCGCTTATGGGCTGCGCAGAACCCTGCCCGTCTGCCGCAGGCGTTACGGATGGTGGCACCACCTCGATCCCTGTGTTGGTGCCGCAAGCGGCCAGCGTGACTGCGGCGGCGAGGACGAGCACGCGGGCAATCTGCGTGGATTGGTATGCGACGCGACCACGTAGCTTTTGACCTCGTTGACCCGTGACAGAGTGGTTGATACTCATTCCATTGATGCTAGTGGCTATGGCCGTGCACCACCCGGGAGACCGGGTTCGGCACCGCCAAAGTCAAGGATGATCGACCGCTCTCGCAGCAAGAGGCGTTGCGTGGTGCCGGGTTCAGGCAAGACGATCCACCCTTCCGGTGGCAGGGCAGTCCTTGGGCGTCAACAATGAACTGCCAGAGGTTTTGGAGCCAATGTTCTCCCCGGGGATGGTTACACCCCCGACGAATGGGATGGTTAGGACATGAACAAGGCTACTCGATTTGTGATCGTCGGGACGATGCTCGCGCTCCTCGCACTCACTCCATTGGCGCCGCCGGTGGCGGCCACGACAGGCGATGGGTGGGTCTCGCAGGTGGGAACCTACGACTATCTCGTGAAGCCCGACTATGACGGCCTTGCGCCTATCGGTCCCGCGACTGCCGGCATGACACTGGGCCTCGGAACATTCGATCACCTCAACGGCGAGCTTGTGATGATCGGAGGGGTGGTCTACCGGGTCGGCACCGATGGAGTTCCCGCAGTCGCATCACCTGCCGCCACCACGCCCTTCCTCCAGACTGTTCGCTTCGATCCCGATCGATCCGCACCTGTGCCGCCGGGAACCCTCTGCTCTGGCCTGCCCGCCCTCGTCGATGCTCTCGCCGCTACTTCGAATGGGATGGTTTCGGTGCGGGTGAGGGGAACGTTCACGAACCTCGTCACCCGAAGTGTGCCCGCCCAGACGGAGCCGTACCCCACCCTCGCGACCGTTGTGGCAACGCAGACACTTTTCAATCTCGGTTCGAGACGCGCTGTGCTCGTGGGCTTTCGCACCGGACCCGACCTCGCAGGAACCGGAGCCCCGGGCCTGCACCTGCACGGGATCACGGCTGACCGCACGGCTGGCGGGCACGTGATCTCGTGCGTGGCCGGCACAGATGTCCAATTGTCGGTTGAGGTTGCCGATGGTGTGCGCGTCTCTGGTCAGTCGTAGCGGAGGTCGACTCAATCGAGCATGCACATTACTGTCGCAAAATCGCCGCAACGGCCGGGTTTCACGACAGTAACGTGCACGTTCGGGGCGGGCGCGCCAGTAGGGCGGGATGGACGGGGTCGTCTGCCCGCACGACGAGGTCGGCCAGCGTCGTCGGGTTGCGCTCACGCTGGTAGCGCGCGAGGGCTGGCAGGGTCCACGACTGATCCTCGGGCGTTCGCCTTGCGAGGGCGGCATCGGAGATATGGACGTGGACCGCGAGGTCGAAGGGCAGTCCGCGGCCGAGCAGCGCTGAGCCGGCCACCACGACGACCCCGTCGGGTGGCAGTTCGACAAGCGCAGGGCGCAGGGAGCGGTCGGTGGCCGGGTCACGCAGCGCGGGCAGGACCCGCCCGGTCTCGAGGCACCGGTCGAGCACCTCACGGCGCAGCGCAGCCTCGTCGAGCCACCCATCGAGCCACGCGTCGGCGTCGTGGCGTCCGTCCTCAAATCGAAGGCTGGCCTGACGCCAGAAGTGATCCGCACGAACAAGAACCCCACGCCTAGGAGCGAGGGCTTCGACGACCTCGGCGGCGAGTCTCTCCGGCGCTGACGCGGGCGCACCATCGATCGCGACGCGCACCCGCTCGGTTGAGACCGAGATGAGGGCGACGATCGCAGCGATGACTCCCGCCGGTGTCGACGGCTCGATATCAGCCACCTTCAGGCGGTCGTATCTGTCGAGATGGCCTCGACATCGGGCTCGGCGTCACCGGCCCGGGTCTGTTGGCGGACAAGCGCCACGCCGATTGTGGCGATGCCGAATCCGCCAAGGGACAGCGGCGAGAGTCGCTCCCCGAACAGGATGTATGCCTCGAAGAGGGTGACGGGTGGAACGAGGTAGTAGAGGCTCGAAACCCCAGTCGCGGTACCGACGCGCAGCAGCCAGAACATGATGAGGACCGCCCCGATCGACAGAGCCACGATGAGCCAGGCCATGGCACCTATGAATGCCGGGGTCCAGTCGATTGCGATGTCCTCCGTCGACAGCGCGAGAGCGCCGAGCACGACCGCGGCAGCGGCGTACTGCACTGCGGTGCCGGGCAACATCGCGATGCCTGCGCCATGACGCTTCTGGAGCAGGGTGGCCGCGGCGGCGGAGCCCAGCGCAATGAGAACGGCTGCGACGGCTGCGGGCGGGTATGCGTCCGGGCTACCCTGCTTGAGTACGCCGGGAGTGAGCACGAGCAGTGCACCGACGAGCCCAAGGGCAATGCCGAACCACTGGCGCGGAATGAGCCGCTCATCGAGGGTGGGTCCGGCGAGGATTGCGACCACCACCGGCTGTAGGCACACGACGAGAGCCGTAACGCTCACCGGGAGGCCGACGCTGATCGCGTAGAAGACACCGCCAAGGTAGCCCGCGTGGAGGAGGACGCCGATGACGGCGGATTGACGGTAGGCATCCGTTCGCCGCGGCCAGGCGGATCGAACGACCGCTGCCATGACTGCGAGAGCGGCCGCGGCAATCACCATTCGTACGGCGAGCAGGGTGAACGGTGGTGCGTAGGGGAGTCCGTAGCGGGCGCCGACGAAGCCGGTGCTCCACAGCAGCACGAACACGACCGGCGCCGCAAGAACCACCCAACGTTTCACAGCCTGAGGCTATCGGCGTGCTCGAGCGGTCGAGCACTCCGCGAATCCGGTGTCAGTGCGATTCGCGGCTCACGGCGGATCCGCTGCCTCCGACGAGAAAGTCGAGATCGGCGCCAGTATCGGCCTGCTGCACATGGTCGACATAGAGCCGCTCCCACCCGCGGGCCGGGTTGGCGTAGCCATCCATGGTTGCCTGTGTCGGGGCACGCATAGCTAGGATGTCTTCGGCAACGTCCAACTCGAGACGTCTGCTGGCGACGTCGAGGATGATGATGTCGCCAGTCTGGACAATGCCGAGCGGCCCGCCGACAGCAGCCTCCGGGGTCACGTGAAGCACGACCGTGCCGTAGGCGGTGCCGCTCATGCGCCCGTCACAGACTCGCACCATGTCGCGCACGCCCTGTTCGAGAAGTTTGCGCGGCAGTGGCATGTTGGCAACCTCGGGCATGCCGGGGTAACCCTTTGGTCCGCAGCCGCGGAGCACGAGCACCGAGTCGGCGTCGACATCCAACTCGGGATCGTCGATCCGGGCGCGCATGTCCTCGATACTGTCGAACACGACCGCGCGGCCCCGATGCTGCAGTAGGTGGGGTGAGGCCGCGGCCGGCTTGATGAGCGCGCCGCCTGGGGCGAGGTTGCCACGGAGGACCGCGATCCCAGCGTCGGCGATGAGCGGCTCACTGCGGAGACGAATGACATCGGCGTCCCAGATTTGGGTGTCGTGGAGATAGTCCACGAGCGGCTTGCCGGTTACGGTGATCGCTTCCGGGTCGAGTAGATCAATGACCTGTCCGAGGACGGCCTGCAGACCGCCCGCCCTGTAGAGGTCGTCCATGAGGTACCTGCCGGCGGGCTGAAGGTTGACGAGCAGCGGCACACCAGCGCCGATCACGTCAAAGTCGTCCAAGGTGAGATCAACGCCGAGGCGTCCCGCAATTGCAAGGAGATGGACGACAGCGTTTGTCGAGCCACCTATCGCGGCGAGGGTCACGATCGCGTTGTGAAATGACGCCTTCGTCAGGATGGTGCTCGGCCGGCGATCGGCTTCGATGAGCTCGACGGCGAGCCTTCCGGTCGCGTGGGCGCCCTCGAGCAGCCGACTGTCAGGGGCCGGGGTGCCAGCGAGCCCAGGCAGCACGGTGCCGAGCGCCTCTGCGAGGAGACCCATCGTCGAGGCGGTACCCATCGTGTTGCAGTGCCCGCGACTTCGGATCATTGATGACTCGGATCGATGGAAGTCGTCCTGGGAGAGGCTGCCCCCGCGGACCTCTTCGCTCAGCCGCCACACATCGGTGCCGCACCCGAGTGGGGCGCCACGAAAGGTGCCGGTGAGCATCGGCCCGCCCGGCACGACCACGGCAGGCAGGTCGACCGAGGCCGCTGCCATGAGGAGCGAAGGGATCGTCTTGTCGCAACCGCCGAGCAGCACGACGGCATCGATCGGGTTGGCGCGCAGCATCTCCTCGGTCGCCATCGCCGCCATGTTTCGCCAGAGCATGGCGGTCGGCCGGACTTGCGTCTCACCAAGCGACACCACGGGCAGATTGAGCGGAATGCCACCTGCCTCGAAAATTCCGTCGCGCACGGCCGCAGCGACCTCGTTCAGATGAGCGTTGCAAGGGGTGAGGTCAGACGCCGTATTCGCGATCGCGATGTGGGGTCTACCTGAAAAGGCATCGGCGGGCAGGCCACGGCGCATCCACGCTCGATGGATGTAGGCATTGCGGTCGGTGCCGCCGTACCACTCAGCACTTCGAAGATCCTGAGCCATCGCATCCCCTTGCCCGAGCGGTCATCTAGCATTCGAAGCGTTATGGACCATACGCCACCGGCCAATCCAAGCCTCCCATGAAGGCCCTCGAGGCGATGCCCGCGAGCGCGGAGCGATTCCTGCTTGGTGAGGGCCCGGTTTGGGACGGTGCCCGCGAGCGACTCCTATGGATCGATATCGATGACGGTGCGGTGCTCATCGGACGTCTCGACGGGGAGCGGGTGACGGTCGAGGACCGGCTCGAATTCCCCGGCACTGTCGGTGCGGTGGCTGTTGCAGCTGACGGGCGCCTGCTCGTGGCGGCGGAGCGCGACCTTGTTGTGGTTGACCCGGATGGGAGCCGCTCGAGTGTTATGAGAGTCATCCCGGACACCGAGCAACGGCGCCTGAATGACGGCAAGACCGACCCGGCCGGCCGATTCCTGGTCGGCACCTGCCCGACTGCGGACAGAAATCAGGAGGAGTGGCTGAAACGGATCGAGCATGACGGGTCGGTCACCACGATTGACGCTGGGCTTGGCCTGTCGAACGGTCTCGCCTGGTCGTGCGATGGCACACGCTGTTACAGCATTGATTCATTTCGCCACGTCGTTTGGGTGCGTGACTACGACCCCTCGACCGGTGCCGTCGGCGAGCGATCGACGTTCGTCCGTATTGAAGACGGGTATCCGGATGGCATGTGCAGTGACGCCGAGGATCACCTGTGGATCGCCGTCTATGGGCGTGGCGAGGTGCGGCGATTCAGTCCCGACGGAAACCTCGTAGCCGTCGTACGTGTCGCAGCGCTCCAAACGACGAGTGTCGCCTTCGCCGGCCCTGAGCGTGACATCCTTGTCATCACAACGGCGGGCCGTGGGCTCACTCCCGAGGAGTTAAGTGAGTACCCGGACTCTGGACGCATCTTCACGGCCCGGGTGGAGGTCCAGGGTGCTGAGGTCTCACCGTGGGTCCGTGTCTCGTCCGATTGAATCTCAACGTCCTCCCGTTTCGATTACCTAACGAAGGAGTCACTGTGTATCTCATGCGCATCGGCAATGTCGGCAGTGAGAAGCCGGTCGTCCGTATCGATGACGGAACCTATGTCGACGTATCCGACCTCGCCACCGACTTCGACGAGCGGTTCTTCGGCAGCGGTGGCATCGACCGCATCAGGCCGACCGTCGAGCAGCGCGCGACCGCCGGACAGGTGTCACGATTCGCCGGTGAGCGGATTGGCGCACCCTTCGCGCGTCCGCATCAGATCCTCTGCATCGGGCTGAACTACAGCGACCACGCGGCCGAGACCGGTCAGACTGTGCCCGACGAGCCGATCCTGTTCACCAAGTCACCGAACACCCTCATTGGCCCGAATGACGATGTGCGAATCCCGCGGGGCTCGACCAAAACCGACTGGGAGGTTGAGCTCGGCATCGTCATCGGCAAGCGGGCCAGCTACCTTGACTCGCCGGACGAGGCCCGCGCAGCGATCGCCGGGTTCGTTGTCGTGAATGACGTGAGTGAGCGCGCCTTTCAGATGGAGCGCAGCGGCCAGTGGTCGAAGGGCAAGTCAGCCGAGACCTTCAACCCGGCAGGCCCGTGGCTCGTGACACCTGACGAGATTGCCGACGTGAACAGCCTTGGCATGTGGCTCGACGTAAGTGGAGTGCGCAGGCAGACTGGTTCGACCGCCACGATGGTCTTTGACGCCTACTTCATCGTGCAGTACCTCAGCCAGTTCCTCGTCCTTGAGCCGGGCGACCTCATCAACACGGGCACCCCTCCCGGCGTTGGCATCGGGTGCAAGCCGCCAGTGTTCCTGCAGCCCGGAGATGTCATGGAGCTCGGCATCGACGGCCTCGGTGCTCAGCGCCAGAACGTTCTCGCGCCGCGTTGACCGCGATGATGCGGGCCTTCGTCGTGACCGGCCCTGGCGAGGCTGCGGTCTACGAGGTCGATGCGCCCGTTGCCGGGCCTGGCGAGGTCGTCGTCGACGTCCAGCGGGCTGGTGTCTGCGGTACCGATGTCGAGTTCTTCACCGGTCACATGCAGTATCTCCACGATGGGCACGCGCAGTTCCCGATGCGCCTGGGCCACGAGTGGATGGGCACGGTGTCGGCGGTCGGCCCGGGGGTTGATGCCTCGTGGCTCGGCCGGCGGGTAACCGGTGACACGATGCTCGGCTGCCAGACGTGCGCGCGATGCGCGAGCGGGCGGCAGCACGTGTGCGATGCCCGAACCGAGATCGGGGTGCGTGGTGGCCAGCCGGGTGCGCTCGCCGAGCAGTTGGCCGTACCTGCTTTCGCGCTGCATGCCCTACCGGATTCCATCGACGACGATGCGGGCGCGATCATCGAGCCGGCGGGTAATGCCCTTCGCTCCGTTCAGGGCGCACTAGTCGGCCCAGGTGATTGTGTGCTCGTGCTCGGGGCTGGCACGATCGGGCTCCTCTGCGCGATGTTCGCCCGTGCGGGTGGCGCCGAGGTGCACCTCATGGGTCGCTCTCCGCGGTCCCTTGACTTCGCTCGCAGCCTCGGCTTCGAGAGCAGTTGGACGCAGGAGTCGCTGCCGCAGTTGGCCTTCGACGCCGTCATCGACGCATCCAATGCACCCTCCCTGCCCGCACTCGCGGTCGACCTGGTCGAGCCGGGCAAGCGAGTGGTGTTCGTCGGCCTCGCTGGGAGTCACAGTCATGTCGACTCGCGCCGCCTAGCGCTCAAGGACGTCACCGCCGTCGGCGTGCTCAGTGCCTCGCCTGGTATGGCGGGCACGATCGAGCGCTTCGCCTCCGGCGCGGTCGACCCCCGGCCGCTGGTCTCGGCGACCGTGGGCCTTGATGGTGTCGCCGCAGTGCTGGCCGGGGAGCGTCCGGCCGGTGCCGGGCTCGGCCCGAAGACACTCGTCGATCCGCGAATCTGAGATGGGAAACGCAAATGACTGAGTTCGACGGACTGGTGGCGCTCGTAACCGGGGGCGCGAGTGGTCTCGGTGCGGCAACTGCCGCGCTGCTCCTCGAAGGGGGCGCGAGGGTTGCCATCCTCGACCGCAGTATCGAGGGGGCGCCGTTCGGCGTGCGGGCGGTGGTGTGCGACGTTACCGACTCCGCGAGCGTGGACCGTGCCATCGACGAGGTGGTGGGAGCGTTCGGCGGCATCGACATCGTCGTGAACAATGCCGGCATCGGAGCGGCGGGCGACGTCGCGGCGAATGACGATGCCGAGTGGATGCACGTGCTCGACGTCAACGTTATCGGCATGGCCCGCGTGTCGAGGGCGGCCCTGCCGCACCTACGGCGGTCGCAGCACGCGGTCATCATCAACACCTGCTCAGCCGTCGCGTTCGTCGGTGTGCCGTCACGTGCTCTCTACAGCGCTACCAAGGGAGCGGTTGCCGCGCTCACGCTCGCCATGGCGGCAGACCACGTGGCCGAGGGCATCCGGGTGAACGCGGTGGCCCCCGGCACAGCCGACACTCCGTGGGTAGCCCGGATCCTCGAGGCTGCACCCTCACCGGACGAAGCCGCCGCCGCACTTAAGGCACGCCAGCCACTTGGCCGGCTCGTCACGGCACCTGAGGTTGCGCATGCAATCTGCTCGCTCGCCTCGCCGGCTGCATCGTCCACCACGGGAACGATCCTTAGGGTCGACGGCGGCATGACCACCCTGAGGGTGCCGCCGCGCGCGTAATCGCCCCGGCACTCACCCCTGCAACGCGAACATGCGCGTTACTGTCGTGAAACCGCCGGTCTAGCGAGGTTTCGCGACAGTAACGCGCATGTTCGGTGCTGTGCGGCCCGCACTAGCGGACGGTGTAGGTCCTGCCGATGGTGAATGCAGCCCACTGCCCCGGCACTGACGGAGCGGAGCCCGTCACCTGACAAGAGCCCTTCTTTACGAGAGTCACTTTGACGTTGCCACCGGCCCGCTTGATCTTGCAGGATTTGCCACCCGAGGTGACCGACCAGCTAATCGACTGTCCGAGGTTGGTCTTCGCCGTACCCGGGGCGAGCAGCAACTTCGCTCCTACTCGGTAGACGCCCGACGAT
>CAMAWO010000004.1 GCA_945861925.1 Bifidobacterium breve | reverse complement strand
GATCGACAGGCCGAACTTCTGGTCCTCGTGCGCGGTCGCAATGAACTCGTGGGTGTGCGCCTCCACCCCGACGGTCACGCGGACGAGTACCGGCTGGACGACCCCTGCCCGGCCCGCAGCATCGGCAACGCGCACGATCTCATCGAAGGAGTCGATGACGATACGCCCGACGCCACCCGCGATCGCCTCCTCAACCTCAGCCATCGATTTGTTGTTGCCGTGCATGAGGATCAGCTCGCCCGGAACGCCGGCCCGCAGCGCCACGGCGAGCTCCCCGCCCGATGCGACGTCGATCCCGAGGCCCTCCTCGCTCACCCAGCGCGCAACAGCCGTCGATATGAAGGCCTTGGCTGCGTAATAGACCATCCGGGCACCGGCCTCGTGATACGCATCGCGGTAGCGGCGGGCGCGCTCGCGCACCTCGGCCTCGTCCAGAACGAACAGCGGGGAGCCGAATTCCGCGACGGCGTCGCGGCAGTCGACCCCGCCCATCGCAAGGGCGCCGTAGCCAACGCGCTCACTGCTCATCGGCCAAACCGAGGGCGCCAAGAGACCAAGATCGTCAATGGTCGGGACCGGGCCAATACCCGTTGATGGAGGGGAGGCGTCGCCGTGGCGAGGGCCTGCAGGGTGGGCGCGCACAGCGAAAGGCTATGGCACGACGAGGGCCGCCCACCTCGCGGTGCGCGGCCCTCGTCAATCTGCGAATCTTACGCCTGTCGGCTGGTGCTAGTTGACCTTGTAACGCTTCGTGAATTTGTAGGCTGCGTACTTCTCCGTTGCCGGCGCGGAGATGACCACCTGCGCGGACAGCCGCATATCCGGGCGGATGAGGACGTATGTCTTCTTCCCCTCCCGCGTTGTCGCGCAGTAGGCAATGTCACCCTTAGGCGCTGAGCGCAGCACGGGAGTACAGAGCGCCTGCACGTCGGCGAACACGCCGGAGTTCATCCGGACGCGAGTCGGAATCAGCAGGTTGCGGCCTCCAAGAAGCTCATCGGGCAGGATGAACCCCTTCCTCGGGCGCTGAGGCTTACTAGGGCAAGCCGCAGACGACTTTGCCGTCGTCCCCTCCGAGCACAGGACGAGCGCTGCCGACCGAACAGATATCCCGACCGAAACCGACCTGACCTGCGACGTCGGTGTGTATCCATTCATCTGAATGACGTACTCGCCCGGGGGAAGGGTCGGGGGCAGGGTGACGCTCCCGGAGAAGGTTCCGTCGGGGTTCACCGGGAATGAGCCGAGCGATGTCAGTGGATCGAGGAGGTACACCTCGATCGAGGTGCCGGGGGCATATCCCTTTCCGCTCGTTGCCACCTTTTCCTTTGGCGCGACGATCGGAGCTCCCCCCGGGGTCAGCGGCAGCGGCGCGCCCGCAGGCGTCGTCCCTCCGACCTCAACCTCGAACTCGGGCCCGGAGATCTCGACCTTCGTGGACTTCCCGTCCTTCTTCGTCTCGGTCTTCGCGGGCTCCCCGTCGACGAGCGTGATGTCCTTGCCGGGCTTCACCTTCTCGGTTTCCGGCTTCTTCACCGCCCCGACGCCGGGCGAGGTCGTCGCAGATGTCGACGTGGTTGAGGTCGACGTGGTCGAGGTCGACCCACCCCCGGACGAGCTGCCGCCGCTGGAACCACCACCAGAACCACCGCATGACGACGTACTGAACGAATTGAAGGCTCCGTATGACGTGACAGCAGGCGCCGCATTGTCAACGCCGACGACTCGGAAGTAGTAGGTCGTGCCGCAGGTGAGCCCGGTCATGGCGTAGGTCGGACTTCGCGGGCCCGCTCCGATCGAGCTAGATGGGTCCGTGCCCGGCGTGTAGGTGTACGTCGAGCCTGAGCCGTCTCGAACTGACGCAGCACTCAGGCCCCATTCGAATCGCCATGAGGTCCACGTCGAGCCGGTCTTGAGCGTTCCGTTGAGGTTCGAGGTCGTGGTCGTCGTACCCGAGGCTGCGTCGGTCTGCACGGGGGCCGCAGCCGCCTGGGCAGTCTCCAGGGTGGACAGGACGAGATCAGCAGTCGAATAGGCCGGATCAGGTGACTGATCGGACAAGTCTGACTGAACCGAGGTGGGATCCTCGCCTTCGTTGACCGAGACGTTGAAGTACTCCTGCGGAGTGTCCATCGCAGCCGACTTCACAGATTGGGCGCCCGAGGCACCGAGATCCATGCACTGTTCGACAGCAGTCTTGTAGGTGCTACTCGGTGCCGCGCTCACGGCTGTCGCGAACTCGCTCGCCTGCAACCAGTCAGTCGCCGAGGTCGTCGTTGGATTCGGCCAGGCCCACGTGGTCCCGGTACTCGGCCCCCAGTTGAGACCGGCGTACGAACCGGAGCTGTACGTGAATGGCGGGATGATGTCGCCCCACCACTTGCGGTTCGATGCATAGGTCCATGACGTGTCGAAGGGCCCGGATCCGGGCGTGATTCCGTTCGTCGTGGGGTTCACTAGGTTCGTGCTCGTCGTGTTGTGGTTACTGTGACCATTGCCACCGCCGCTCCCGATGACCGAGTTCACCGAAACGGTGATGAGGACGTAGGGATTGGTCGTCGCCCTGGTTCGATGGCAGATCGTCACCTTCGTGATGACCGGACCCCCGTGACAACGACCGTTACGTTGCCGGTGGAAACGGTTGACCCGACTGTTGCCGTCACTGCGAACGTGAAGCTGCCCGTAGTGGTTGGCGTCCCGCTGAGGATCCCGGTGTTGGCGAGCGAGAGTCCGGTCGGGAGGGTGCCGGAGCCGAGGGCGTAGGAGGTTGCGGTTGCTCCCGTCGCGGCAAATGTGTACGTGTAAGCCGTGCCGACAGTTCCAGATCCCGGCGTCTTTGCGGTCCACGGATCCGCAGCCGCCTGCTCGATGGTGATCGTCTTTGCGGTACCGCCGGATGTGCCCGTGAGCGTGGCCAACGTCGTGCCCGCTGTGGTCGCACCGGCGTAGACCGTCAAGGTCTGAGTCTGAGCGCTGGCACCGATGACGTTGTACACGGTGCTCTCGGCGAAGTTGCTCCGTGTCAGGTTGTAGTTGTTGCAGTCCGTGTAGCTCACCACCAGCGTGTCGCCTGCCGCAAGTGCGGTTGGGGCCGTCACGGTCGCAGAGGCGGCACTCGTCCCGCAGTTGATCTGGGACGTGGTCACAATTGCGGCAGAGGCCGATGGTGCCATCACGATCCCCACACCCAATGATCCAGCGACCAGTGTGCCCGTAACAGCAGCGAGGGCGACACGGGAGACTCTCATGGGCAACTCCTCAAAGGCAACGCGCTACTAGATGCACCACCATTAGAACATAGTCAGCCCCGTTACCAATGATGGGTATTCCTCACTTCATACGTACTTGTCGGCCATTTCGACCACTACATGCGTTCGGGTGCGCTGACTCCGAGCAGGCCTAGCCCGTTCGCGATCACCTGGCGGGTCGCAGCACACAGCCACAGCCGCGCAAGGTGCTCGCCACTCAGGTCCTCATCACCTCGCGGGAGCACCCGGCAGGCGTCGTAGAACCGGTGATACGTCGATGCAAGTGCCTCGAGATAGCGCGCGATCCGGTGCGGCTCACGGAGTTCCGCCGCACCCGCGAGCACGCGCGGGAACTCAGCGAGTGCTCCGAGCAGTTCATTCTCCCGTTCGTGCACGAGCAGGCTGGGGTCGAATCCCTGCTCGCGCCAGTCGATGCCGATGTCGGCAGCATTTCTCAGGACGGACGACACCCGCGCGTGCGCGTACTGCACGGTGAACACCGGATTGTCGTTGGTGCGCAGCTTGATGACCTCGAGGTCGACCGTGAGCGGTGAGTCAACCGGATACCTGATGAGCGAGTAGCGGGCCGCGTCGACCCCCACCTCCTCGACGAGCTCCTCCAGCGTGACGATCGTGCCTGCACGCTTGGAGAGCTTGACCTCCTCCCCCGCCCTGGTGATCTTCACGAGCTGGCCGATGAGCACCTCGACGTTGTTGTCCATGTCATCACCAGCACATGCCGCGACAGCCCTGAGCCTGTTCACGTAACCGTGGTGATCGGCACCGAGCAGGTAGATGCACAGATCAAATCCGCGCTCGCGCTTGTCGACGTAGTAGGCGGTGTCGGAGGCGAAGTAGGTGTACTCGCCGTCCGCCTTGATAAGAACCCGGTCCTTGTCATCGCCGAAGTCAGTGGTGCGCAGCCATACCGCGCCGTCGAGCTCAAAGACGTGGCCGTGCTCCCGAAGCTTCTCGAACCCATGCTCGACCGCATTCGAGTCGTGGAGCGAACGCTCGGAGTACCAGACGTCGAAGACGGTTCGGAACAGGGCGAGCACAGCCTGCTGCTGCGCAAGCTGCTTGGCGTAGGCGGCCTCTCGGAACGCAGGCATCTGCTCATCGGCGGGCAGGGTCAGCAAGTCCGGTTGCTCCGCAACGATTTCTACCGCGAGGTCGAGAATGTAGCCCCCCTGATAGCCATCCTCCGGGACCGGCTGGCCGTGCGCTGCCGCCATGACCGAGGCACCGAACTTGTCCATCTGGACGCCACGATCATTGACGTAGAACTCCCTGGCGACTATCGCGCCGGCAGCCGTGAGCACGCGCGCCAAAGCGTCGCCAACGGCGGCCCACCGGGTGTGACCGAGGTGCAGAGGTCCGGTCGGGTTTGCCGAGATGAACTCGACGTTCACGACCCGGCCAGCGAGAGCATCGCCATACCCGAACAGATCGCCGGCCTCAATGATTCGGCGAGCAACCTCGCCCTGGGCCGCAGTATCGAGGGTGATGTTGATGAACCCCGGCCCTGCAACGTCTGCTGAAGCGATGCCATCGATATTGACGAGTGCCGCCGCCAATTGCTCGGCGATGACCCGGGGGGCGACTCCGGCCTGCTTCGCGAGGGTCAGGGCCACGTTCGTGGCATAGTCGCCGTGCTCACGTGACTTCGGTCGCTCAATGTGAACCTCGGTTGGCACGTCAATCGAAAGACGTCCAGCCGCGACAAGACCGGTGAGGGCATCACGGACGCAGGCTGAGATCGCTTCAGGAGTCACCGCGAGAGCGTATCCGCACGCCGCAGCGTTCAGGAAACCATCAACGCTCTACTTCAGTATCGTGAGCTGCTGTAGGAATGAGCCATCGCTCTTTCTTGTCGACGTGACCTGCCCCCGTGCCCCGAGATAGTCTCCAGTTCCTCCAACGATCGCAATCGTCGTCGGTTTGACGAGCGCCGGTACCTCCGACTGCGGCGTCGCGTAGAGCCCCGTTCCAATCGCCACGATCTGACCCTTGGGGAGGTCGAAGACGAACGTGCGCAGTCGACGTTCCCCTGCTGGATCCCCGGGTGTCACGTCCGTCTTCAGTGTCGTGCCCGTGAATGTCCCGAAGGGCTTGCCGTTCCGGGTCAGATTCGACTCGAATACAGCGACGGTTCCGAACCCGTTCGGCGCAGGAATCAATGCATCGACGCCGACTTCTTGCACCAGGGTCAGGCGGACAACACTTGGCCGCTCCGCGGCCGAGGCTGTGAAGGCCGGACCGAGCCAGACCATTGACAACGCTGCTGCACTGGCTACGAGAAGTCTGACGTTGAACATCGGAACAACCACCTATCACGGGAACTGGCAGCCCATTAAGAATGTGCCATGGTTAGCAACCTTAGCCAAGCGAGGTGGAGGGCTCAACCAACGAGCCCTCCACCACTGTCGCCAGCGTTCATCCCCCGACGAGGCGGCGACACATGCGTTATGGGCCGCAATTCCCACGTTCAACCCTCATTGCTGGAATTGAGGCACAGATCACACTCGAGCGCCTTCCTGTCGCTCGGCCTCGATCTCCGCGCCGATGAGCAACCCGACGAAGCACAGGTACAGCCACAGGAGCACGACGAGCGCGGATCCAAAGACAAGGATCGCAGCGCCGAGCGTCCCTGAGAGGTTGACGTACACCCCGACGCCCGCACTCGAGCCCATGACCCACACGGCAGCGACCACCGGACCCACGGAGCGAATCGGCACCGGGTCGATCCCATTGGGACCCCTTCGGATGAGCCACCAGGCTCCCAGCCAGACGACCACCGAGACGATGACCCAGTCGACCCACCCAATCCCGGTAAAGAGTCGCGCGTTTGTGATGCCAAGTGCTGCGAGGATCTTAGGGACGATCGTGAGGACGACGATGACGCCGACCGCGCCAATGATGCCGACGAGCGTGATCACCGACGAGAGCAACCGCTCCAATATCCCTTGGTAGCGCTCGGGAACTCCGAATGCCGCATTGAGTGCGAGCCGGAATCCGTAGACCATCCTCGAGGCCGCATACACGGCGATAATGAGGCTCACGATCGAGACAATCGTCACCGTGCTCCCGGATGATCGCTCGACGAGGTTCACGATCGAATCGATGAACGGTCCTGCCACCTGCGTCACATTCGGAGCCGAACCAATCGCAGTGGTGAGTGTTCCCCGGAGTTCCTCCGGGGTCACGAAAAGGCCGGCGATGCCGCCGACCACGACCGCGGCCGGCGCGATCGACAGCGCCACGAAGAATGCGAGGCCGCCCGCCGAGAGGGAGCCACGATGCGCTGCGAACCTCCGGGAGATCACCAGGCAGTACGCCACCAGCCTGCCTATCCGTCCACGCATTCAGACATCCTCGCACTCGGCCGGCGCAGGCCTTGAGCACACGCTGATAGCCTGTGCGCTTCGCCCTCGTAGCTCAGTGGATAGAGCGCCGGTTTCCGGTACCGTAGGTCGCAGGTTCAAATCCTGCCGGGGGCACCCTTCCCAGATGTGCGTGCCTCGCTTGGCCTTGCCCCGAGAATTCAAACTCATGGCCGTCAGGAGCGGTTGCCGTTAATGTAACATTACTCGGCCAGCTATTTATGTTAGGTTCTTACCCATGAGCGCCCATCGGAGAAGAAATTTAGCGCTCGCCGCCCTGACCGCCGTCGCGTCAGGCACTCGTGCCTGCGACGCCGAGACTGAGCAAGTCGACTTCAAGGAGGAGTTGGGTACACGCGGCCGCGGCGGAGCTCACCAGATCATCTCTCCCACGCACGAGCCGGCCGCTCAAGCCATCGCCGAAGAAGTCGGTTGCCTGGCCAACAGCCTGTCCGGCGGTGTACTCATCATCGGAGTTGAAGACCGTATTGGTGGAACGGCTGCCCTGGTCGGTGCGCAAAGCGACTCCGCGTGGCTCAAGTCACGGATTCACGCACTGACATCCCCTCGCTACACGGTGGATATCGAGGAACTCATCGAGCACGGCGCCCGACTCCTCCTCATCAACGTGCCGCCCGCACTGGAAGAGATTCGAGCCGGCGGAAAACTGAGGGCCAGAATCGGTTCGTCGTGCGAGGAACTGTCCGGTGACCGCGCGAGGGAGTTTCTTGAGCGTCGACGCGGCTACGACTGGAGTGCCGAACCATCCGGTGTCCGGCTCTCACAGGCAACACCTGCAGGCCTTGCGTCTGCACGAGCGAAGTATCAGGCTGCGAAAGGCGTGGCGCCGGCCAGCGACCATGAACTCGTTCGCCGGCTCGGAGTGCTTGTCGGGGGCGGAGTCGAGGCTGACCCTGAACTCACGCGAACTGGGGCGCTCCTTCTCGCCACATTGGACCCCGGAATCGAGCAGCTCGTCATCCTCGACGTTCCATCGGAAGGCAGGCCCTCTCGCCACTCGGTGCGCGGTCCGGCACCGCTTCTTGAGCTGTTCGATGAGGCATGGGCGCAGTTGACCGGACGATCCTTCCCCGAAACCGTCACGGTTGTCGGCGCGGGCCGTCGGCTCATGCGAGCCATACCCGACTACGCCTTGCGCGAGGCACTCATTAACGCCATCATGCACCGCGACTACCGACTGTCGCGCTCGGCTATAACCGTCCACGCGATCAACGGCATGACCCTCAAGGTGCGCTCACCCGGCGGGTTCGTCTCCGGGCTGAGTGCCGACCGACTTATCACCGCTCCATCCACACCCCGCAACCCGGCGTTGGCTGCAGCAATGCGCGTGCTCGGTCTTGCGGAGCGCGAGGGTGTCGGAATTGACATCATGTACGAGCAGATGCTCCGAGCGGGGCACCCCGCTCCAACCATCACCGAGCTCAATGGCGAGGTGGTCGTGACCTTGCTCGGCGGTCGACCCGACGCCGAACTCCTCGCATTCTTCGACGAGCTCGCTGCCCGCGATCAATCCCTTGACGGCGTGCGCACCGCGATGGCTATAACGGCGCTCTTCACCGCCACCCCTCTACGTGCAGAGGGACTTGCCTCGATCGCTCAATGCACCATAGGCGAGGCGAACCAGACACTGGCTGCCCTCGAAGTCGCAGGAGAACTTCGCCGACTCGTCCATTCGGGTCGCGCTTACGCCCTTGCTGACCAAACGCGCGAGCGATTCCATTCACGCCTTCGATATACCCCACGACGCGCACTCGATCAGCATGCTGATCTTGTCCGCGCTTATCTCGATTCGCAGCCGCAAATCGGCCGAGAGGCCGCATCGGCCCTTCTCGGTGTTGTCGAGAACTCAGCCTCACGAATCCTCGCCGAATTGACCCGACAGGGAGTGATCGAACCCGTCTCCAACGCGCGGGGCGCCGGAGTGCGCTACCGGCTCGCGCCACCGTCGAGTTCATCGCCGGCCCCGAGTGGTGTTGACTGATCGCCTGATGACGACAACTACCCTCACCCGCCCGCACTACGCAGCAACCGGATCAAGCCTTTACCCGATCATCCTTGCGACCTTCTGCAGCGTCCTGATCATCTCGAACATCGGCGCAACGAAGCTCATCGAGTTCGGCCCGCTCATCACCGACGGCGGCGTCTTCCTGTTCCCGCTCACCTACCTCATCGGCGACATCCTGAGCGAGGTCTACGGCTGGAAGGCGGCGAGGCGGGCCATCATCCTTGGTTTCGCGATGACGATTCTCGCGGCGGTGACCTTGTACCTCGTCCAGCTCTCACCCCCGGCCGCAGGCTACGAGAACCAGGCCGCATTCGAGGCGGTCCTCGGCTTCGTCCCCCGCATCGTCCTGGCGAGCATCTGCGGGTTCCTCGTCGGTCAGCTCCTCAACGCCTACGTACTGGTAAAGATCAAGGAGCGCACCAAGGAGAAGTACCTGTGGGCCCGGCTCATCGGGTCAACCGTCGTCGGCGAGTTCGCTGACACCTTCGTCTTTTGCTCCGTCGCCTTCTATGGCATCATCACCGGCGCCGAGTTCGTGAACTACGTCATCGTTGGCTACCTCTACAAGACCCTCCTCGAGATCGTCCTGCTGCCGATCACCTACCCGGTCATCCGGGCGATCAAGCGGCGCGAGCCAACCTACGAACTGCAGACCGCAACCTGAGCCAGCGACCCCAGATTTCGCGCTCTGGGTACTTACCTTGAGGTACCGCTAGTTGAGATAGCGGCCTAGGAAGTCTGCCTTGTAGTCGGCAAACCGCCCCTCGATGATGCTCTCGCGCATGACGTCGATCATGCGGACGATGAACCGCTCGTTGTGGATTGTGGCGAGGGTCGACGCGAGCATCTCTTTCGCCTTGAACAGGTGATGGATGTAGGCACGGGTGTGGTGCTGGCAGGTGTAGCAGTCGCAGGCATCATCGATCGGCCGGAAGTCGCGCTTGTAGCCCGCATTCGTGATGTGAAACCGGCCCAGCGGGTGGTAGACGGTGCCATTGCGGGCGATGCGCGAAGGCGCAACACAGTCGAAGGTGTCGGCGCCGTTCTCGACGCCAGTGAAGACGTCCTCAGGCTCGCCAATCCCTAGGAGATGACGCGGCTTGCCCTCTGGCAGCTCCTCGTTGACCCAGCGGACGATCGTCCCGAGTTCGGTCTTCTCGAGCGCTCCCCCGATGCCGAAGCCGTCGAAATCGAGGGCCGCAAGATCACGAGCCGCCTTGCGGCGCAGGTCCTCGTACTGCGCGCCCTGGACCACCCCGAAGAGCGCCTGATAAGGCCGGTGGTTGCGCTCGCGGGTCAGCCGTTCGTGCTCAACCACGCACCGCTTCGCCCACTCAAAGGTTCGGTCGAGCGATCGCTCCTGGTACTCCCGGGTGTTCATGAGGGTCGTGCACTCGTCGAACGCGAACATGATGTCGGCGCCGATCTGGTGCTGCACCTGCATCGACACCTCTGGAGTGAACCGGTGGAATGACCCGTCGAGGTGCGACTTGAACGTCACCCCGTCATCGTCGACATGCGCGAGTCGGTCCTTGCCATTGGCGATGACATCGTCCGTCCGGACCGCCTTCGCGTCCATCGCGAGGACCTTCTTGAACCCAACCCCGAGCGAGAGTACCTGGAAGCCGCCACTGTCGGTGATCGTCGGCCCGTGCCAGCCCATGAACGCCGAAACTCCGCCGGCCTCGTCGACGACGTCGGGACCCGGCTGCAGGTACAGGTGGTAGGCGTTCGCGAGGATCACTTGGGCACCGAGTTCGCGCATCGTCTCGGGCAGCACCGCCTTCACCGTGGCTTTCGTGCCGACCGGCGTGAATGAGGGGGTGCGGATCTGGCCGTGCGGCGTCGTGATGACGCCGGCACGCCCCAGGAAGGGTCCGTTCGGCCCATCTGGGAGACGGCCAGCAATCTCGAAGAAGTCGCTCACGATTCGCGTGCCACCTCAGCGGTAATCTCGGTGACCTCGCCGCCGCGAACCGGGCCGATGATGCGAGCCGCGATTCGGCCTTCCCGGTCGATGATGACGGTGCTCGGCAGCGCCTTCGCCGGAACCCCGGGGATCGTCGCAAGCATGGCGCCACCCGAATCGACGATGCTCGCGTATGGCATCCCGGTCACATCGACGAACTCGCTCGCGGCCGCGCTCTCGTCGCTCACGTTGAGCCCGAGGAACAGGACGTCGTCCGGGTCAGCCGCCGCGTATGCATCAACGAGGAGCGGGATCTCTTCTCGGCAGGGCTCGCACCACGAGGCCCAATTGTTGAGGACGACCACTCGCCCGGCTCCGTCAGCGATTGAACCGGTGCCGCCCTCGAGGAGCGGGCCGGAGATGACCGGCATCGACTCGCGGTCGGCCGGCGCGATACGCGTGATGCCGACAGCTCCGACCGGGGGCGTGCGTCCGCAGGAGGTGAGAGAGACGACGGCCATGAGGACAAGCACCGATCCGAGTCGCTTCACAGAGGACATCCTGCACCGCGAGGGGCATGCCTCGACGCATGGCTGGCTCGCAGGTGCCAGACTCTCCCCATGGCAACGACCGATTCACCCTCGACCAGCCCTGACCCGAGCACTCCTGACCCGAATGATCCGCGCGAACGGTTCCGCTTGGCACTCGAGGCAAAGAACAGCAAGGGCGGCTACGGAGCGGGCTCCGGTGACTCAGGGACGCAGTCGGGCAAGGACCAGTCGAACCGCACCGGCGGCAAGCGCGAGTTCCGCCGCAAGAGCGGCTAACCCTCCGTCTTTCCTTCGTCGGCCTCGCCTGCGAGTCCCTGGAGGAACTCCTCCACCATCGCCGCGATCTCATCGCCGGTCGGCACTCCGCCGGCTGGGGCCAGATCGGCGAGCCCTCCACCAGCACCGCTCTGCAGGTGGGTCATCTGGTCATACTGCTGCTCGAGGGCCGACACCACGGTCGCGAACTCGTCGTTACCTTCGAGTTGCTGGGCGATCTCACGCTCCGCTCGGGCGGCAGCCGGCACGAGGTTTCCCCTCGGCACACTCATGGCCGTGACGTTCGCGAGGCCGTCAAGCAATGCGGTGGCAGCATTCGGATATTCGAACTGCACGAGGTAGTGCGGAACCTGCGCGGTAATCCCCATTGAGGGGGTGCCGCGCTCACCGAGACGTAGTTCGAGCATCGCCGACACATGCCCAGGCACCTCGATCTCGCCAAGGACTGATGGGTGGTTCTCAAGGAGCGATGGCTCGCTTCCGTGCACGGTAATGCCGAGCGGACGGGTATGGGGGGCCGGCCACGGGACCGCGGTCAGGCCAATGGCGAGCCGAACACCGAACCGGTCGACGATCTGCTCGACCGCCGCAATGAACCGCTGCCACTGGTAATCGGGCTCTGGGCCGACGAGAAGAAGGAACGGAACACCGCTGGAGTCGGTCACCTCGTGCAGGGTGATCTGCGGGATCTCAACTGACGCGAAGTGATCGACGACGTACGACATCCGCGGTCGCCTCGCGCGGTAGTCGAAGACCTCGTCGACATCGAAGGTGGCGATCAGCCGGTGCTCGCACGAGGCCAGCAGGTGATCGGCAGCCAGTCGAACGCCCGCGCCTGCATCGACGAACCCGGCGAAGGCGTAGACGAGAACGGGGCCATCAACAGAAGATGGCTCACTGTGGATTGAGTACAGCTCCTCGGGTGGTCGCATGATGAGGCCCTCCTGTGGTCGACTTCCCTATTGTCTCCACGTCAACGCTCCCGGGCAGCCAGACCTTCCGTCCGTTCGCTCCCGGCGAAGAATGAGCCTGCATCTCCACGGGCCCTGCGAACCCTTGCCCAGACGGACATCACCGTATACGCCCCGATGATCCCCACCGTGTTGCCGAGCGCGTCGACGAGCTGCCTGCTGCGGATCTCGGTGAACCAGGGCTGCGCCAGTTCGACGAACCAGCTCCAGGCGAGCAGGCATACGAGCCCCTGCCACCGGGCACGAGGCGATGGCAGCGCGAGCAGAACGCATACCGCGACCGTTCCCCACACTGCGACGTGGAGATCAGCGTCGCCCCACTGCCTCGCTCCCATGACGGTCGAGGTCACCGCCTCGTTCGAGCGCAGGGCTAGGGCGACGATCGACTGCCAGACGCCGACAGCACCGTCGGACCACATGAGCACCGTCGCGCCGACGACTGCTGCCACGGCGACAACGCGCCTGCGGATAATCACGAACCGCCTTTGCGTCCGAGTCCCCCAAAGGCCGAGGCGACTCCCCCGGCCTTCATGAACCCAACGAACTTTTGGGTGACCTCGCCGCTCTCAAGGAACCGGTCGCGCTGGTCGTCGGGAAGCGACACCGCGTACTCGCACACCCGCGACCACGCCAATCCCACGGCCTTGGTGAGCGATGCGGCAACGGCCGCCGAGATCGCCGAGCCGGCAATGGCCCCTCCGGGCACGAGTTTCATCAGGTTCGTGACGGCGTACTTGCCCGCCATCGTTGCTCCGCCGGTGAGGATGATCGATCCCGCCGCAGCCATGGCCCTCGACCGGCTCGGCGGCAGCCCGTACGCGGCGGTGATGCGCGCGATCATCGTCACCTGATTGGGGATGAGGAGTGCTGCGTCAGTGAACGGGATCGGGGTCGCTCCGATCCCCGCGGCGATGACGACGGCCTGGTTAACGATGCCAGCGACCACTTTTTTTTTACGCCCGATATCCAGAACCTGCGCCGCCGTTAGCGCCCTCTCAGCAACCTCGGGAACCACCTCGTAGGTGGCGTCGAGCAATTGCTGGAGTCCGAAAACCGGAGCGCCGCTGAACTCGTCAACGAGCGCATTCGTGTGAACGACGCGGCCGTTCGGCGCAAGGGGCAGGCCGAGTCCCTCGATGTAGCGCGCGAACTCGAGGGCATCGGGGTGGATGACCCCGTCACGGGTGGGGACCTGCGCCATGACGACGATCACCGGCAGTCCGAGGTCACGGAGTGCACGGACGAACTCCGCCTGGGCGCCTTCGAATCGACGGTCAGACCATCGGACGAGGTACCAGGCCGCGTGGATTCGCTGGTCCACCGGCCGTGTGCCATGGTCCGCGACGAGGGCTCGTAGGCCTTCGAGGATGACGTTGCCCGCCGTGCCCGTCTCGAATCCCTCCGAGTCATACAGGCCGAGGAATCCGTCAGGATGCCGGTGGTAGACGAGGCCCTTTGTCACTGGTTGCCCCACGCCAGTCCTCGCGACATCGCGACCAAAGATGGCATTGACGAGGGTCGACTTTCCCGCACCCGTCTTGCCGAAGACTGCGAGGTTGAAGGTTCCGAGAGCCGCAAAGGCCTCTGCCAGTCGCTTCTCGAACATGCCCTCGAGGTCTGCTCGGCTCAGGTCATGGCCTGCGGGCGGCGTACCGGGCTCTATCGTCACGTCCCCACGGTACGCGCCCGGGGGATTCGCGACTGCCATCCCCCGCGGGTTACCGTGGACTCATGTCGAAGCGAGGGCCGTCAGGGGTGCGCATCACGGCGGCACTCCTTGTCCTCGCGGGCATCGCCGGGGCTGTCGTCTGGTGGGGACTGCCCGTCGCCCGGACGGCGAGCATCATCGGACCCGTGGTCGTGCCGACCGAGTATCGATTAGTTATTCGAGACGCCGCCCAATTGTGTCCCCAGGTCCCGGCGAGGGTCTTCGCGGCGCAAATCGCCGCGGAGAGCGGCTGGGATCCGAGGGCCGTGAGCGGGGCGGGCGCCCAAGGTATCGCCCAGTTCATGCCCGAGGTCTGGGACCAGTACGGGATCGACGCCAACAGTGATGGCGTCTCAAGTGTCTGGGACCCCACCGATGCGATTCACTCGGCCTCGCTCCTCAACTGCGTCAATCGAGGGTTGGTGAAGGACGTCGCGGGCAAACGCCTCGAGAACACCCTTGCCGCCTACAACGCCGGGTTCAATGCCGTGCGCAAGTACGACGGCATTCCGCCGTACCCGGAGACCGAGGCCTACGTGAAGCGAATTCTCAACATTTCCAAGACGATCGAGTTCTAGGGACGCGCAACAGCAAGCCCCGCGAAGCCCTGATCTTGCCAGCAGCGGTGGGCCTGCTGCAGGCAGGAACCATGCTCAGTTCACGACGACAATCGACTGCAGATTCTCGACGAGGACCCGGCCGTCAACACTCCACAGCCGGCGAATCTCCGAGGTGAAGCCCTCATAGGCCGAGGTCACCGCACTCTCCATGAGCACGGGTTCGCCGATGGGAACGCTCGCCGGATCGGCGAGCAGGTGAGCACTTAACGACACAGTTGCCATGGTCCGTGGCGCCGTAAGTCGGACGTAGCCCGCCGGCCACCACCCGTCGACGATGGCAAGCAACTCCTCTGCCGTCCACCCACGCTTCTCTTGCGGCGAAGCGTGCTCAGTGAATCGGGACCAGCCGAGCGCCCTGGCCTCGGACCCGGAGAAGGGCAATCCGGCAATCGGACGGAACTCCAAATGAGGACCGAACACCGGCCCCATGGGGGGCGCAACGGGCACGGCCGGGACATGTTGCCAGTCCGGTGCCTTCGGCATCGTCGCGGTACCCCACTCCGAAAATTCAATGTCCTCGCCACGAGCCCCTCCCGTGATGACGATCGATTCGGTGCATCGGGCACCGCTCGGATCCCAGATGCTCACCGCCCAGGTCGACATGGCGGCGCCCCTGCGAACGGGTGACACCTCGATCACGCAGTCGCCGTTTGGTACCGGTCCGAACATGTGGCACGAGATCGTCCGCACGGTCCTCCCCGGCTCAGGATTGACGAGGGCCAGGGCCCGGATCGAGGCGCCGACCACGAGCCCGCCCCACGCTCCCCTCCCCTGCTGCCATGCATCGGGGACAGGCCACGAAGCGCGAAACGACCCTTCGGCGGTCTGCTCAGCGTCAACCGTCATCGATAGGCCCTGCTCGAATGAATCCATCTACTCCCCCATCCAACTGACGCTAAGCGTGCTTCCCGAACCGGGATCGAGCGGTCGGACGCTGATGCGCTCGAGGATCGAACGCTTCATCTCCGAGACATGACTGATCACGCCGACCGTCCTTCCGTCCGCCCTCAGGCGCGTGAGTTCAGCCATGACGTCATCGAGTCGATCCGGGTCGAGCGACCCGAAGCCCTCGTCGACGAACAGCATGCCGATATCAATGCCGCCCGCATGGGCGCGGACAGTGTCGGCAAGACCGAGCGCGAGTGCCAATGCAGCACAGAAGGTCTCACCGCCCGACAAGGTATCGGCCCTGCGAACTGAGTCGGTGAACCGGTCTGAGATCGCGAGACCCAGGCCAAGGATTCGTTCCCGGCCCTGCGCCTGCTCGGTGTCGACGAGCGCGAACCGGCCCTCGAGCATGCCCGACAGTCGGGCATTCGCGGCCTCGATCACCTCATCGAACATCTGCTGCAGGACATAGGCCTTTAGGGGCTGGGCCAGCTGATTTGCTCCCCGACCGTTGAGGGTGTCCGCCAGTGAGATGGTGGCTGCGCCACTACTTGCGGCCAGATCCCGGTTCGCCCGCGCCTCGGCTACCGCCCCGGTCTTCGCTTCTAGGTCCCCGTGAAGTCTGCGCGCAGCGTGTGCAGCACTCACCTCGTTGGTCAGTGCCGCCCTCGCCGCCACGAGCTGCTCCTCGAGCGAGCCGATGCCTTCGACGGGCTCATCGAGCACCAGCTCATCGAGGCTCGCGAGGGCAGACTGCGCATCAGCCTCGATTCGAACCGCTGACGCCTGCAGGTCGATTGCATCCCGCAGTCCGACCACATCGGCCCGCATCGCCGCTACTGCCGCCAGCCGCTCATCAACTGTGGCGAAACCGCCCAATGCGGCGCCCAACTTTCGATCGATGGCCGCGATCGCCTCTGCCTGCTGCACTGCCTGCGCCCGGTTCGCGCTCGAGCGCTCGACAAGCCGCGGCAACTCCTCGGCAATCACCTCCAACCGACCTCGCACCTCAGCGAGCACTGCTGCCGGATCACCTGCCCCGTCGACGGCCTCTTGAGCGGAGGTCTCCATGTGCTTCGTGAGCACCCGAGCCGCAGTCACGTCTGGTGTGATCGCGAGTCGCTTCGCGGAGACCGACTCGACGCGCCGTCCGGCCGCCTCAATATCCCCCGGCGTGACGGCCAGTTCAGAGGCAACCGCCGGATGCGGATGCTCTGTCGCCCCACAGACCGGGCACGGGCCTCCGCCGATAAGTCGGTCAGCGAGCTCGCCCGCCATGCCGTCCATTCGGGCCTGAATGAGGGCGTCCCGCTGGGCCGTCGCCTCAGAGTAGGCATCCTCAAGTTCCCGCGACCGCTGTTCGAGTTCTGCAGTGCACCAGAGCAACCGGGCCGGGAGATCTCGCTCGCGTTCAACGCTCAGCCGGTCGGACGTCGCATCGTCATCATCGGCCTCGCGTTCAAGCCGATCAACGTCTCGCAGGAGTCCCGGACGTGCCTGCGCCTGACCCATCACCTCGCGGAGTGACCCGATCGCCTCGTCGACCTTGGTCAAGACCTCATTCGGATGCTCGAGATCAATGGCCTGAGCAGTAAGGGCCATTAGGTTCGTGACGTGTCTAACCGCCACCACACGAGCCGCTGCAACGCGCTCCGTGGCCTCCGCTGCCAATTGTCCGGCCTCGGCGAGCGCCCGATGGGCCGCCTGCCATTCGCGGACCCGTGTGACGACCTCTTCGAGGTTCGCGACCTCAACCTCCATCGACACAACCGAACCAGCGGTGCGCTCCAGTCGCGCCGCGGTTATGCCTGACACTCGCGCGATCGACTCCGCGACGGCCTCTGCGGTGGACGCCGCATCGCCGAGGGTCAAACGCTCCTCGGCGAACTCTTGGTCGGTGAGCCGGCCAACGAGTTGCTGCAGGGCGTCCCTGAGCCGATCAGCGCACACGGTGATGTCTCGCTCAACCACCCGGCGCTGCTCATCGGCCCAGTCCTGCAGCCTGGCGAACACACCCGTTGCGAATACCTGCTCCAAGATTGCCTGGCGCTCAGCGCTCTTGGCCTTGAGGAACCGGGCGAACTCGCCCTGCGGAAGAACGACCGTTTGAAGGAACTGACTTTTGTCAAGGCCGACGACAAGCTGGATCTCCATATCGGCCTCGCGGTGGCGCCCCGAGACGAGCTCCCACCCTTGTTCGCCGGTGGAACGCCACACCTGAATGGTCGAACGAACCGGGACATCGGCACCCTCGCCGCGTCTCCTGGAGGTCAGGTAGTCCGGCGTGCGGCGGACCCGATATCGGCCCGAGGAACTGCTGAACTCGACCTCGGCGAACGACTCGGAGCCAGGGTCGGCAAATCCCGAACGCAGCCGCTGCTTGTCCGAGCCCTCCCCAGCCACGTCGGAGTAGAGGGCGAAGACGATCGCATCGAGAATTGTCGACTTGCCAGCCCCGGTTGGCCCTTCGATGATGAAAAGACCACTGCCGCCGAGCATCTCGAAATCGATGAGATGCTCACCTGCATAGGGGCCGAGCGCGGCGAATCGCAGCCGTTCGAGGCGCATCAGCGGCACTTCTCGTAGCCGGCACGAAGGATCGCGAACTGGGCCTCGTCAGGGACGGCCCCGGTGACCTTCCGCAGGAAGTCAGCGACGACGTCGAGCGGCTCCTTGCCTCTGGCATCACCGCGGTCACGCGCGAGCGAGACACGATTCGCGGGCTCATGGCTCTTCCTCAGTGCGTATGCGAATACGGCGTCGAGTCTGGCGTGCATGCGCTCCGGTGGAGCGTCATCGGTGACGACGAGTTCGACGAAGTGCTCACGAGCGTCGACGTACGTATCAGACAAGAGCTCGTCGATCGAGTCGCGCAAGCGGCTCATGGGGCGTGGCTGCGGAAGCGACACCTCCCGGATCTCACATGCCGACCCCGGTGCCCCGATGTCGACGATGACGACGTGCTTGTCGTGCGCGGCCTCGGAGAAGGAGTAGCGCAGGAGGGACCCGCTGTAGCGAACAATGGTGTTGCCCCCCGAGACCTCATGCCCGCGGTGCAGGTGGCCGAGCGCCACGTATTGCAGGCCGGCCCCGTCAAAGACTCCTGCTGGCACGACTTGTACGCCGCCGACAGTGAGATCGCGCTCGCTCTCCGAGGTGGTGCGGCCCTCGTCGGTCCACTCTTCTGGCTTGCCAACATTTGCCACGAAGGCATGACCAATGGCAACCGCGCGGGGGGTCGGGACCGGCCGGGCGGCGAGATTGCGGCGGATGAGGTCGACCGCTGCGCGCATGACCGCCTCATGGCTGCGCTCAAGAGGCTCGTCATCGCCGCTGAGGCTGAACCTCGCAACGTCAGGCTCGAGATACGGAAGCGGGTAGACAAGAACCGGCCCGAACTCATCCTCGAGAACAACCGGGGTTCCCACCGAATCAAGGGAGCCAACAAGGTGAACCCCCTCCGCAAGCACGCCCGAGTAGGTCGCGAGGCGGTCGCCGCTGTCGTGATTGCCCGCGGTGATGATGACGATAACCCCGGCGGCGGCAAGGGCATCGATTGCTCGGTTCAGGAGCCGAAGTGACTCGATCGGCGGAATGGCTCGATCGAAGACGTCACCGGCGATGACGATGCAGTCCACGGACTCCGACACCGCAAGGTCGACGATGAACCCGACGGCTTGCTCCTGGGCGGCCTGGAGCGAGGTTGAGTGGAGCGATCGGCCCAGATGCCAATCCGAGGTATGGAGCAGTCGCATGCAGATGCCCCGATCCCGGCGTCTTTATGCGGTTGCTGCTGGCAGGTTCGACGACGGACCGGTGATCTTCGACGTATCAACCGATCCGGTGACGCTGACGAGTGCAGACTTCGCCAACCACTGCGACGCTGGGATGTTCCAGAGCCCGCCGGGCCCGTTGCCCGGCTCGACGGTTGCACCGCCTGTGTTCGTGTAGAAAACAACATCGCCGGGGATGGTCACGTCGTAGATCCACTTCGCATCCTCGAGACGCATGTTCGTGCAGCCATGCGACCCATTCCACTTGCCGAGACGGGACAGAGCCCAAGGGGCGGCGTGCATGAACTCGCCGGTCGGGGTGAGCCGAGTATTCCAAGGGATGTCCTTGAGTTCATACGGCTCCTCGACGCTGGCATCGATGTCGAGTGCAACACTCGTGTACGTGTGCTTCGGCTCCTTTTGGGTTGAGACCACCTTCACCCCGTTACGGGTCTCCCAACCACTCTTGCCGAGTGAGATGGGGAAGGTTTGTACCCGATCCCCATCGATATAGACCTTCATCATTCGGGTAGCGCCGTCAACGCGCGCTATGAGCGATCGTGCGGTCTGGAAGACATAGCTCGTCCCGAGGCTCTTCGCACCCACGACGAAGTCTGCTCCCGACTTGCCCATGATGACGCCGTCGAGGCTAGAGGTGATCGTGAAGGTCGAATTGCCCGGCCAGAACTTCGCCGGCCGGAAGATCGCGCTCCGGTCATCCACCCAACCCCATGATCCAGGGATGGATCTCGTCGCGCCCGTCACGTTCGAGGTGGCCGTCACCGCGAGGTGTCGCTCGGCGGCCGCCTTATCCGGGATCGAGCGAGTAAACCGCAACTTGGGGAGGGTCCCGACCCCAAGTTTCGTGGTCGTGCCATCGACACCGAGACTGTTGCTCGCAGCATTGAAGGTGGCGCCGACGCGCACACGCGGACTCGGCAGGGTGGCGGGCTTGTCGGGGTCGGTACCTACGGGCAGTGATGGAGTCCCGGATGCTGGCGCACTCGTCTGGCCGGGGCCCGCGGCGCTAGTGGCCCGCAGAACGACGGTGTAAGGCCGACCATTGACGAGGTTGAGGAGGGGACAGACGCCCACGGTGCCCGAGCACAGAAACCAGATGGTGCCGTTATCGAGGGACACCTCGTAGCCGGTGATCGCAGCGCCCCCATCGGGAGCGGGGGCCGTGTAGTTGACCGCGAGTTGACCGCTCGCAGCGCCGCCTGCCACGGTCGTGATCACTGGGGCGTCAGGAACCCCGTTCGCGGCGGCGGCGGGCGTCGCTAGTGCTACCGCGACGCCAAGAAGCATGGCAACGAGGACTGCAACGACGCTGGATCCGCGCATCGCCGACATCGGTCGGATCAGGCGTGGGAGAGGGGAGCAGGACACAGTAGAACTGTACGTCGGACACCCCCTGTGGATAAAATCTGCACCAGGCTTCTCGGCAGGTAGTCTGCGGCTATGCCCACAATCGGCCAAGCCCTCACCGTCGAAAACCTCTCAAAGAGGTTCGGCAAGGTGCACGCAGTCCAAGATCTCACCTTCAACGTCGAACCTGGCCGGGTCACCGGATTCCTCGGCCCGAACGGATCCGGAAAGACCACGACCCTTCGATGCATGCTCGGGCTGGTGCGCCCAAGCAGTGGCGCTGCCCGCATCGGGGGTCACGTCTACCGAGACCTTGACCACCCCGGAATGATCGTCGGGGCAGCCTTGGAAGCGAGCGGCTTCCACCCCGGCCGAACAGCGCGTGGGCACCTTCGCGTCATCTCCGACGCCCTCGGGCTGCCGAAGTCGCGTGCTGACGAAGTACTCGAACTCGTTGGCCTCGCCGATTCAGCCGGACGCAAGGCTGGAGGATTCTCGCTCGGTATGCGCCAGCGGCTCTCCCTAGCGGCGGCCCTCGTCGGCGATCCGGGCATCCTCATTCTCGACGAGCCGGCCAATGGCCTCGACCCGGAGGGCATCGCCTGGCTTCGCGGGCTCCTGCGCGGGCTGGCTCGCGAGGGCAAGACCGTGCTCGTCTCCAGCCACGTGCTCTCCGAGGTCCAGCAGACCGTCGACGACGTCGTCATCATCAGCCGAGGTGCCCTGGTCCAGTCCGGCACCCTCGCCGATCTCGCCGGTAACGGCGCCGTCCGCGTCCGCGTGCGCACCCCGCGCCGAGAGGCGCTCGTCGCCGCGCTCGAGGCCTCGGGTGGCAGCAACCCGCCGACCGGTCTCGACCCGACAGGCCCCGATGAACTCCTCGTCACCGGGCTCACTCCGAGCGACATTGGTCGAAGGGCCTTTCTTGCGGGCGTCGAACTCCACGAGCTCGCCCAGCAGACCAATGACCTCGAGTCGCTCTTCCTCGAACTCACCGCAACGGGCACCCCTGGAGGAACCGCATGATGCCGCTCCTGCGATCCGAGCTTCGTAAGGTCACGACAACGAAGGTGCTGTTCTTTCTTGCGCTCGCCGTCGTCCTCTTTACTGCTCTCAATGTGTTTCTGCTCGTCTACCTCACACCAAGGGCGATGGGGGTCGAGAACAACGACGAGCTCCTCATGAACCCCGACTACATCACCAACATCGTCGGGGCAGCGGGTTCCTCTTCGATCTTCGTGCTCATCCTCGGGATCGTCGCCATGACCGGTGAGTTCCGGCACATGACCATCACGTCGACGCTGCTCGTCACCCCGCGTCGCTCGCGAGTCCTCATCTCCAAGGGCATCATTTTTCTCGTCATCGGCGCGGTGATCGGCCTCATCGCATTCGCGACGGCGATCGCACTCGCGACACTCACGCTCTCGGGCAAGGCGCATGCGCCGATCGACACGGACATCGCCCTGCAGATCCTCGGTGGGGTCGTCCTCGGGTTCGCGATCTACGCGTTCGTCGGGGTCGCAGTCGGCGCCCTCATCCGCAATCAGGTCGCTGCGGTGGTTGGAGCGCTCATCTGGGTGCTCATCCTCGAGGCGCTCCTCACCGTGTTTGTCGATTGGATCGGCAAGTGGCTCCCTGGCGGGGCGCTCGATGCAGTCCTTCAGGCCACCAATGTGTCCGGCCGCGGTGGCAGTGAAGTGCTCTCCGTCGGTGCTGGGGCTGCCGTCCTTGTCGGCTACGCCGTGATCCTCGGCGCGCTCGCATCCGCCACGACAATGCGACGCGACATCACCTGACGGTCCATCACCGCGATCGGCTCACCACGGAATGATCTGCCGGTCCTCCCATAGGAAACCCGAGGGAGACGGGGTCCCATCCGGGAGCAGCGCCTGTCGACTGGCGAGCCACACAATGGTGTCCGCACCCTCCTGCGCCGAGCGGGGGGCATCAGGGCCACCCAT
Organism: Bifidobacterium breve; assembly: GCA_945861925.1. GTDB lineage: Bacteria > Actinomycetota > Actinomycetes > S36-B12 > S36-B12 > WLND01. The sequence goes on along the minus strand of CAMAWO010000004.1, from coordinate 18,201 downwards.
GTCGGTTCGGCAATGGTTCGGGCACATTGCATCGACGAGCACGCCGCGCTTGCCGAACTGCATCTCAGCGGCAAGGTTCTTCACGAGTGCATTGACCGCGGCCTTGCTCACTCGGTAAGGGGCCAACCCGCCCGCAGTGCCGGGCCCACTGAATCTGCCTAGGCATGCGCTCACGGCAACGATTCGACCGCGCCGCCGCTCAACCATGCCCGGGCCGAACACGCTCATGACGTTGAAAGCTCCGTCGAGATTCACCCGCATGACCCGCCGCCACTCCTCATCACTCGTACGAAGGGTCTTCGACATTCGCTCGCTCATGACCCCGGCGGACGCCACGAGGATGTCCACCTCAGCAAGGGGTCCGAGCCTCGCCGCAAGTGCCGCGACACTTCCATAATCGCTGACATCGCATGAGGTGCCGAGCGCGTCGATACCCTCGGCCTGGAGCGACTTGGCGGCGGCCTCCGCGCGATCGGCATCTTGGCCGACAAGTACGACCGTCGCACCGAGGAGTCCGATGCCGCGAGCGGCTGCGAACCCGATTCCGCGCGAGCCGCCAGTGATGACCGCCGTCGCGCCATCCAACTCACCCATGCCAAGCCTCCTTCGTCCGAACCCTCGCGTCCCCGCGTCCGTAGGCGACCTTGCGTCCCACGATCCAACCCTTGCGCCTGCAGTACTGTTGAGCAAGCGCAGCAGCGTGCATCCAAGTGTCGAATGCGCCACCTCGGCGCGTGCGAGAGGACCGATAGTGGCGACCGACTCCAGCGACGGACGCTTGACCGGGTTCGGCCCGAACGAGTGGCTCGTCGATGAGATCTACGACCAGTTCCTCAAGGACCAGTCCAGCGTCGACCCTGCCTGGTGGGAGTTTTTCGAGGGTTATGCCCCAGCTGAGCACTCACCAGTGGCCGCAGCGCACGCTGAGGCTGTCGCCCTCGCCGCCCCGACGATCATCCCCGCCGCCCCTCCTGCGAAGACCGCGCCAGTACCCACGCCGTCTCCCGTACCAGCCGAGCCGTCAGCGGAAGGCGAGGTCACCATTCTTCGCGGCGCGGCCGCGAGGGTTGTCACGAACATGGAGGCGAGCCTCGCCGTCCCGACCGCGACGAGCGTCCGCGCCCTCCCCGCAAAGCTCCTCATCGACAACCGAATCGTCATCAACAACCATCTCGCGCGCGCCCGCGGCGGCAAGGTCTCGTTCACCCACCTGATCGCCTACGCCGTTGTTCGCGCGGCAGCCGAAATCCCGGCGATGAACGCCTCTTTGACCTCAGTCGGCGACAAGCCCGCCATCTCGCTCAATCCCGACGTCAACCTCGGCCTGGCAATCGATCTCGCGAAGCCTGACGGCAGCCGTCAACTCCTCGTCCCGAACATCAAGCGGGCCCAGTCCATGGACTTCGCGATCTTCTGGGCGAGCTACGACGATCTCGTTCGCAAGGCGCGCGGCGGCAAGCTCACCGTCGAGGATTACGCGAACACCACCATCTCACTGACGAACCCCGGAACAATCGGCACGAACCACTCGGTGCCGCGTCTCATGGACGGCCAAGGGTGCATTGTCGGAGTTGGATCGATGGACTATCCCGCTGAGTGGGAGGGAGCATCACCCGAGGCGATCGCGCGCAACGCCGTCTCCAAGATCCTCACCCTCACCTCGACCTACGACCATCGCATCATCCAGGGAGCGCAGTCCGGGGAGTTCCTCGGCCGCATCCACCAACTCCTCCTCGGGGATAACGACTTCTACGGGGAGATCTTCCGCTCGCTTCGCATCCCCTACGAACCGATTCGTTGGGCGCGGGATATCTCGTCAAGCCACGAGACCGACCTCGACAAGACCGTGCGAGTTCAGGAAATCATCCACGCCTACCGCGTTCGCGGCCACCTGATGGCTGACATCGACCCCCTCGAGTACCACCAGCGGATGCACCCCGACCTCGACGTCCTCCAGCACAGCCTCACCCTGTGGGACCTCGACCGCGAGTTCGCGACCGGGGGCTTCGGTGGGCGTCCGCTGATGAAACTGCGTGAGATCCTCGGGGTCCTGCGCGATTCCTATACGCGGACCGTCGGCGTCGAATACATGCACATCCAGGATCCCGACCAGCGACGCTGGATCCAAGATCACGTCGAACTCCCGCACAGTAAGCCGGATCGCGGCGAGCAATTGCGCATCCTGCGCAAGCTGAACGAGGCCGAGGCCCTCGAGTCGTTCCTTCAGACCAAGTACGTGGGGCAAAAGCGCTTCTCACTCGAGGGTGGCGAATCGCTCATCCCGCTCCTCGACGCAATCCTCGACGCAGCGGCGCACGACGACATCCTCGAAGTCGCGATCGGGATGCCACACCGCGGCCGCCTGAACGTCCTCACCAACATCGCTGGCAAGTCCTACGCGCAGGTGTTCCGCGAGTTCGAGGGCCACTACGGCGAGGAGTCGGTCCAAGGGTCTGGCGATGTCAAGTACCACCTTGGCACGACCGGGGTCTTCACTGCGCCCGATGGCGTCACCACCGCCGTCTACCTCGCCGCCAACCCCTCGCACCTCGAGGCGGTCAACCCGGTGCTTGAGGGGGTCGTGCGCGCGAAGCAGGACCAACTGCCGCGCGATCGCGTGTTCGACATCCTTCCCGTGCTCATGCACGGCGATGCGGCGTTCGCCGGCCAAGGCGTGGTCGCCGAGACCCTGCAAATGTCACAGATCCAGGGCTACCGCACCGGCGGCACCGTGCACATCGTCGTGAACAACCAGGTCGGGTTCACGACAAGCCCGAAGTACAGCCGCTCCTCCGTGTACTCAACCGATATCGCCCGAGCGGTGCAGGCACCGATATTCCATGTGAATGGCGAGGATCCCGAGGCCGTGGTGCGGGTGGCACGGCTCGCCTTCGAGTTCCGTCAGGCCTTTGCCAAAGACGTCGTCATCGATCTCGTCTGCTTCCGAAAGCGCGGGCACAACGAGGCCGATGATCCGTCGCTCACCCAACCGCTCATGTATTCGATCATCGATGCCAAGCGGTCCGTGCGAAAGCACTACACCGAAGCCCTTATCGGCCGGGGCGACATCACGGTCGACGAGGCGGAGGAGGCACTCAAGCACTTCCAGGAGCAACTTGAACGAATCTTCCAAGAGACCCGAACCGAGACCGATGACAGCCACTTCTCGGAGACCTCGCGTGACATCATCACCTCCGGCCAGCGGGAACTCACCCTGCAAGGCCCCGCTGCAGAGGTTGCCACCGCGATCACCCTCGAGCAGATCGACACCGTCATCAGCTCGCAGGTGAACATGCCCGATGACTTCACCATCCACCCACGGCTCGCACCACAGTTGCAGCGGCGAGCCCAGATGGTCGCTGACGACGCAATCGACTGGGGGATGGGCGAGGCCCTCGCGGTCGGCTCGCTCCTCCTCGAGGGCAAGGTCGTTCGGCTAGCCGGTCAGGACTCTCGGCGCGGGACCTTCGGCCACCGCCACATGGTCATCGTCGACAAGGAAACCGGGTGGCAGTACAAGCCACTCAAGCAGTGCTACCGAGGCGATGCCAAGCTCTACGTGTACGACTCGCTTCTCAGCGAGTTTGCGGCGATGGGGTTCGAGTACGGCTACTCGGTCGCGCGTCCCGATGCCCTCGTCATGTGGGAGGCCCAGTTCGGTGACTTTGCCGACGGAGCCCAGACGATCATCGACGAGTTCATATCGTCGGGAGAGCAGAAGTGGGGGCAGCGCTCCGCCGTCACGCTCCTCCTTCCGCACGGCTACGAGGGCCAAGGCCCTGATCACTCCTCTGCGCGGGTCGAGCGCTTCCTGCAGCTCTGCGCCCAGGACAACATGACCGTCGCGATGCCATCAACCCCCGCCTCGTTCTTCCACCTCCTGCGCTGGCAGGTGCACAGCAGGCTCACGCGTCCGCTGGTCGTCTTCACTCCGAAGTCACTGCTCCGCGCAAAGGCAGCGGTGTCACGGCGCGAGGATTTCACGAGCGGCCACTTCCAGCCAATGCTCCCCGACCCCTCGGTCGATCCGGCCGCCGTCACCACAATCCTCCTGTGCAGCGGCAAGGTCTACTACGACCTCCTCGCCCATCGCGAGGCAACGGGGCGGACAGATGTCGCGATCATCCGGGTCGAGCGGCTGTATCCCCTTCCCTACCGCACCCTCCCTCCTGAACTCGACGCCATGCCAGACGCCGACATACGCTGGGTGCAGGAGGAGCCGGCCAATCAAGGGCCCTGGTCATTCATCGCCATGAACCTGTCGACGATTATAGGCCGGCCAATCTCCGGGGTGACCCGGCCCGCATCTTCATCGCCGGCCGTCGGCGCCCACCACCGCCATGACGAAGAGCAGCAGGCCATCGTCGAGCAGGCCTTCGCCGCACGCGGCTAGAACGGAGCCACTGTGTACTTCACTGATCGCGGCATCGAGGAACTCCAAAAGCGCAGGGGCGAGGAGGACATCAGCATCGACCTGCTCGCCGAGCGCATGCGGGAATTCGTAGACCTCAATCCGGAGTTCGAGATCCCGGTGGAACGGCTCGCGACATGGCTGGCGCGTATCGACGACGGAGTCGAAGACGATGACTAGGCGCCAGCAACCGACAGCACCGGTAGCCCCACGAGCTCGCAGGCCCGCTTCAGCCGCTCATCAAAGGTGATCATCGCGTCGGCCCCGACCCGCAGCGCAGCCGCCAAGTGCAGCGCATCAAGGCTTCGGACCTGATCGCCCCCAATGGTGCCTGCCTGACGAAACTGGGATCGATCATGCTCGAGGACGTCGAGGAGGTCGAGGATCTCACTCGCCTTCTCCTGGTCGATGCCCTGACGAACGGCAAGGCGACGGAGTTCGGTCTCGAGCATCCTTCCGGTAACCACCAGATGCTCATCATCGATGAGTCGCGCAATGAACTCGCGGACGGCCGCCGACTCCGGTCCGCGTTTCAGTAGTTTGGCGGCCGCTGACGTCTCCACGTAGACGATCATTCCTCCCCGCGAAGGACGTTAAGCGACTCGGCCGTGGTCTCGTCCGGCCGGCCGTCAGCGGGCTCGAGTTCACGCATCTGTCGCGACCGGTCTGCTCGCTGGACGCTCAGCCCGCCGTAGACGGGAGCCGCAATAGGCGCGAGCACCGCAACAGCCAATCCATGATTCGTGATGACGAAACTCGCCCCGTCAGCGACAGCTCGCAGGATTTCTCCGCTGTTGTTGCGCAATTCACGATGGCTGACGGTGTTGCGGTTCGAAACTCCAAGCATCAGGATCCTCCGTAGCGCAACGTAGCACCACGGCGGATGAGAGAGTCATTTAGTGAAGTGACTGGGATCCCTGCCGCGACTCGTGGCCCGGATTCCTGAGGATCTGATCGCCAACCCGTCACCCGAACACGGCATGCGGCTGGCGCAACCCATCGATGAGATCCGAGGACCACATGAGCACCCAAAGATTGATGCTGGCGGCATTCGCGGCAGCGGCCGCGCTATCGCTGGTTAGCTGCAGCAGCGACTCAGACAACACCAGTGCAGCATCCATTGACGCAAGTTCCGCTTCTGCACCGAGTGCAGAAGGAAGTGGCAGCGGCAGCATTGCGGCAGCCAAGGCCGCCTGTGATGCAGCCAAGGAACTCCCCTCCGCCACCGATCTGGGAACGCCGATCGACGTGAAGCCGCTCGCCGGCAAGACGGTCTACAGCATCCCGATCGATGTTGAACTCGAGTGGTCCAAGGTGGGCGAGCAGGCCATGCAGGCTGTCGCGGAGGGTGCCGGGCTGAAGTTCGTCACGTTCCCGTCCGATGGATCGCCAGCGTCCGTCGAGTTGGGATTCCGGCAGGCGATCGACGCCAATGCCTCAGCCATTGTGCTCAACGGACCGCTGCCCGAGACCCTGTCCTCCCAGCTCGACGAGGCTGCCGCCGCAGGCATCCCGGTCATTCCAGTCCACATCTCGGATCACTCCGAGCCGGCACTGCCGAACCTTCCCTACGAGGCATTCGCGCCCTTCCAGGACTCAGCAGAGCTCATGGCCTACTGCGCGATCGCAGACCTCGACGGCAAGCCCCTGAATGCGCTCATCATCGAGGCCTCCGAGACCGGCCCCTCGGCGGGAATGGTCAAGGCCATGCAGAACATCATCGCCGCCACCGCACCCGTGGGCTCGACCACGACAGTGATCGACTCGCAGGTGGGCGATTGGTCGACGGAAGTCCAGCCTGCCGTCGAATCGGCGCTTCTCGCCGACCCCGGCATCAACATCGTTCTGCCGATCTTCGACTCCATGGCACTGTTCGCTGCTCCGGGTATCCAGCAGGCGGCACCGGACCGCAGTATCGGCATCTACTCCTTCAACGGTACCCCGGCAGTGATGGAGTTGATTCCGGAAGGCGTTGTTCGCGTTGACGTTGCCGAGAACCCGCATTGGGTGGCCCACGTGAACATTGACGCAGTGCTCCGCGCCATGCTCAAGGCCCCGCCATCAATCCCGGGTCGCAACCCAATTCGGGTCATCGATGCATCGAATGTCGCGGAGACGGGCAATCCACCTCAGTTCGACCAAGGGTTTGGCGACGAATATCCGGCCGCCTATCAGCGGCTTTGGGGTTTGGGGTAGCCAAATCCCATTCCGAATCCCGCGTGGGGGTGTCGCGAACACCCCCACCGGCAGAGACCTCACCCTCGTTGGTCAGTCGGCGGTGAGGACGATCTTCCCGTGGATTTCGCCCGCCGCCATGGCCTCGAACGCCTCAGCCGCCTGCGAGATCGGCAGTTCTCGGTCAATGACCGGGCGTGCCCCCGTGCGAACGAGGAGTGCGACGAGCTCGCGCAGCTCTTCAGCCGTGCCCATCGTCGAGCCAACGATGTTCAGTTGGAGGAAGAAGACCCGGTTGAGGTCGGCCGGTGGGTTGGCGCCCGAGGTCGCACCCGAGATCACGATGGTCCCTCCCGGTCGCAGCGACTTCAAAGAGTGGTCCCAGGTCGCCTCGCCCACAGTCTCCATGACGGCATCGACCTTGGCCGGGAGCCTCGCGCCGCTCTCAAATGCGGCGTCGGCTCCGATCGAAAGAGCCCATTCGCGCTTCTCTTCGGCTCGCGAGGTCACCCACACCGTGCGGCCAAGAGCCTTGCCGAGAACGATGAGGGCGGTGGCCACGCCGCCAGCCGCGCCTTGAACGAGGATCGTGTCACCCTCTGACGTCGCCGACTTCGTCTTGATCATCCGGTAGGCGGTGAGGTAGGCGACGGGCAAGCAGGCAGCCTCCGCCCAGGTGAGCTCGGACGGCTTATCGATGAGATTACGTGCCGGGACCCGCACCCGTTCGGCGAAGGTGCCCGGGTAAACCTCGCTCAGCAGCGACCGCCGCGGGTCGAGTGTCTCGTCGCCCTGACCCACCTTCACATCGCCGACCACACCGTGGACGATGACCTCCCGGCCGTCGTCAGTGACCCCCGCCGCATCCGACCCGAGGATCATCGGCACCCGCTCGGCCGAAAGTGCCTGCCCCTTTAGCGACCACAGGTCGTGGTGATTTAGGCTCGCCGCCTTCACGTGGACCATCACCCAGCCCTCGGGCGTGAGCGGTTCATCAATCTCACCGATCGTGAGGCAGGACAGCGGGTCGTCACGGCTGACTCCGTGCGCGTAGCAGGCGATCATGGCATGACTTTACTCAGCGAGCAGCTTTCGCCCCCATTGCTACTGTTCCATGCATGAGAACCTTGGCGAGCGACAACTATGCAGGTGCCCATCCGGAGGTCCTCGAGGCGATTGCCGCATCCAACGCCGAGCATGCTCCCGCCTACGGTGGCGATTCGGTCACCGCGCGCGCCGTTGAGCTCTTCAGAGAGCATCTTGGCGGGCACGTCGACGTGTTCATGACGTTTAACGGCACTGGATCAAACGTCATCGGGATGCAGTCGCTCATGCGCTCGTGGGAGGCCGTCATTTGCGCCTCGTCCGCTCACATCAATGTCGACGAGGCCGGGGCGCCGGAGAAACTGCTCGGGTCCAAGCTCATCACCCTCGACACCCCCGACGGCAAGCTCACCCCCTCCATGATCGAGGCCGTGCAGTGGCGGGCCGGCGATATCCACCAGAGCCAGCCCAAGGTCGTGCTCATCACCCAATCGACCGAATCCGGCACGCGCTACTCGCCTGAGGAGGTCAGGGCGATCGCCGATACTGCCCATGCGCGCGGCCTCTACCTCTACATGGATGGCGCTCGCATCGCCAATGCCGCTGCGGGCCTCAGGGTGGAATTGCGGGCCATCACGACCGATGCCGGGGTTGATGCGATGTCGTTTGGTGGCACGAAGAACGGCACGATCCTCGCCGAGGCCGTCGTGATCCTCAATCCCCGGCTCACCTCCGGGGGCGATCTCAGCGTTACCGGAAATCTCGGCTTCATTCGCAAGCAGTACATGCAACTATCAAGCAAGATGCGGTTCAGTTCGGCCCAATTCACTGCACTGTTTACCGATGATCTATGGCGCCGGAACGCCTCGCACGCGAACGCCATGGCTCAGCGGCTCGCCGCTGCCGTGGCCGATGTTCCCGGGCTGAGGATTGAGCGGCCTGTCCAGGCGAATGGAGTGTTCGCCACCCTGCCCGCCCATACGATCCCGATCCTCCAGGAGCACACCCCCTTCTACGTGTGGGATGAGGCCGCAAGCGAGGTTCGCTGGCTGTGCTCGTGGGACACCACCGAGCACGACATTGACGACTTCGCCTCGACGGTCAGGTCCGTCCTCTCCGGTACCTAAGGAGGAGGCAGCCGATCACGCATTCGCGTGAAACGACACCGAAAGCGCGGCTGTCGTCGCTCCACTCGGCATTGTCCCCTTCGACCCACCAGCCGTCAGGCTCCTCGCGGACCGCTCGCTTCACGATGAGCAGGTCAGGTCGGGTGGGATGACGAAGGAGCAGGACGTCGCCGGGCCGGATGCGTCCAATGGTGCGAACGAGCCACCAGTCCCCCGAGCGCACGACCGGTTCCATTGAAGGGCCGGCGATGCAGACCGCGGTCAATCCGAGCATGGCCCCATCCTTTCGCGCTCCCTCGTCGACGATCGGCACTAGGCTCAGATGGTGAGCAGTTCATTGCTGCCGATGACCACCGAAGGGAACACCATGCTGACCCGTTTCTTCGCCCCCACGCAGACTGCCTACGCACACTGCGACCTCCCCTGCGGCGTCTATGACCCCGCTCAGGCCCGCCTCGAGGCTGAGTCGGTCAAAGCCTGCATGGTCAAGTACCACGCCTCTGATGATGCCGATTTCAAGGGACGAGCGATCACGATCAAGGAAGATCGCTCGCACATGGTCAAGGAGCACCTGTGGGTCCTGTGGACCGACTACTTCAAGGCACCGCACTTTGAGCAGTACCCGCAGCTGAACGGCCTGTTCAATGAGGCGACGAAGCTCGCTGGTGCGGGCGGCACCAAGGGCACGGTCGATGTCGCTGTCGCCGACAACCTTCTCGCGAAGATCGACGAGATCGCCGTGATCTTCTGGGAGACCAAGAAGTAGGTCGGAGGTCTCCGACTCGTCCCCAACGCAAGTTTCTCAGCCTTGCGTTGGGCTGCGATGGTCCTCGAAGCTTCATGCCTCGGGGACCATCAGTTGTTTGAGTAGGCGATGAGGACCGTTGACAGCCGGTAGATGGGCGGGGTGTGGCGGCCGCCGTCGTACTCGGCCGCCGTTGACATACGGGGTGACGGCGTACGCCACCCGGGCCGTCCGGCCCGGTATGTCGCCGCTCACATCAACATCCCAGGGATTGACGAGTGCTCCCGGGCACCAGACGTGGCGCAGTCGTTGCGCCAACCCGCGGTTTCGTGCCTCACGCCGTTGACCCGGATGGAGTGGGTACGCGGGCAGAACTCGGCGCAGTCATCCTGGTTTCCCTGCCCATGGCCCGTAACGAACGTCCGCAGCGAGAACTCCTTCGCCGCAGGGAGTTCCAAGGTAACGGTCGGCGCGTCGGCCGCTGTCGGGACCATCGGATCTCCATATCGAACCTCGCGGGGCGACCACACCGGGATGACGGCGATGGCCTTGCGCTCAGGACGACCGGGGGCGAGATCGAACCACGTACTGAGCTGCCAGCCGGCCCCGCCGTCGCTACCCGGGCCCAACCCACGTGTCGATGTGGGCCGCCAGGGTCACGTCTCCGGTCAGCATCGGGCGCATGTCGGTGACGTCGAGGGACCATCGGCCACCCACCCCGTACGGCGTCATAAACCGCGCGAGCTCGATGACTGTCGCCGGGGAGTCGCCTGTGCCGGGTTCGGTCACCAGGCCGATGGTGCCGTAACGGTCCCAGGGATCGCAGCCAGCAGCAGGGCAGTCCAAGCTCACGCGCATGGTGATGCGTGCGAACTCGCCGCTCACCGGGGACGACGCCTGCGTCGACACGTCCCGCCTGTTGTCGTCGGAGAAGAAGAAGAAGAAGACGGGGGTATGGTCGAAGGCAGGAACGACGGCGAAGCGCTGAACAGCGATGGCAGTCGATGTCGAAGCCCGTGCCACGAGGGCCACCATCACGGCAACCGACGTCGAGGCCATCGTCCACCGGCGCCGGGTCATCGATGTTCCATAGTCAGCAGTGCAAGGAGGTGGACGCTATTCGATGGGCAGCATCGCTTGCATTGGCACTGTGCGCAATTGTCAGTCCTAGCCTCGCGAGCGCACAGGCACAGGAGGTCTCCGGACTTCGATGGTCATTAGTGAAAAGGCCGGACTGCCCGCCTCGTTCCTGCTGGCAGGTCAAGGTCACCGCAGTATCGACCTCCTGCCCCCACGGCCTCTACCTGTCCCTCAATCAGTGGACGCAGGCCGACTTTCTCTCGCCCTCCAATGTCTTTTTCTCGGACGTCGCCGCGGTGCTCCCGCGCGTGCGACGCGGCCAGACAGCGATAGTGACCTTGCCGCGGTCCGAGAGACGCGCGCAGGGAGCGTCGCTCAGCGAGAGCAACTGCTACTGAGGCCCCAAAGGGGAGCAGCCGCCCGGCGGTGCGAGCGACGACACGTATGATGGTTGAATAATCAATCATCATACCTTCGCACCCCGACGGGCACCTAGGAGACACAATGACCGCGACCACCGAATCCACCAGCAGCGGGATACCCGTTAGCCGCGCCATCGACGCGCAGACCGCGAGCCTGCTGTTCCATGATGCCCACACGGCCTACGGCTTCACAGACGCCCCGGTGAGCGACGAGGAACTCGCAGAGCTCTATGGCCTCATGCGCTTCGGCCCGACTGCGATGAACTCCCAGCCGCTGCGCATCACCTTCATCCGCAGCGACGGGGCCAAGGCCCGGCTTCTCCCCCTGCTCGCGGAGGGCAATCGCCCCAAGTCCCTCTCCGCACCGGTCGTTGCCATCCTCGCCGCCGACACCAATTTTCACGAGCATCTATCTCGCGTCCTGCCGCAGGTACCGGACGCGAAGGACAAGTTTGCCGACGATGCAGCCCGAACTCAGGCTGCACTGTTCAATGCCACCCTCCAGGCGGGCTACTTCATCATCGCCGCGCGGGCGGTCGGCCTCGATGCCGGCCCAATGGGCGGTTTCAACAAGGCGGGCATCGACGCGGAGTTCTTCGCTGGCACCGGCCTGAAGTCCCTGCTCGTCGTGAATCTCGGGCACGTGGCCGAGGGGGCAAACAATCCGCGCAATCCCCGCCACGCGTACGACGAAGCCGTCACTGTCCTGTAGTCGTTCCAGACCCCGCCCACCACCTCCTAGGCTCAGGTCCCATGCCGACCCCCGATCGCAACACCGTGCCGACCGGCCTCATTCGCAGGGCCGTCCCCGGCGACACCGGTGAAATCCTCGCCATGGTGCGTGAACTCGCTGAATACGAACGGCTCGCAGACCACGCGGTCGCTACCCCCGAGCAATTCAACGCCGCGCTCTTCGGGCCAGCCCCAGCCGTCTATGCCTTCGTCGTCGACGACGACCCCGAAACCGGCAGCCTTGCCGGCTTCGCCATCTACTTCCTCAATTTTTCGACTTGGCTCGGTGTCCATGGCCTCTACCTCGAGGACCTCTTCGTGCGCCCGGCATTTCGTGGCCGTGGCTTCGGCAAAGCTCTCCTCGCCACGATGGCGAAGGTCTGTGTCGACGAGGGGTACGGACGCTTCGAATGGTGGGTCCTCGACTGGAACGAGGACGCGCTGAACGTTTACGCCTCGATCGGGGCGGTGCCGATGGATGAATGGACGGTTCAGCGGGTGAGCGGACAGGCACTCATCGACCTTGCGGCCCTCGCGAACCCCACGTAACCAATACTTCCTGCGCCACCCGCTCCCCTGAACGCAGCGCCCCCTCCATGAGCCCTGACCACGGTCCGGCCGTGTGCTCCCCAGCAAAGTGCAGCCGGCCCACCGGTGCGGCCATGAGGTCTGGGTCGTCCTCGCGGCTCACCGCGCGTTCCGCCGAGTAGGCCATCGCGGCCCAAGGATCGTCAGCCCAGGTCGACACGAGCACCCGATCGACATCGAATGAGAGTTCTGGTCGCAGGTCTGCAAGGCGGGCGAGCCAGGCCTCCGGACCACTCATCACCCCGAGGCGATCAAGTGCTGGCATCGATCCTGCGAAGCAGTGCGCGATCGGCTGGGGCGCGCCTGATGCATCGGTCGCCACCCAGGTCCAATAGCCGTCTGGGACGGACAGCACTGCTGACGCAGGCGCCGGCTGCGCAAGCATGACGTGCAGCTTCGCCGCCTGGCCGAGTCCGGTGCGCGACCACGCCTCGTACTTCCACGCAGGTAACGCCGGCTCAACCGGCACGGCGCTCGAGCAGGCAAGCGGCACCGTAACGATGACTGCGTCAGCCCGCTCGGCCCCACCATCGGTCCAGGCGGTAGCCGAACCATCGTCGTGAGTAAGCCTGCGGACCGGGCAGCCGAGGCGGACCCGATCACCGAGCAGTGCAGCAATGCCATGGGCGATTCCCTGGTTACCACCGGCGACCCGATACGTGGGATTGGGCTCGAATGCCGACGCCGTCCCCTGCAGCGCCCTGCATGAGAGCTCGGTCACCTCCGTCGCCCAGCTGATCGAGATTCTCGTGAGGATCGCTGCGACGGCTGCCGGGCTGACCCCTCCTGCTGACCGCGACTGGGCCGCGAGGACCGTCTCGGCGATGCTTGCGACCGAGACCGAACTCGGCTCTGCCGCGGCTGCATCGGCGAGAATCGCCGCAGCCGTCGCCACCTCACCAACTGTCACCGGCAGGCCGCCCCGAGGCTCGCGAACGTAATAGCTCATCGTCGTGTTCGCGAGCTCCAGGCCAAGCCGCGTTACCCAAGTGTTCAGATGCTCGTACCCATCGAGGACGAACTCGGCGCCTCGCTCAACCACGGTCCCCGGGTCGCCCGGCACCAGTTCCCAAGACCAGACGCGCCCGCCGACGCGGTCGCGCGCCTCGAGAACCGTCACATCCACTCCGGCATCGGCGAGCACCCAAGCGGCACTCAGCCCAGCGAATCCTGCGCCAACGATGATCACCCGCATTTGCCCACCGTACGCCCGGAGCGGCTTCCGGCGCTATTGGCACGCCCGGCGATAGGCTCACGGCACAATGGAAGGAGGTCTCCCAATGCTCGAGCCCATCACCTTGAGTTTCCCAGCGCACGCAGCGAATGTGACGCTCGCCCGCACCACTGCGGCCACGCTCGCAGCCCGACTCGACTTCACGATTGATCAGGTTGAGGACGCCCGCCTCGCCATAGATGAAGCCGTATCCCAACTCATCACCGGTGGCGACGAGACCATCACCTGCTCGTTCCTCGTCTCGGGCACCGAGCTCACCATGGTCGTGACCTCGAATGCGTTGAATGCGACCCTTCCGGATCCGGAGGGCTTCGGGTGGATGGTCATCAGGGCCCTCGTTGACGAGGTTCACGCAGGTGAACTCGGCGGACTCGTCACCCTCACCCTGCTTATGCGCGGTCTGGAGCCAGCCGGGGCATGAGCGCGAGCGGGCGAACGTCGCGCTGGACAGCGGAGCAGCGTGCCCGTGAACGCGAGCTGTTCGCCGAGTTTGCGAGGCTTCGCGCCACCACGGACCTGCACGGCTGTGACGACGTTCCACGCGAGAGGTCAGAGTTTCGAGCAGTGCGCGACGAACTTGTCACGATGCACCTCGGACTCGTGCACCATCTCGCGCAGCGATACGGGGCGCGCGGGTCATCCGGCGACGACGTCGTTCAAGTCGGGATTGCTGGCCTCATCAACGCAGTCGACCGCTTCGACCTCGACCGGGGCCATGAGTTCAGCACCTTCGCTACCCCGCACATCATCGGCGAGATGCGGAAGTTCTTCCGCGACGACTCGTGGACGGTGCACGTTCCCAGGCGCCTTCGCGATCTCACCTCCTCGGTCAACCGGGCGAGGGATGACCTGTCTGCTGATCTCGGGCGTTCGCCAACGGTGGCGGAGCTCAGCGCCCACCTCGAGGTCCCGCCGGAAGAGATCCTGTCGGCACTTGAGGCAGCGACAGCGCGCGATGCGGCCTCGCTCGATACCCCCGTCGATTCCGAGGGGCGTAGCCTCGCCGAAACCATGGGCCTCCCTGATTACTCCTTCGAACAGGTCGAGAACCGAATGATCGTCGATTCGCTGCTCGACACCCTTCCTGAGCGCGAGCGACGCATCGTCATCGCGAAGATCTACGAGGAGCTCACCCAGTCCCAGATCGCCGAGGAACTCGGAATCTCCCAGGTCCACGTGTCGCGGCTCCTCGCCGCATCCATGGAGAAGTTACGCAATGAGGGCACGCGGGGCACGTGATACAGAGCGGGAGGCTCAGTCCGAATGCTCGGCGAGTGAGCGAGTCACGGCAGGAGCGAAGACGAGGACGACGCCGGTGGCCGCGAGCAGGATGATGCTGATGCCCGCGATGCGCTCGACCCCGCCAACTGCCGTAACCAATGGGGCGCCGATCACCAGAGCGATCAGCTGGGCGAGCACGAACGGGGCACGTGCCCATCGCCGCGCCCGCAGCCAGCCGGTCCCAACGAGCACGAGGCCGGCGCCGAAAGCGCCGAGGATGGCGATCTGCAAGATGAGCGCTGGCACGCTCGAGACTGCCGCAGGTCCGGTTGCGCCGATCCGGATGCCCTCTATCGCGTCGAATAGCGCATAGCCAAGCAGTCCGATTCCCTCGATTCCCGCGATGACGCCCAGTGCGATGAAGGGACGTCCTAGGATCATGCCTGCCACAAGGCCAATGCTATGACCTAGGTCCAGAGCTGGGCCGGACCTACGTCTGCACCACCCGGGACGGCGCAACTAGGGTGGACGAATGCGCGGATTGCTCGTCGTGAACCCTCACGCCACCACGACCTCGCCCCGGGTGACCGACGTCCTTGTTCAGGCCCTCTCCCGCGAGCTCGATCTCGAGGTCACCGTCACCACCCATAAGGGCCACGGAATCGAGATCGGCGAACGCGCCCGCATGGAAGGCCTCGACATCGTCGTGACCCTCGGCGGCGACGGGATCATCCACGAGGTGGTCAACGGTCTGCTCGCCGACGGCGTCCGCGAGGGGCTCCCCCGGCTCGCGACCGTCCCCGGTGGCAGCGGCAACGTCTTCGCACGCGCCCTCGGCCTGCCGGCAGACCCCGTCGAGGCCACCGGCCACCTGCTTGACTCGGTACGCAACGGCAATACCCGTCGCATCGGCCTCGGGCGCGCAGCCGACCGATGGTTCATCACGAACGCCGGCATTGGCCTTGACGCAGAGGTCATCGATGCCATGGAGGAGCAGCGCCGGGCCGGCCATACGGCGACCCCCGTCCGCTACCTCGCAACGGTGATCCGGCACACCTTCTGGGTTACCGATCGACGCAATCCCCGCCTGTCACTGCGCCGCCCTGGCCGACTCACGGTTGACGGAGTGTTCCACGTGATCGTCCAGAACACCAAGCCGTGGACCTACTTCGGCACCTGGCCCATCCAGCCGTGCCCGGACGCCTCCTTCGATACCGGTCTCGACGTGTTCGCACTCCGCAGCCTCGATACGACGAACACGCTGCGGGCAGCCCGACGCATGATCATGCACGCGAAGTCAGGGTCCACCCGGAACTCCATCGTGATCTGGCATGACGTTGATGCGTTCACGGTGACGGTGTCGGTTCCGAAGGGCCTGCAGATTGATGGTGAAAGCATCGGGCTCGTCACCGAGGTGCACTTCGAGTCCGTGCCCGATGCCCTCGAGGTGTTCGTCTAGCCGACAATCCCACGAAGGCCACCGACCGCGAGTTGTAATCAAATTGTGATCCATCCGACAGTCAGATTCGTGAGAGATTTCGGTTTGCACTCGTGGGAGTGGCAAACCTCGCATTTCCCTCACGAATCCGGCCTTTCGGCCCTCGCTTTTTAGTTGTCATCAGCCCATCACCCTGTCGAAATCTCGTCACTGTAGTGACGAGATTCAACGCGGTCCCCTCATTAGCCCGACCCCCTGTCACTGAGGTCAGATCACACCGCCTGCGAACGAGACGGGCACCCGCCCCGCCACGGGTCCCAATCGGTCACCCAGACGGGACCTGCTGCCAAGGCTCGACGAGGGCGACGTGGCCTCTGCTGTTGAGCCACGCGTCGATGGTCGACCGGGCCCAGACCGGGGTGCGCCCGATGTACAGGTCGGCCACCGGCATGAACAGATGCCCACCCCGAGCCAACTTGTGATGGCCCTTGATGGTGCCGGTGTGCGACGCGTGCGGCACAGAGGTTGAGGGCGATGCTCGGCGGGTGTGGCGGAACTCGGTGTTCTACGACGCCGACCTGTGCCCCGAGCATTCGGGTGCGCTGGTCGAACTCATGGACGCCATCGCCGCCAATGCGAGACGACTCGGAGCGCCCAGTCCAGCCAAGGAGACCAACGCACCCGTGCCGCCGCAACAATCGCCCCGACCCCGACCGGCAAAGCCACGGGTGACGACCGCCGAGGTACGGGCGCGGGCCATCGCCGGTGGCATCGAGGTCAACGAGAAGGGGCGGGTACCGGAGTCGCTGATCGCCCGCTACCTCGACGAGCGCGAGGCGTAGCCACCGGATCGATGTGGCACTTGCAGCCACACCGAGATCGTCCAACGGTGTCCCAGAAGCACCAATAGATGGCCAAAGCAGCAATGGACCTGCACACTCTTGCCAACGATCACGCGATCTGGATCCGTCTTCAGTGCACTGAGCGTTCTCGATTAGATGGCGGAGATGATGCATCTGTGGGGGGTGAACAGTATTTGCGCGGCACCCGGGAGGTCCGCTTGGCCCGCACCACTCATAGCCATGCAAGCCAAGCGGCAATGACTTCCTAGTCGTCGGCTTCGACGACGCTTGCGCCCTCTGCTGCACGCTGCACCGCAAGCCTTTTTCGCTGCGGCCATCGTGTCGTAGGCTTGCCTCACCGCGACGATCTCACCGGATTAGCCTCATGTCCGGCACGCATGGGGCGCACTCGCGCTGGCCTGCGAGGAGACGCCGCACACCTCGCAGACGAGCAGGATCAAGCGAACATGTCGCCCCGTAGACGAGGAAACTCCGCGAACTGAGTCGCCTCAGCAGGCCGACCCCGGACGTTGTGGAAAGTCACGAAACAGTCGTCGTTCGTGAAGCCGGGAGACTTCACCGTGTGCGCCAATAGGCACCCCCAGTGGACACTGTATGGCTCACACAGTCCAACCACTGGGTTGCGGAGCCAACAAAAAACTACGGACCTCAGAGGGCGCAGCAGGGGTCATCGACGTCGACTTAGGGTCCTCGGCACACGCCGCATACAGGGGATGACACCTACATGTGTCATCCCCTGTAGCCGACTTGGCAACCAGCGTGCTCTGACACGACCGAATGCGCCCTAGCCAACGCGTCCTTGCATCACAACCTCAATCAACCGTCATGTTACGTTTTTCGTTGCCGCGTCAACGGCCCCTCCTCCGCAGTACCCAAACATCTCAGTACTACTCACGGCGTACGATTCTGACCAAGTATTCATTAAAGAGATTTTCTGGGAGATCGCCGATGGCCCTGTCGTTGGGTCCGGCGTCGCCGTCCAATCGTCATGTTGCCCATTCGACAGCATCACGGCGGTCATCCCATCGTCGCCCGGAGTGAGCATGAGCGTTCCGTACGTACCAACCCCATCCACGACGCCGTTGGGACCCATGACCATGAGGACCCGCGTCGCTGGACTC
>CAMAWO010000003.1 GCA_945861925.1 Bifidobacterium breve | reverse complement strand
GTACCTCGCTCGGCGGATCGCTCCTCATCCGGCACGGTGACCCAGTGAACGTGCTCCCCGAGGTGGTTCGTGCAGCGGGCGCAGCAAGCGTCCATATCGCCGAGGACTTCGGGCCCTATGGCCGGGCGCGCGACGTCGCCGTCGAGCAGGCCCTCGGGAACGTCCCCCTCATTCGCACCGGGTCGCCCTACGCAGTAGCACCCGGGCGGGTTACGAAGGACGACGGCACTGCATATCGGGTCTTCACGCCGTTCTACCGCGCCTGGATGCGCCACGGTTGGCGCGCTCCAGCCGCAGACATCCCGGCCGAGGTCAATTGGTGGCTGCCGCTTGAGACCCACGACATTCCTGCCGCGGCCGACCTTGGCGCACTCACCCTGCCGCCGGCCGGTGAGGAGGCCGCTTGGGAGCGCTGGGAGTCCTTTCGTTCCTCGGCCCTCGACGACTACGCCGAGAACCGGAACCGCGCCGACCTCGCGGGCACCAGCGCCCTCGGGCACCACCTCAAGTGGGGTGAGATCCATCCACGCAGCCTGCTCGTGGAACTCACTGACAGCGATGAGGTGTTCCGCAAGGAGATCTGCTGGCGCGAGTTTTATGCGCAGGTGATGTCGCAGCGGCCCGATTCAGCACGCGTGTCGCTCAATGAGCGCTTCGACACACAGATGCGCTGGAACGCGGGCCCGGCAGCCGATGATGCCTTCGCCGACTGGGCACAGGGTCGAACCGGCTACCCGTTCGTCGATGCGGGAATGCGCCAACTGCGCACAGAGGGCTGGGTCCACAACCGGGTCCGGATGGTCGTCGCCAGCTTCCTCGTCAAGGACCTGCACCTGCCCTGGCAGCGGGGCGCCGCTGAGTTCATGCACTGGCTGCGCGACGGCGACCTCGCGAGCAATGCGCACGGCTGGCAGTGGACCGCCGGCTGCGGCACCGATGCCTCACCCTTCTACCGGGTGTTCAATCCAGTGGCCCAGGGCCTGCGGTTCGACCCCGACGGCGACTACGTCCGCCGCTACGTCGCAGAACTTGCCCACCTTCCGGGAGCGTCCGCACACGAGCCCTGGGACCAGCCGGCCGGCTACGACCTTTCCTACCCAAGGCGAATGGTCGACCACAAGGTGGAGCGCGAGGTCGCGTTGGCCGACCTAGCCGAGACGAAGAAGCCCTACCCCGGTATGGCGGGCTAGGGCACCGGGTCATGCGCGTCGTATTGCCAGAACGACGGCACGGCGCGCGCGAGACCAACCGCGAGCAGGACGCACGCAACACCCCCGGAGATCACCGACACGGTCTCGCCGAAGATGACCGCCACCGTGCCCGCCTCGACATCGCCGAGTCGCGGGCCGCCGGCCACGACTACCGTGAACACCCCTTGGAGCCGTCCCCGGTACTCATCAGGCGTGGCCGACTGAAGGATGGTTGCCCGGAACACTGCAGACACGTTATCGGCGGCGCCGGCAATGGCGAGGAACAGCAGCGCGAGGGGGAGCCATCGAACCCCACCGAAGGCCGCAATCGCAGCGCCCCACACCACGATCGAGATGACGATCGCCCGTCCCTGCCAGCGCACCCGACCGAGCGGACCGGAGAAGATTCCGGAGAGCACAGCGCCGAGTGCCGGCGCCGCAGCGAGCAGCCCCAGCACCGTCGCGACATCGCGGACAGATCCCCCGTACCACTGGGCGGCGATGGCCGGGAAGAGCGCGCGCGGCATCCCGAAGACCATCGCGATGAGGTCCTCGTAGAACGTCATCTGGAGATTTCGCTTCCCCTTGAGGAAGACAAAGCCCTCCTTCACGGCCGCCCAGCCCGCGCGGGGCACGGCGTCGCCAGGGACAGTGGTCGGCGGCAATTTCGGCAGTTGCCACATCGCCCACACGACAACACCGAACCCGATGACGTCGACGAGATAGGGCAGGGTGACGGTGCCGGAGGTCGCGACGAGAATCCCACCGAGAAGGGGCCCGATCGTGAATCCCACACTCCAGGTGAGCATGCCGAGCGCGTTCGCAGCCGGCAGTAAATCCTGGCCGACGAGACGGGGGATGATGGCCTGACGCGCAGGATTTCCCACCGCGAAGAACCCCGACTGGATCGCGATGAGCCCGTAGAGCACCGCCACGGAGTCCAAGCCGAGTGAGGACTGCACGAGGAAACCCACCGAGCACGCCCACAGGCCGAGTGCGGAGATCAGCCCGACAAGCCGCCGGTCGAAGGCGTCGGAGAGCGTGCCGCCGTAGAGGCCGAACCCGACGAGCGGCACGAGCTGGAACAGGCCGACGAGTCCGACCATGAAGCTCGATTTGGTGAGCTCGTACACCTGAAGGCCGACGGCGATGGCCGTCATTTGCTGCCCGATGTTGCTGATCCCCATCGCCGTCCACAGCCGGCGGTACGGCTTACTTGCCCGCAGAGGCGTCAGGTCGACGAAAAGGCGGGCCACGGGGCGAACCTACGCGGCTCTTGCCCCGAAGGAGGTCAGGGGGACAGGCGCTCCACCCGCCACCGCGCCGGATCGTCCAGCGGCGCCACGGCAGCGCCCGACCTTCGAAAGCGCAGCCGGTCGTGGAGCCGCGAGGGACGTCCCTGCCAGAACTCAACCGTGATGGGCCTGATGAGCCAGCCACCCCAGAACTCGGGGACCGGAACCTCGTCGCCGAAATCGGCATCCACACGTGAATACCGCTCCTCGAGGATTCCCCGATCCTCGATCACCGACGACTGCTTGCTCGCCCAGGCTCCGAGCCTCGACTCTCGCGGCCGGGATCGGAAGTACTCCTCGACCTCATCTCGCCCGATGAGCTCCGCAGTCCCAACGACGCAGACCTGACGATGCATGGCGAACCACGGGAACACGAGCGAGGCTTGCGGATTCTCACGCAGTTCATCGCTTTTCCGCGAGGCCAGATTCGTGTACAGGACGAATCCGCGAGCGTCGGCCTGCTTGAGCAAGACGGTCCGCGCACTTGGCGTTGCGCTTGGGGTCGCCGTCGCGAGAATCATCGCATTCGGTTCGGGCAATTGGGCCGCCTGCGCCTCGTCGAACCATGTGTGAAATGCGTCGAGTGGATTGTCCGCAAGGTGCTCTGCAGCGAGGGTGCCCGTGTCATACGAGACACGCAGATCGGCCAAGCGACGCGGTGCATCGTCCGGCGGGGGCGTCAAAAGGCTCATGCACCGACCCAACCATGAAATGACCGAGGACGCGACGCAGGTCACGTTCACCCGACCCGGACACATCCCGGACATCCGGGTCGGGTTGGATGAGCCAATAACTGTTGGAGGAGTGACGCATGCCTGAATTCGTGCCCGGCCTTGAGGGTGTCATCGCCTTCGAAACCCAGATCGCAGAGCCAGACCGTGATGGAGGTGCCCTGCGCTACCGCGGTGTCGACATCGAAGACCTCGTCGGGCGGGTCTCCTACGGCAACGTCTGGGGTCTCCTCGTCGACAACGAGTTCAACCCCGGACTGCCGCCGGCCGAGCCCTTCCCGATTCCCATCCACTCAGGTGATGTACGGGTCGACGTGCAGTCGGCGATCGCAATGCTCGCACCCGCCTGGGGTCTGAAGCCACTGCTTGACGTCGATGACGACACCGCCCGCGAGAACCTCGCCCACGTTTCGGTCATGGCGCTCTCCTTCGTGGCTCAGTCGGCCCGTGGTCTCGGCCAGCCGATGATCCCCCAGTCTCAGATCGACCAGGCCGATACCGTCGTCGAGCGGTTCATGATCCGCTGGCGCGGTGAGCCCGAGCCGCGACACATTCAGGCCATGGATGCCTACTTCGTCTCCGCCGCCGAGCACGGGATGAACGCCTCGACCTTCGCCAGCCGCATCATCGCCTCTACCGGGGCCGATGTGGCCGCCGCGATTTCTGGCGCGATCGGCGCAATGAGCGGCCCCCTGCACGGCGGCGCCCCTGCCCGGGTGCTCCACATGATCGAGGAGGTCGAGCGCACCGGCGATGCCGATGCTTACGTCCGGGGCGTCCTCGACCGTGGCGAGCGACTGATGGGCTTCGGGCATCGCGTCTACCGGGCCGAGGATCCGCGGGCCCGAGTGCTGCGCCGCACCGCCCGGGAGCTGGGCGCAGCGCGCTACGAGGTGGCGGCCGCACTCGAGCAGGCTGCTCTCGCCGAGTTGCGCGCGCGTCGCCCCGACCGCGTCCTCGAGACGAATGTCGAATTCTGGGCCGCGATCATGCTCGACTTTGCCGAGGTACCCGCTCGCCTGTTCACGTCCATGTTCACCTGCGCCCGCCTCGCCGGCTGGAGTGCTCATGTGCTCGAGCAGAAGAAGACCGGACGCCTCATTCGCCCCTCCGCCCGCTACGTCGGCCCGGCACCCCGAAAGCCCGAGGCCGTCCCGGGGTGGGATCCGGTCATGGTCGCACCAAAGGGCTACTCACCCAGCCTCTGACCAGCACTGCATCGATCCTCGCCTGACCTCGCTCGCAATGTCCTCGACCCCACAGACCGGAGCTCCAACGTGACCGACGCAATCCGAATCCCCGCCGACCTCCTCCCATCCGACGGCCGGTTCGGATCGGGCCCATCAAAGGTGCGTGAGGAGCAGGTCGCTGCACTGGCTGGCGTCTGGCAGTCATACCTCGGCACATCACACCGCCAGCCAACCGTGAAGTCGCAGGTCGGGCGACTTCGTACCGGGCTCGCCTCGTTCTTCTCCCTCCCCAAGGGCTACGAGGTCGTCCTCGGCAACGGCGGGTCCACCGCCTTCTGGGACATCGCAGCCTTCGGGCTCATCGAGGACCGCGCCCAGTTCCTCACCTTCGGCGAGTTCGGCGCGAAGTTTGCGAGCGGGGTTCAGGAAGCACCCTTCCTCGGCAATCCCACGATCATCACCTCGGACCCGGGCGACGCACCAGCATTCCGAGCCGAGCCTGGCATCGACGCCTACTGCAGCCCGCATAACGAAACCTCCACCGGCGTCGCGATCACGCCCCAGCGGGTCACCGAAGCCGACGCAGGCTCCCTGATGATCATCGACGCCACCTCGGGCGCCGGTGGCCTAGCCGTCGATCCGGAGCAGTTCGACACCTACTATTTCGCTCCGCAGAAGAGCTTCGGCTCCGACGGCGGACTGTGGTTCGCGCTCATGTCGCCGACCGCGATCGAACGTGCGGCCCGGATCAAGGCGAGCAACCGGTGGATCTCGCCCTTCCTCGACCTGCAGACCGCGATCGACAACTCGCGCCAGGACCAGACCTACAACACACCTGCCCTCGCCACCATCCTCATGATGGCCGAGCAGGTCGACTGGTTCAATGCCAATGGCGGGCTCGACTGGTGCGTGGCCCGCACGAATGAGTCCTCAGGCATCGTCTACGACTGGGCTGAGGCGAGCAGCGTCGCGGCCCCTTTCGTCACCGATCCGGCGAAGCGGTCAGGAGTCGTCGCCACCATCGATATCGATGAGGCCATCGACGCAGCCGTCATCGCACAGACTCTGCGGGCTCATGGCATCCTAGACACCGAGCCGTACCGTAAGCTCGGAAGAAACCAATTGCGCATCGCGGTTTTCCCGGCGGTCGAGCCTGACGACGTCCGCCAGCTCATGCACTCGATCGACCACGTCATTGGGCAGTTGCAGTAGTGGCGTTCACGACATGAACGAGGGGGCAGTCGTCACGCGACTCAGCACGACCCCGGTGCGCGACCGTCCCACGTGGATCGCCTATGCGCAAATGTGCTGCTACGCATGGTTCCTTTACTCCTTCGGTGCAACGCTGGCGCTGCTGCGTGACGAGCAGGGCACGTCACGCTCGGTGTCATCGGTCCACGCGAGCCTCCTGGCGTTTGGAGGACTCCTCGGTGGCCTACTCGCGGCCCGGGTCATCGATCGGTGGGGCCGAGGACATGTCGTGCGCATCGCGACAATCGCGACCGCTGCCGGGATCTTGGTCTACACCGCACCAGGTGGCCTCCCCGTCACGCTGTCCGGCATCTTCTTCGCCGGATTCGCCGGCGCAATTCTCCTTATATCTTTGAACGCCTTCATCCTCGACCATCAGGGCGAGGCGGGCCCCTCCTCACTCACCGAGTCGACTGCGTTGGCCTCATTTGCCGGGCTCATCGCTCCGCTGGTCGTCGGCATCGGTGTCGCCACCCTGTTGGGCTGGAGATTCGGCATGTGGTCCGTGGTGGTTGCTTTTGTTATCACAGAGATCATCCGCGGAAGGCAAGTCGCCGTGTTCGGGCAGGCGGGCGGAGTCGCCCGGCATCACGACGGGCGTCACCTACCTCGTCGCGTCTACTGGACGCTCGCCGCGCTCATGTGCTTCCTTGCGACCGAGTTCTCCCTCACCTTCTGGGGCGCTGACCTCCTGCGGGAGCGCTGCAACTTCGGCCCCGCTGCCGCAGCCTCCTCCCTCGCGGCGGTCGTCGGAGGCATGTTCATCGGACGCTCCTTCGGGTCTAGGCTCGCCATTCGCTTCAACACCGAGTCCATCCTTAAGGGCTCGATCGTGCTGGCGCTCTTCGGGTTCGCACTCGCCTAGGGTTTCACCGAGTGGCCCATCGTCATCCTTGGCATGCTCATCACCGGGATTGGGATCGGGGTCCACTGGCCGCTAGGGCTTGCCCGCGCAGTTCGCTCGTCAGGCGGCCTCACCGATCACGCAGCAGCCGCTGCGTCCATCGCAGGCAGCATCGCCATTGCCCTCGCACCCTTCGGCCTCGGTGCACTTTCCGATGCGATCGGGTTCCATGAGGCGTTCCTGCTCGTTCCTGCATTCCTCGTCATCGCGCTCGTTATTCTGGTCGTTCGACCGGTTCCTGATCAGCCGGGCGCAGCACGAGGGGTACCGACACTCGAATAAGGCGATCGTCGCGCTCACTGGTCACCAGGAGCGATCGGCCGTCACCGGACCAACTGATCGCCTCGCCTTGGGTCTGATAGGGCAGGCGGATGCGCGCCACCTCCCTGCCCGGCGGTAACCCTTGGTAGATGACGGCATCGACATAATCGCGCAGGACGTACCGATCCCCTTGGGGCGACACCGCGCCATCGGTGATGAGCCCGCCTTCGACGCGAATCTTCTTCGCCACGTTCAGGGCGCCCGAACGCAGCGGGGATGGCAACCGGTAGAGCGACCCGTGGGCCAGTTGCTTCGTCACCACCCACAGACGTCCGTCCCGCGGGGAGGCCAGCAGCGCCTCGGCATTGTGCGGGCGATCGTCATAGGTGATGGAGAAGGGCTTCGCCGACACGCTCCTTGTGCGGAGTCGCTTAGGCTCCTTGATCGCGAGAACCTCAACGGAGCCCCAGGAGTCGAGATTGTCGCCGATGTCGCCGAGCCAGAGCACCGGCTTGCCCTGCGCATCGCGTCCCGAGGCGATCGCCTCGAAATCCCGGGCCCGGGCACCTCGAACGGTGACTGTTGCAAGGGTCTCGCAGGTTGTCGAATCGACGGCGAACAGGCGCGGGCCGCCCCCTGAATCATTGTGGATCCACAGGACGTCCGGGTGACGAATCGAAGGCGCCATGCCGCTGATCTCGGTGAACCGCGAATCGGAAAACCGGCACACAACGTCGCCAGTTGCCATTGCCGGTGTGGCCACGAGCAAACTGAGGGCAAGGATCGCGCTCAGAGCCATGATCCCCGCAGGGATCGCGGCCCTTCGTGCACCGTTCAACGCCCAAGCGCGGCGGCGATGAGCACCGCCGCCACCAGCGAGCCGAGCACAGCGAGCGTCACCATTCGTCGCGCTCGGGGACTCATGTCTTCAAGGCTACTTCAGTCCGAGCACCAACTCGATTGGATAGATCCCGAAGTAGGCGAGGAAGGCGAGCGAAATCACCCACATCAGCCAGTTCACTTCACTAGCCTTTCCGGTGAAGATCTTGATTACCAGCCATGAGACGAATCCGGCGCCGATCCCATTGGTGATGGAGTAGGTGAACGGCATGATCACGATGGTGAGGAAGGCCGGAATCCCGATCGAGTAGTCGCTGAAGTCGATATGACGGATCTGCGTCATCATGAGGAAGCCGACGACGACAAGTGCCGGCGACGCCGCCTCGTAGGGGATGATCGTGACAAGGGGCGAGAAGAACATCGCGACGAGAAAGAGTGCGCCGGTGACAAGCGAGGCGACCCCCGTGCGTGCACCCTCCGCGATACCTGAAGCGGACTCAACATAGGCCGTATTGCTCGACACTGAGGCGGCGCCACCCGCTGCCGCCGCAATCGAGTCGACGACGAGGATGCTCTCGAAGTGGGGGATCCTTCCCTCATCGTCAATGAGGTCGGCCTCAGTGGCGAGGCCGAATGCTGTACCCATCGTGTCGAAGAAGTCACTGAGCATGAGGGAGAAGATCGCCAGAAGTGAGGCGAGGACGCCAATCACCTCAAAGCTACCGAAGAGGCTGAACTGCCCAAGGAGTCCGAGGTCTGGCACGGCGAGCACCGATTCGGGGAGGACCGGAACGTTCAACCCCCAACCATCCTCATTGGTGATTGACCTGCCGCCAATGCCCACGAATGCCTCAATGGCGATCGCCAACACGGTCGTCGCAACGATGCCGATGAGGATGGCTCCCATCACCTTGCGAACAACGAGGACAATCGTGATGAAGAGGCCAGCACAGAAGGTGAATATCGGCCAGCCTTGCAATTCACCAGCAACCCCGAAGGACACGAGCGGCACGCCAGTTCGGACGACCCCCGCGTCAACGAGGCCAATAATCGTGATGAACAGGCCGATCCCGACGCCGATCGCGTATTTCAAGGGCTCCGGCACGGCGGTGAAGACCGCTGATCTGAACCCGGTGAGCGCGAGGATGAGGATGAGCACCCCTTCGAGGACGACGAGGCCCATCGCATCAGCCCAGGTCATCCGGGGGGCCAGGGTGAATGCGACAAAGCCATTCAGGCCAAGGCCGGCGGCAACCGCTATCGGGAACCGGCCAATCGCGCCCATGAGAATCGTCATGAGCCCGGCGACGAGCGCGGTCGCTGCCGTCACCATCGTGATCGCCTTGATCATGTTGTCCGTGCCTCCGACGTAGAGGCCGTTCATGTCCTTGGAGGTACCGATGATGAGGGGGTTGAGGACAACGATGTACGCCATGGTGAAGAAGGTGACGAGTCCCCCGCGAATCTCGCGGCCGTATGTTGACCCTCGAGCCGACAGCGAGAACCAGATATCGATTCGGCCCGAAGGCCGGGATGGGGCATCTGCAGCCATGACTCCTCCTGTTCGGCGCATGGTGGTCGGTGTACCGCGCGCAGAGTAGCGTAGGAAACATGCCCGCCGAGACGAACCATGCGAAGGACGACGCACTCGTCGCAGTGAGCACCGGGACCATCATCTGGCTGGTGGTCGGCGTTGTCCTGCTCGTCCTGCGCGATCGAATCCCGCAGGGCAGCGACTGGTGGCTCGGAACCTGCGCCGTCGCCATCATCAGCGGTGTGGGCGGGATCCTCTACCTTCGGCGTAGGCAACGCCGAGCCCATCGCTCCTAGGTTGAACGACCCCTGAGCCAACCGCGGCCACGTGGCCGCTTGGCCGGAGCGACGGGTTCGACAGGTTCTGTCACAGTTTCCGGCCCCTCAGGTGCATCCTGCGTGCCTGCATCGTCAGGGAGCACGCCTTCGACCTCGAGGACATCATCGTCGTGCGGGTCGGGCGTCAATTCGCCGGCATCGCTTCCCACGTGTTCATCACCTGGCTCCGGATCCAACGCGAGCGCGGCGTCGTCCATCACCTCGTCGTCGAACGTGAGCTCATCAGCAAGGGCCTCCTCAGCGGCTCCCTCGTCCACAACATCGTCCACAACATCGTCTACTACCTCGTCGACCTGCACCTCTGAGTGGGCACCGCAGCCGTAATCGAGGGCTACGACGCGGCCATCGGCGGGTGCCATAACGTTCGCGCAGACGGCGAACATCTGGCCAAACGCCCCACCCATCGGCATGAGGAACCCGCAGGTCAGGCAGGTGAGTGGCGCACTCTTCGCCATCGCCGAGTCCGGGCCCATTTCGCCCGCATACCAGCGGTCCGCAGCGTCGTCGCGTCCGATCTGGGAGAGCACCCGAGCACGACCAAGGCCAAGCTCCCAGGTGCTCGGCAACAACGGGGACTGCGAACCGACGCCATCGAGGTCGTCTTCATCGGTGAACCCGGCGACCAGTCGAGGGTCCTGGGCGCCGGTCGGGAAAAGGTCTCCGACACCGAGGTCGCCAGGTTGCACCCGCTCACTCCACGGAACCCAGGAAGGGGCGACAAGGGCGTCAGGGCCGGGCAGCAGGACGACATCGCAGACGGTCGGGTCCGGGGAGTCAGGGGTGCGGGCCAAGGTCACGGCCCAGCGCCAGCCTCGGTAGCCGGGGCTCGTGCAATTGAACTGATGAGTGGCGAGTCGTTCGTCCTCCATTGCGACCTCGAGATGCTCGCCCACTCGGTCAGCGCCCACCTCGGCGGCAACCGCATCGTGAGCAAATTCGACAGCGGCGGCAAGCGCCTCATCGAGGGCCAGGTCCACGCTCAGGATCTCCACAGGCTCATTGTGGCCCATACCAACCAAAACCCCCACCACTCCCCCGTTTGTCCCATCTCATGGGAGATCCGGCACAATTTCAGCAATTTTCACCCCGATTCTGCTCGTTGTCCCAGTCCAGACGCCGAAGGGCCAATCTGGGACAAGCAGTAGACTCCGACTCAGAAACAGCGAAATTCTGCTCGTTGCCCCAGTTCATGGGACAAACGGGGAGGGTTAGATGTCGAGGTCGGTCGCGACGGCCCTGAGCACCGCGGCTGTCTTGCGCGCCATGTCGTCTGGCGGGTACTTACCGCGCTGCAGTTGATTCGACAGTCCGTCGAGGAGCTTGATGAGGTCCTCGATGACGCCCGCAAGATCGCCGGCGTCCTTGCGAGATCCCTTGACGACGGACGCTGGGGCGCTCAGAACCTTGACCGACAGGGCCTGCTTCCCGCGGCGGCCGTCGACGACGCCAAATTCGAGCTTGCTCCCGGGCTTGAGGGCGGCCACTCCCTCCGGAAGCGTCGACATGTGGACGAAGACGTCGTCACCCTCATCTGATGAGATGAAGCCGAAACCCTTGTCCGCGTCGTACCACTTCACAGTTCCCGTAGGCATGAGCAGAGGCTACCCGGCTCACAGGCGCGTAGGCTCCCTCGGGTGACCATCGGGATGCGGCCTCGCCCACTGCCGGCGGCAGTCGGGCTTGACAACGGCGAAACAAGCACGGCATGACAGTGGCGAGGCAGGGAACCCCGCGAAGCTTGGCCGATGCCCTGCGGCAGCGCGATGACGTCGACATCGCCGATCTCCTCGCCTTGCGGCAGGACCTGCTCCATCCGGTGCCATCCGATTTCACCGCCCTTGCGACCCGGGCGACGAGCGGGCCATCCGTCTCCAGATGCCTCGACTCGCTCACTGCGCTCGACCTGTTCGTCCTGAGTACGGCGGCACGGCTCTCGGGTGATGCCGCGGTCGGCATCACCGACCTGACGGAGGTCTCCGTTGCGGAGATCAGCCCGGATGCGCGTGGCGACGTCACGTCGAGCATTCACCGACTCATTTCCCTCGCCCTGTTATGGGGGTCATCGACGGCAGTTCGGGCGATTCACCCGGTTCGCGAGGCCATGACTGGCATTACCGCGCCGGCGTGGCCCCTCGCCCAGCTCACCTGGACATCGGTCATGAGCCAGGTCGAGGTCGACGAACAGGCCGGCGGCCACGCGCATGCGGCGATCGCCCAGCTTCGCGATCTGCTTGAGGCGTGGTCTGCAGAACCGCCAGGTGTGCTGCGAAGCGGGGGGCTCGCCATCCGCGATTTCGCGGCGGCCATTCGACTCCTCAACACTGACGCCCCGACCGCCTCGGTATCCATAGAGCTCGCGCATTCGGCTGGACTCCTGGCCGACGATCAGGACGAGCGGCCGACATGGACACCGACTGACGCCTTCGACCTCTGGGAGGAGGCGACCGCGCCCACTCAATGGGTTTCCCTTGCCGTCGCCTGGTTGTCGATGCCGCGCTTGCCGTCACTTGCTTCTGACCGAACGAACATCCTCTCCAACGAGCTTGATCGCAAGGCGGTCGTCGGCCTTCGACTTGCGGTGCTGTCCCTCATGAATGAGGCACCGGTCGGGGCCCTGGTGGATCCGGCCTCAATATCCGCTGTCCTGAACGACCGTCAGCCCCGCAGGGCAGGCCAACTCCGGGAGCAGGCCATTCGAGCAACCCTTGCGGAGGGCCTGCTCCTCGGCATGCTCGTTGGCGGTGCGCTCAGCAGTCCGGCGCGGGCACTCCTCACCGAGTCGCCGAAGGGCCGCGAGGCGCGAGCGGCAGCGGCCATGACCGGCGCCATGCCCGCGGAGGTCGATCACGTTCTCATCCAGGCAGACATGACGATCATCGCGCCAGGCCCGGTCGAACCGGGACTTGGCGCGGCGCTGAGCCGGGTCGCTGAGATCGAGTCCAGGGGGCATGCGACCGTCTACCGAATCAGCGAATCGTCTATCCAGCGCGCCCTCGAGTCGGGCTGGGACGCTGCTCAGATTCGCGGGGTGCTCACCGAAGCATCGACGACCGGGCTCCCCCAACCCCTCGCCTACCTCATCGATGACACCGCCCGACGTCACGGGGCCGTACGGGTCGGAACGGCTTCGAGTTACCTGCGATGCGACAACGAGGCGACCATTTCCGCGATTCTCACCGATCGTCGGCTTCGCAACCTCGACCTCTCCCGGATCGCCGACACGGTTATCGTGAGCCAGGCCCCGTCCGCCGAACTCATCAGCGGTCTTCGCAGCGCAGGTTACGCGCCCGCAGCCGAGTCCCCCGACGGCACCATCGTCGTGCGTAACCCACGACAGCATCGATCGGCCAGCCCGCGTCATCGAAAGGTCGCCGCTTCGCGCACCGACCCGGGAACACTCATCGCAGCGGCGATCAAGGGGTTGCGGGCAGGAGACCGAGCGGCCAATGCTCCGAGACGGACGACCATCGCGGGGCCCGCCGGCGTTAGTCATGTGAAAGCCACGACAAGCACCGTCATCGTCGCAGCCCTTCGCACGGCAATCGCCGAGGCAACCCCCGTGTGGATCGGCTACGCCGACACCGATGGGACAACGACCGAGCAGATCATCGATCCGATTCGGCTCGGCGGAGGCACGGTCACCGCGTTTGACCACCGCACGGAGCAGGTTCGCGGATTCATGGTCGCGCGAATCAGCGGCGTCGCATTGCTCGAGAACGAGGGCTGAGAGAGGCACGATCGTGCCGGTCGAGGGAGGTTTCATGGATTCGGCTGCCAGCCTGGCGGAGCAGGTTCGGGCGAGGAGGGCATCCCTGGCACTCGTGCGGGAGGACTTGGCCGACCTGTGAGGCACATCTGTTCGGTTCATTCGCAGTCTCAAGCAAGGCAAGGCCACCGTCCGACTAGACAGGGTGCAAGCTGTTCTTGAGGTACTCGGCCTCGAACTGACCGCGCGACTGCGAGTCTGCGAGTGAGCGCCGTCAGCGCTCCCCGAAGTCCTCGGTCCAATCTGCACGAATTGACGTCGGTCCGAGAAGCGAACGTGTTCAAGGGCGACAGGCTCGCCGCAGTACTGCGACGGCTGCCCGGCGGAGTGGAGTTCAGGTATCTGCCCGACTACCTCACGGACGGGGGTCAAGCAGTCGCCACCACGCTCCCGCTGTCCGACACCCCGACGCTGACCCCTGCGGGTGCGGTTGCTCCGTACTTCGCCGGCATTCTCCCGGAGGGTCGGCGGCTGTCGAACCTGAGGCGGGCAGTAAAGACATCGGCCGATGACGACCTGTCCCTGCTCCGAGCGGTAGGAGCGGACACCGTTGGCAACGTCACCATTCTCCCTGTGGGAGAGGTCCCTCATGAGCCGCAACCACTCGTCGTCGCCGACCGGGATTTCGACCAATTGTCCTTCGAAGACCTGCTCGACTCTGCTGGCGTTATCGACCCAGTGGCCCTGGCCGGCAACTCGTGTTCGCATGGCTCACCGGGAACGGAGATGTGTACGCGAAAAACCTTTCGATCCTCAAGAGTGAAGGTGATTGGCGCGTTTCCCCTGCCTACGACCTGCCGTCTACCTTGCCTTACCGCGACACCACGATGGCCCTGTAGATGCTGGACGGGAGATCCGGATTCTCAAGAAGGAAACTGCTCGAGTTCGGAGAAGCAATCGGCCTGCCCCAGAAGATCGCCAGCCGAGTCCTCGACGAGGTCCTGATCGCAACTGCGCCAGTCCTCGACTGGCCCGCTTCACGTCCCTACCGCCCGGACATCTGCCGCGATGTTCTGCGGTCCCTGCGACAGCGGCGCCGGCTTGTGACGGCTAGCCCTGGTTCAGCCTGATCTCGGTGGACCAAACTGTGAGGTCAGCGAGCACATCGGGCAGCGGATCGACGCCGATGCCTGGGCCGGTGGGCACGTCTAGCCGGCCGTCATCAAGCACGAACGGTTCGGTGACGTCGACCTCGTAATAACGGCTGGACGCGCTCGTGTCACCGATGACGGAGAAACCCGGCAGGCCCGCGAGGGCGAGGTTCGCAGCCCTGCCGACCCCGGTTTCGAGCATGCCACCGCACCACACCGGCACCCCTCGATCGAGGCAGAGGTCGTGGATCTCCCGAGCCGTGAGGTAGCCACCGACCCGGCCGGGCTTGATATTGATGACGGTCGTGGCCCCGAATCGCAGCGCCGAATCGGCGGAATCGACCGAAAGAATCGACTCGTCGAGGCAGATCGGTGTCGCGCAAACCTCGCTGAGCATGACGTGGCCGTACCAGTCCTCCTCGTGGAGCGGCTGCTCGATGAGAATGAGGTCGAAGGGATCAAGCTGCGCCAGATGATCGGCGTGACTGCGCGTGTAGGCCTGGTTCGCGTCGACCTGAAGGGGCACCCCGGGCCAGGCGCCCCGAACGGCCGCAACGGGCTTGAGATCCCACCCCGGCTCGATCTTCAGCTTGATTCGGCGATAGCCAGCATCGATGTACGACCCAACCTCCTCGAGCAGCGCCTCGATGCTCTCAGCCGCAGGGATGCCCACTGAGACCCCGCAGTCGATTCGGTCACGGGTGGCTCCGAGGTAGGAACCGAGCGACTCCCCGCGTGCCCGCAGCCACGCGTCGAGAAGGGCGGTCGACAGCGCGCTCTTCGCCATCGGGTGACCCCGGACGACGTCGAGAGCCTCGCGGACCGCCTGCGGATCGGCGCCCAACGGGAGCTCACGCAGGGCCGGCAGGAGGTGCCGCTGCATCACGTCGATCGCACCGTCGGTGTACTCGGCCGAGTAGCCGGGCCACGACATCGTCACGCACTCCCCCCAGCCCCGGATGCCATCAGTGGCCACTGCCTCAACGAGGACAAGGTCGCGCACGCGCTCAGTACCAAAGCTGGTCCGGAACGGGCGTACGAGGGGGATGCTGAGCCGGTGGAGACGCAGGAGGTCGATGGTCACAGGCGATGCCTTTCTAGGACGTAGTTACCGGCGAAGTCCGTGCCGATGATGACGGACCCCTCGTCGAAGGCGCTCGTGAGCCGGTCGCGGACGAGCAATCGCCAGCGAAGTGCGTCATCAGGGTCACTCGAACGCAGCGCCACGATGTCGTCTGGAAGTTCGACGACGAAGCGGCGGTCACTCGACTCAATCTCGATATCGGTCAGCGGTTCGAGCCCCCCGCACGCGGCCCGCTCGGCGCGGTCGGACGCGACCACCCACCAGGCGAACACCCGATCCGATGGATCACCTGAGTTCAGGGCGTCATCCATATCGCCATAGAAGTTGACCTCGTATCCGCGGACCTCGACCCCGAGCTTGAGCAGGTTCAGCCGCGCATTGCGACGTACGAGTGGGTCGAACGTCCAGGTGATGACGGGAATGGACTGCTCGAGCGCCCAGAGCCGCTGATGCAGCTTCAGGGTCGTGCCGATGTGGCGGTCACGGACCTCATCGAGAACCGCCGCCATGTGAGAGTGGAGCAGGTCATGCCAGGCACCATCTGCGCCTCGGTGTCGGCCGCAGAACCCAAACGCCGCCGCCACCGGCCTATCACCGGCGTAGGCCGCGGATGCGTAGCCCCCGGCATGCACGATGGCGCGGAGGAGGTTCGCCTGCACCTGCGAGCCACCGGCCACCGATGGCCACACGGTGTCGAAGATCTCGCGGGCATCGGAGAGTTCACTAAGGTCTGTCAGGGTACGGACGGTGACGCCGGCGCGCGCCTGCGCGCCATCGAGCGCAGCACGAGCCGCTTCGTTCGTCACCCCCGAACCGTAGAGCACCACACCGACAAGGCCCGTCCCACAAGGCGCACGAGGAGAACCGCATGACCGCACCGGACACCGATTCCCTCGTTGAGAGTGTGCGAGCCCTTGTCGTCGTCGAATCCCCCACGGCCGACATCGACGCCTGCGCGATGGCCGTGACGGCCGCCCACGAGGTCTGCGGGCAATGGGTCACGTCCCCCGCGCGCATCGAGGAGCATGAGGGCCGGCCGGTGCTCCGCTGGGGACCTGAGCATCCCGAGGTGCTCCTCCTCGGGCACCTCGACACGGTGTGGCCGCTCGGGACCCTCGAGCGCCTCCCTTGGACATGCGATGCCGCACGCATGACGGGGCCTGGGGTGTTCGACATGAAGGCGGGCGTCGTGCAGGCTATGGCTGCGATCGGACTGCTCAACCTCGGACCGGATGACGGAGTGGGATTGCTCCTCACCACCGACGAGGAGACCGGATCCCACCGCTCACGAGCGATCATCAGCCGGGCCATCACCAGCGCGAGGGCCGTGCTCGTCTTCGAACCCTCACTTGACGGCTCACTCAAGACCAGCCGCAAGGGGACCTCCTGGTATCAGGCCGAATTCACTGGACGCGCCGCGCACGCTGGGCTCGACCCGGAGCGGGGAATCAACGCACTGCTCGCCGCCGCAAGGCTGGCAATCGCGACCCTCGACTGGGCCGACCCCGCCATGGGCACCACGGTTACGCCCACCGTTCTCACCGCTGGTACGACCGCAAATACTGTTCCGGCACAGGCGAACCTCACGATCGACGTCCGGGCGTGGACCGCCGCGGAGCAGCAACGCGTCGATGCATCCGTCCGCGGCTGGGCCCCCCTTGAGGGCAGCATCATCCTTGACGGCGGAATCGACCGGCCTGCCATGGAGGCTTCATCATCAGAGCGCCTGTTCATGCTCGCGAGCGAGTGCGCGGGCGCGCTGGGGCTACCGTCTTTGGGCCAAGCGTCAGTCGGCGGCGCGAGCGACGGGAATCTCACGGCCGCCGCCGGTGTTGCGACCCTCGACGGCTTAGGTGCGGTGGGTGATGGTGCCCACGCAGATCATGAATGGGCGTCGATCACAGACCTCGCGCCGAGGACGGCGCTCGCAGCAGCGCTCGTTCAACGGCTCCTCAATGAACGGCTCGACAACAAGTGAGGATTCAACGTGGCTGACGGCCCGCTCATCGTGCAGAGCGACAAGACGCTCCTGCTCGAGGTCGACCATGCGCTCGCACCCGCCTGTCGGCAGGCGATCGCGCCCTTCGCCGAACTCGAGCGAGCGCCGGAGCACATCCACACCTATCGACTCACCCCGCTCGGGTTGTGGAATGCCCGGGCAGCGGGGCACGATGCGGAGCAGGTGATCGACACCCTCATTCGCTATTCGCGGTATGCCGTGCCCCACGCGCTGCTCGTCGACGTCGCCGAGACGATGTCGCGCTATGGCCGCCTGCAGGTGAACAACCATCCCGTCCACGGGCTCGTGCTACAGGCCCTAGACGAGGCCGTCCTCGAGGAGGTCCTTCGCAGCAAGAAGGTGGCGCCCCTGCTCGGGGCCCGGGTCGATGCCACGACGATCATCGTTCATCCGAGCGAGCGCGGACACCTCAAGCAGGCGCTCGTCAAGCTCGGGTGGCCCGCCGAGGACGTTGCGGGCTACGTCGATGGCGAGCGCCACGCAATCGGGCTCAATACCGACACCTGGCAGCCCCGGCCTTACCAGACCGAGGCAGCGGAGGGCTTTTGGCACGGTGGCTCGGGTGTCGTCGTGCTCCCGTGCGGCGCCGGCAAGACCATCGTGGGCGCCCTCGCTATGGCCCTCGCGCAGGCCACGACCCTGATCCTCGTCACGAACACCGTTGCTGCCCGGCAGTGGCGCGATGAACTCCTGCGTCGCACGACCCTGACCGCCGACGAGATCGGGGAGTACTCGGGCGCGAAGAAGGAGATCCGTCCGGTCACCATCGCGACGTATCAGGTGATGACGACGAAACGGCAGGGCATCTATCCCCACCTTGAGGTGTTCGACTCCCGCGACTGGGGGCTCATCATCTACGACGAGGTCCACCTGCTTCCAGCGCCCATTTTCCGTTTTACTGCAGATATTCAGAGCCGTCGGCGCCTCGGCCTCACCGCTACCCTTGTCCGCGAGGACGGCCAGGAGAGCGACGTCTTCAGCCTCATCGGACCCAAGCGCTATGACGCCCCGTGGAAGGACATCGAGAACCAGGGCTACATCGCCCCTGCAGACTGCGTTGAGGTCCGCGTCACGCTCCCTGATTCGGACCGGATGACCTACGCGATGGCCGAGCCGGAGGACCGCTACCGGCTCGCAGCATCCGCACCGCAGAAGATCAGCATTGTTCAGCAGATTGCCGAGAAGCATGCCGCCGATCAGGTGCTCGTTATCGGGCAATACCTCGATCAGCTGGCCGAGCTCGGCGAGCAGCTCGATGCCCCCGTCATCACCGGGGCATCGTCAGTGAAGGAGCGTGAGCGACTCTTCGGCGACTTTCGCGAGGGGCGCCTTCGTGTGCTCGTCGTGAGCAAGGTCGCGAATTTCAGCGTCGACCTGCCGGAGGCCTCGGTTGCCATTCAGGTGAGCGGCACCTTCGGCTCACGCCAAGAGGAAGCGCAGCGACTCGGGCGGATCCTGCGTCCGAAGTCTGATGGCCGCACCGCCCACTTCTACTCGATCGTCACCCGCGACACCGTCGATGCCGATTTCGCTCAGCATCGGCAGCGGTTCCTCGCCGAGCAGGGATACTCCTACCGGATCATCGACGCAGACGACATCCGCAGCGGAAGCTGGGAAACCTGACCCTCGCCGCCAGCGGCGTGGGCGAGCCCGAACACCTCTTGCTCGCCCATCTGGTATCACTTGTGGTATCGCTGTGCTAGCGTGGCTGCATGGCCATGACCCTTCGCCTCCCGACTGAGGATTCCCTCGCCCTTGCGCGCACCGCCGCCCTCGAGGATCGCTCCCAACACGACATCGTCCTCATCGCCATTCGTGAATATATTGAACGTCAAGGCCGGGCCTCCCTCATCGAGCAGGTGATGGACTCCGAACTGCCGCGTTACGCCGAAGCGCTTGATCGCCTGGGCCAATGATTGACGTCGGCCAATGATCTATCTGACCATCGAGGATCTGCTCATCGTCGCCAATCGCGTGATCGATGGAGAGGTTCTGCTTCGCGATGCTGGGCTTCTAGAGTCCGCGGCCGCCCGTCCGCAAACCACGATTTTCGGGGAGGACGCCTATCCCGATGTCCACGCGAAGGCAGCCGCATTTATCCTTTCAATCTGCAAGAACCACGCACTGATTGACGGCAACAAGAGGCTCGCGCTGGCTGGCACGATCGTCATGCTCGGAGTCAACGGCTGGACGCTCACGTTGACGAATGATGAGGCCTACGACCTCGTCATCTCCGTCGCAAGCGGTGACCTGAACGAGGTAGCGGAGGTGGCAGAGCAACTGCGACGAGGCACCACGCTCCGCTAGCTGCAGATCCGCAGGAATACGGAATGACGCGCGCATGAACGCAATTCCAGGTGAGCCCCCGGAGTCCCTGCCGATCAAGGCGCTGGCCCTCGCGCTCGTCATCGGCCTTCTCTGCGCCAGCGTTGCCACTCTCTTCCTCTGACTCATCGAGGAGGGGCAGGTCCTCTTCTTCACCGACCTGCCGAACAGCTTCGGCTGGGAGACGGCGCCTGAGTGGTGGATCGCCGGCGGCCTTGTGCTTTCAGCCCTCCTCATCATCCTTGCCCAGCGCCTCCCCGGGCACACCGGCGAGAGCCCGCTCACTGGCTTTCACTTCAACGATCCGGTACGGACCGTGCCATCGGTCCTCCTCGCCGCAACCGCGACCCTCATCTTCGGCGCCTCCCTCGGCCCCGAAGGGCCGCTCATCGTCGTCGGATCCACGGCGGCAGCTCTCCTCATGCGCAGGGCCGAGCCGAATGTCCTGAGCATGGTCATGTTCCTTGGCGGCATCGCACCAAAGGTGATCCTGCTACCAGCCTTCGTTGCCCTCGGTGCCGGTTATCTCACGCAGATCGGGTGGGGCGCATGGTCAGGCATCGGCACGCACGGGCTCAACGTCCCCGGGCTCCCGGACTATCCATCCGTTCAGCCGGGTGATCTCTTCGCCGGGCTCGTCCTAGCTATCGTCGTGAGTATCGGCACCTGCATTGCGCGCGAGATCGGCGAGCGAGCGTCACTTCTTAGCCGGCGGCGACCCGCCGCCATGATCATGCTCGCCGCGATCATCACCTCGGCAGTCGCGGTATCGGCGGTGACCTGATTCAACATCGAGGTTGACCAGAT
Source organism: Bifidobacterium breve (assembly GCA_945861925.1). Taxonomy (GTDB): domain Bacteria; phylum Actinomycetota; class Actinomycetes; order S36-B12; family S36-B12; genus WLND01. The sequence goes on along the minus strand of CAMAWO010000003.1, from coordinate 22,956 downwards.
CCTGTTCTCCGGCCAGACGGGCATGGCGTCACTCATCACCGAGACGAGTATCACCACGCTCCTTGTCATCATCGTCGGCAAGCTCATCGTTTACGGGGTCGCACTCGGCTCTGGCTTCCGTGGCGGGCCGATCTTCCCGGCAACCTTCATCGGAGTGGCCTGTGGAGGCCTCGCCGCTCTCGTCCTCACCGACCTGTCCATCAGTGCGATGGCGGCGGTTGGCATCGCTGCCACTGCCACCGTCATGACACGGCTTCCATTCACGTCGGCACTCCTGGCGATGCTCCTCGTCGGTGTCGCCGGTACAGCCATCGCACCCTTCGCCATCATCGGCGCCGTAAGTGGCTTCGTCGTGAAAGATGCGGTCGACCGACTCAAGTCACGCCGGAGTTCGACGTCAACCAGCAGTGTCGATCAGCCAATCACCTAAGTGGGCCGGCTAGTCACTCATCCGAGACAGTGCCAGCCGTGCGTCGACCTGAAATGAGAAGTCGTCAACCCTGCCAAGGCCGGGCAATGGAACATTGACCGTGCCGAGGTTCGCAACGCCGGCCAATTCGATCTCGGCCATCGGGTCAATCCCAGGACCAACCGCCGTGATCGTCAACGTGAGTTCGACGTTCACATCACCAGACGTCGCGTGGCCGTTTACCAGCCAAGGATTCGAGACTCCCGCGCCATGCCCTGAGTAGTCGAGCACCCGCGCGTCGTTGCGCCGGAGGAGGGACCGGGCCGCGCCCTGCATGAGGATGTTCCCAGTCTTCAGTTGATCGAGGGCAAGGCTGAGTGAAAACCGAATGCCCTCAGCCCCGACCTGCAGCGTTCCCGCAGTGACAGGTGCCCTCACATCGATGGAAATCAGCCCAATCCGCCCACTGCGAAGGCGAACATAGGTGCTGTCGCCGCCCAGAACTGCCCACTGTTCCTCGGCTTTCACGACTCAACCCTTGCACGGCAACGACCTTTCCGCACAGCACACCGTCCAGTAAGCGATCACTCTCGTTCGAAGCTAGCATCCGGAGCATGAGACCCACCTTGCGAGTATCCCTCGCCCTCGCGGCCGCCATCGCGACCGCGTTCACTGTGAGTGGGCCTGCTCGCGCCGCAGACGCATTCACTCTCACCAGCCCAGGTATTGGAGCCGGCAACGCACTCCCAGCCAAGTACACCTGCGACGGCGTGGGCACCAGCCCGCCGATCACGTGGACGAACGCGCCAAAGGGCGCCAAGGGTTACGCGGTCGTCATGGATCACGTGCCGCCGGAGGGTGGGCACCATTGGTACTGGCTGATGTGGGGCATTCCTGCCAAGACGACTGCGATCGCTGCCAACTCAACAAAGGTTGGCTACCTCGGCGGAAACAGTGTCAACAAGAACATCGGCTACGCTCCCCCTTGCTCAAAGGGCCCGGGAGCCAAGACGTACACGATCACCGTGTACGAACTGTCCGGCACGCCCAACCTCCCCAAGAAGTCATCCGCATCCGTAACAAGGGATTCGCTTCTCTCATCCATTTCCGGCATCACCATCTCGAAGGCGGCACTCAATGTCACGTATGCCCACTAGCGGCCCGCACGATCACGTGCACCCACATGTGCCGCATGGCCATCCCGGCCTCACCCGGCGCACGGTGCTGCAGGGCATGGCCCTCGGGTTCGGCGCCGCTGTCGCCGCATCACTCGTGACGGCTCAGGAGGCAGTCGCCGCTGGAACGACCGTCACGCTCCCGGGGTTCAGTGCCTTCGCCTCATCGGTAAAGACCCTCAAGTCGGGCCAGTACTACCTCGTCGAAAGCGGCGGCTTGCCCCCGCACAACATGATGGTCGGCATCACGAACTGGCAGCAGCAGGTGCCGGTCCCGCAGCCGTACTCAGGCTCCAACGCCTGGAAGATCCCGGTGTCACCGAAACTGGCCGCCAATCCCATCTCCACCAAGACGAATCTCTTTCGCGGTGCCATCGCCCTAGCGGCAAACGGTGTCCCGATCTTCAATGCACTGAACAACCGTGGCGAGGATTCGTATCTCATCGGCGAGCTCGATGAGTGGGGCGGCCACTGCGGTCGCGCCGACGACTACCACTACCACACGGCGCCGCTCCACCTGTCCAAGACAATCGGAGCCACGAAGCCCATCGCCTACGCCCTCGATGGGTATCCCATGTATGGATCCGTCGAGCCAAATGGCACGGCACTTCAGCCATTGGACGAGTACAACGGCCACATGTTCAAGGGCAAGTACCACTACCACGGCACGAAGACCTACCCCTATGCCAATGGCGGGATGCGCGGGGTCGTGACCGTGAAGGACGGTCAGGTTGACCCCCAGCCCGTTGCCACCCCATTCCGCCCCGCTGGCGAACCGCTCAGGGGTGCCACGATCACTGAATTCGCCCGGAACGGATCCTCCGCGTTCGCACTCGCATACACGCTGGGCGGCAGTCGATACCGAATCAACTACACCGCGACACTGCAGTCGGTATCCATGACCTTCATCGATCCGAATGGAAAAGAGTCCACCCAAACCTATGCACGGAAGGCATGACATGAACCGCCGAATGCTGATTCAGCGCTGCGCCGTGGGTGCCAGCGTCTGCCTCCTTGGCCTCACAGCGCTTTCGTATACACAAGCGAACGCCGCGCAGCCAGCTAAACCGACGTCCTCGTTCACAGCTCAGGTGTGGGCTGACAACTGGTTCGCCCTCTACGTCAACGGCAAGAAGGTCGGCCAAGATTCCGTACCGATCACGACTGAGAAATCCTTCAACGCCGAGACCATCACCTTCACCGCGACCTACCCCCTAACCATCGGGATTATGGGCAAGGACTTCACTGAGAATGCCTCCGGTCTGGAGTACATCGGGACCAGTCGCCAGCAGATCGGCGACGGTGGGGTCATCGCCCAGGTGCGCGACAACAAGACCGGCAAGATCATTGCTGTGACCAGTGGGTCGTGGAAGGCCCTCGTGGTAAACAAGGCGCCACTGAACCCCGAGTGCGTCACCTCGAGCAACCCAGTCGCCGACTGCAAATCCTCGAATACCCCGGAACCAGCAAACTGGTCAAGGACCGGTGCCTCGAACAGCGGCTGGACGAACGCCTCCGTGTACACGCCCCAGGAGGTCGGTGTGAAGGACGGCTATAACACCATCACCTGGAGCCCCAACGCGAAACCGATCTGGAGCAGCGACTTGGAGCTCGACAACACCGTGCTGCTTCGAACCTCCATCAAAGCGCCCTAAGTAGCAGGACGCGCCGAGCGGGTGACCTTGGCTGGGTCGATGATGCCCTTGGCGATCATGTCGACGTACTCGCCGTTCGAGGCATCGAGGCCGGCGTTCTCGGCGATGTGCTTCAGCGGTGCGCTGACGGCGACGCGAAATTGTTCGCCCCGACCAGCCTTGTCGATCTCGGCCCGAATCTGGTTCTTGCGACGAAGAACACCGTGTTTACACGGTAGTGCGGCACCCTCACCTGGCTCTACCTTCAAGGCAGTTGACCGCACCCAAGCGGACAACACCCGAGTATGTAAAGGACCCAACACATGCCGAACGCACGACCAAGCACGGCTAATCGGACAACTGCGGGGAGGTGGACAGTCGCGGCCGCGCTCCTCGCGAGCGCGGTGACCGTCCTCGTTGCGTGTAGTGGCGGTGCCACGGGGGACAGTGCCCCTGAGAGCAGTGCCCCGGTCATCAGGGGCAATGTGGGCAATGTGGTGGCGTGCACGCCAACGTCCACGGTGATCTGCGCGGTCGCTGGAGCCAATGCAAACGAAGTGAATGTGTCGTGGATCGGGACTGGGACCGGTTTCATCGTCCAGTACCAGAAGCCGGGTAGTTCGGGCTACCGCAATCCTGCGGGCTCCTGCGCCAATGCAATAACGTACCTCTCGGCCGCCCTCCAATGCACCGCCACCAGCGTTCCGACCGGAACAAACAAGTTCAGGGTGGCGCCGTACCGCAACGGAGGCGCTGGAACCTACTCAAGTTGGAAATCCGTCACCGTGATCGGGGCTCCCGGCGCACCAGTGATTGGGGCTGCGACCGTAACGGGGGCAACGACGGCGACGGTCGCGTTCACCGCACCGACATCGAATGGCGGTGCGGCGATCATGAGCTACACGGCCACGTCGTCCCCCGCTGGCGGGTCCGGCACTTTGGAACAGGCGGGCAGCGGAATCATTAACGTCACTGGGCTGATGCCCGGCACGACTTACACATTCACCGTCACCGCGAAGAACTCGTTGGGCACCTCCGTGGCGTCCGCCGCGTCGGGGCCGGTCACAACCATCTCCGGATCGAATCCTCCATTGAACGTCACTGCGATCGCAGGACCTACGACTGAGGCAGGCTTATTGACGGCTGTCGTCACGTTCGAGGCACCGGAAGCTAAAGCCGGATCGACGATCACGAAGTACACGGCGACGTCAGAACCCGACGGAATCATCGGCATCCGAAACGGGGCGGTATCCGGCAACATAAATGTCACCGGACTCACGCTCGGGAAGGCATACACATTCACCGTCACCGCGACGGACTCGAACGGCAACACATCACTTGCATCCAATCCATCTGGGACGGTCACACCGAGATTTGCTGTCATGGCGACCGCTGGCCCCAGCAGCGGCGAGGCGGTCGTGTCGTGGAGTCCGGGCACAGCAAGCGCAGTCGGCTATGTCATTTACTTCAAAAAGAGCGGGAATGATTGGGAGAACGCCACCGGTCTATGCGAGGACGAAATTTCGATGTACTCAACTGCAACGCAGTGCGTCGCCTCCAGTCTCACTCCTGGCGCGGAATACACGTTCTCCGTAAAGGCTTGGCTCGGTGGGCGAAAAGGAATGGACCCCTTGATTTATTCCAACGCGGTCACCGTTCCGACGGGACTGCCCACAGCGTCGTCAGGATCCGTGTCTGCGACTGCTGGCACAGGCTCAAGAACGATAGTCGTGGACTGGACTGAAGTTCCGGGCGCACAGGGCTACTCGGTCCTCGCCGGAGTGGACGACGGCGGTACCCCCATCTACATGTCACTTAGTGGCGGGTGTGGAAGTGAATCAACGTTCAACACGACTGTCACCCAGTGCACCAACGACAATTTCAACCTTAACTGGCGATACGGGTTCCAAGTTATCCCCAGATTCGTGAATGCGGTCACGTCCTCGGTCACATATGGAACCCCAATGTTCACCCCCGCATCCACCTGCCCGGGCGGATCAACAAGTTCATCATGCACCACGTCCACATCCGTTGTCACCGCCACAACCGTCCCCGGGGCTCCGTCGATCACTACCGTGACGAACACCCAGGGGAAGGCCTTGGTGTTCTTCACCGCGCCGTCAAGTGACGGGGGCTCGACCATCACGGGATACAACGTGTCGTGGTCCCCATCGATGGCAGGGAGCACCGCGACCTGCACATCTACATGCATCGTTGAGGGGCTTATGGGGGGCATCAGCTATACGTTCCAGATGACTGCCACCAATACAAAGGGCGACTCAGCCCCATCTGCTGGCTACCTTCACCTGTTTAAGGGTCTACCTGCGGCTCCCGAAATCGCAAATGTGGTCCAAGGATCGGCAGGAACAGGAACGGCGACCATCTCCTTCATTCCAGGTTTGGAGGGGGGCGGGACTGTGAGCGCATACACGGTCATGTCTACCCCTGGAGATAAGAGCGTGACCGTCGGCGCAAGCGCAGGAACAGTCACCGTGACTGGGCTGACGGTTGGAACTCAGTACACCTTCACAATGAAGGCCACAAATGAGTACGGCGACTCAGTCAATTCCGCCGGGAGGACGTTCACAGCGTCTTAAGCACCGGGCCGGTGTGACCACCGGATGCACGTTGGGGCCGACTCGCTCAGTGAGTCGGCCCCGACGCATGACTGAGGCAAGGCATCCCTGACGCTGGGCCCGTAGCAAACACACGTGGCAACAAGACGCAGAAAGGGCGGCTCCCCGTATCGGGGGAGCCGCCCTTTCGAGCGTTCGTAGGCGTGGACTAGAAGTCCATGCCTCCCATGCCGCCGTCGCCGCCGCCCATCGGGGCAGAAGCCTTCTCGGGCTTGTCAGCCACGACAACCTCGGTGGTGAGGAAGAGGCCAGCGATCGAGGCTGCGTTCTGCAGCGCCGAGCGGGTGACCTTGGCCGGGTCGATGATCCCCTTGGCGATCATGTCGACATACTCGCCGTTCGAGGCATCGAGGCCATGTCCCGCGGGGAGCTCACGAACCTTCTCCACCACGACACCACCCTCGAGGCCAGCGTTCTCGGCGATCTGCTTCAGCGGCGCGCTGACGGCGACGCGAACGATGTTCGCCCCAACCAGTTGCTCGTCGGTGAGGCCGAGTGCATCGATCTTGCCTGCAGCCGACTTCATGGCCTGAATCAGGGCCACGCCGCCACCGGCGACGATGCCCTCTTCAACTGCGGCCTTCGCGTTGCGGACTGCATCTTCGATGCGGTGCTTGCGCTCCTTGAGCTCAACCTCGGTCGCTGCGCCGACCTTGATGACTGCAACGCCACCGGCCAGCTTGGCCAGGCGCTCCTGCAGCTTCTCGCGGTCGTAGTCGCTATCCGACTTGTCGATCTCGGCGCGGATCTGGTTCACGCGACCCTGGATCTGCTCCTGGTCACCTGCACCCTCAACGATCGTCGTCTCGTCCTTGGTCACGACGACCTTGCGTGCGCGGCCGAGCAGGTCGAGCGTGGTTCCGTCGAGCTTGAGGCCGACCTCCTCGGAGATGACCTGAGCGCCGGTGAGGATCGCGATGTCCTGCAGCATCGCCTTGCGACGATCGCCGAACCCGGGAGCCTTGACAGAGACCGAGCGGAAGGTGCCGCGGATCTTATTCACGACGAGCGTGGCCAGAGCCTCGCCCTCGACATCCTCAGCGAGGATGAGCAGCGGCTTGCCGGACTGCATGACCTTCTCGAGGATCGGCAGGACGTCCTTGACGGCCGAGATCTTCGAGTTCGCAATGAGGATGTAGGGATCCTCGAGCACGGCTTCCATGCGCTCGGCGTCGGTGACGAAGTAGGGCGAGATGTAGCCCTTGTCGAAGCGCATGCCCTCGGTGAGCTCAAGCTCAAGGCCGAAGGTGTTGCTCTCCTCGACGGTGATGACGCCTTCCTTGCCGACCTTGTCCATTGCCTCAGCAATGAGCTCGCCGACCTCTTGGTCGCCACCGGCGGAGATCGCGGCGGTCGAGGCGATCTGCTCCTTGGTCTCGACGTCCTTGGCCATCGCCAAGAGTTCGTCGCACACGATGGCGACGGCCTTGTCGATGCCCTTCTTCAGTGCCATCGGGTTCGCACCCGCGGCTACGTTGCGCAGACCCTCGCGCACAAGCGCCTGGGCCAGCACGGTCGCGGTGGTGGTGCCATCGCCAGCGACGTCGTCGGTCTTCTTGGCGACCTCCTTGACGAGCTCGGCACCGATCTTCTCGTAGGGATCCTCGAGATCGATCTCCTTCGCGATGGACACGCCATCGTTGGTGATCGTGGGGGCTCCCCACTTCTTCTCAAGAACGACGTTACGGCCCTTCGGGCCGAGCGTCACTTTGACTGCGTCGGCGAGCACGTTCATGCCGCGCTCCAGCGAGCGACGAGCCTCTTCGTTGAATGCAATGATCTTTGCCATGGGGCCAGTTCCTCCCGGAACATCCGTACGTGGATTATCACTCTCATGGTGTGAGTGCTAACCCATTTTTAGCACTCTCACCCGGTGAGTGCAAATGTGGGAGTCTTCGAATCGGGCCTTCGCGCCCGTTGTCCGCTCAATTTGCGCGTCGAGACGGCGCCGGCGACTCCACCGACTACCCCACCGAAGCGGCGACGGTCGCCTGAGCCTCCGCGAAGGATGTCTGCGCGGGTACGGCCCCCGCACCCATCGTTGACGTCGCCCAAGCCTTTCCGAGGGGCGCCCAGATAGCGCTTGCCTGAGGAATATTCGGCGTCGGCGCACCGGCCATGCCTGCCACGGCGAATGCCTGCGGCAGACGTGCCATCGTCCCGGCGATGTTTGCCGGCGCGCGTTCAGTAATGGCCGCGATCTGCGACTGGATCGGAGCCGGGGTCAATCCCTTACGCACGAGACCCTGCGCCGCAGTGAGCACGCCGTGCTGGTCCGCGTATGCCGTCACCATGAAGCCCTTGATCGTGAGGAATGGCGACGGTGCGATGCCCTTCTTGATCTCCGGAATCGACGAGACCCGGTACTGGAAGGTGAGCGTCTTGAGCTCATTTCGGTTCCAAGGCCCGGTGATCCAGTAGGCAGCACGGCCTGAGACAAATGCCGCGGTGGCCGCTTTCTCGTCAAGAGCAGAGTTGATGAGGCCGGTCGAATTCCATTTGTTGATCTTGGGCATATTCGCCTGGAAGGTCGGGTTCGTGATGCCGATGTTGTACGGGTCGAGGCTGCCGGCCGCGTTCTTGCCGAACACGTACCCGCCCAGCCCGGTGAAAAGTGGGTTCATGAAGTACGCATTGCCGGCAGAGCCCTGCGCCACCGCGAGGCCGACGTCGACCTTGCCGGCCGCCTTGAGTGCCAGTGCGGACTTGCTCAGGGCAGTAAACGTCTTCGGAGGAGTCGGGACGAGCGCCGCGTTCGTGATGAGTGCCACGTTCTCGACCATGACGGGCACGCCGTAGTAACTGAAGCCGAACTTGAAGCCATCGAGGGTTCGCGATTCGAACTGTGCCTTGAGCTTCGCCGAGAGAGGAAGCTTGCGAACGAGGCCCGCCGAGGCGAGTTCGCCGGTCCAGTCGTGCTCCGCCCAAATGACATCGGGCGCATCAGCGGCGGCCACAGTCTTGAGCTCGGAGCGAATTGCCGGAAGTTCCTTCACGACAAAGGTCACCGGGTGGCCGTCATACCCACTCGCGAACGCCTGCTGGAGCAGGGGCGCGCGCGTTGCATCCGTCCACACGACGATTGGGGTCGTTGCCGCCTGAGATCCTGGCGCGGCCCCTAGAGCGCCTACAAGGGCGCCGGTGAGGGCGAGGCAGGTAGTGACGAGGATTCGAAAACGCATGAGGGGCTCCCTAGATCGCGAACAGGGCAATCATGCCCCATCGATCGCCCGACGAGGAACCGAAGAGAAGAGTTTCGGACGTTTCAGCGCTGGTCGAGTTCGACGCCGAGACGCCGGGCCGAGCGCGCCCGCTGCCGAGTGGCCCGCAGTCGGCGCAGGCGCTTCACGAGCATCGGGTCGAAGGCCATGGCCTCCGGGGTATCGATGAGGGCGTTGACGATCTGGTAGTAACGAGTCGCGCTCATGTCGAATAGGTCGCGAATCGCCTGCTCCTTGGCCCCCGCGTACTTCCACCACTGGCGCTCGAACTCGAGAATCCCGCGATCACGATCGGAGAGCAGGGCCTCCGCGCCATGCTCGTCGACACTCGATCGCGCGGCTTCCATGGCGGCTTCCTCCGTTGGCTCCAATGCGGGCGCGGCTTGGCTTGGCGGCATCCCCACGACGGCAACGTTATCGTAGACGCTGAATCCCATCGATGTCATTTATCCACGTCCTTCGCGTATTATCGATTTCCAGCATACGGGGCCGGTCGCGGCCGCCACGTACAATCCGGTCACCTTGCGCGACGTTCCCGCGCCCTGATAAGAACCCAACTGAACGCGTAGCCGAGCCCATTCGTCCCCCAGTGGAAGCCCATCGGGGCGAGCACGCTGCCCGAGAGCACGCGCAGTCCGCCGAACAGAATGCCGGCGAGCGCGGTCGTGAACACGCTGAGGAGCACCGCGAGAATGTTGCCCCTGCGCCCCTCCCCGACGACCGAACCGAGCGCCGGATTCTGCTCGTGCGTGCCGATCGACGGCAGGATGTGCCACAGCCCGAACAGCAGCGCTGAGCCCACAAGTGCCCAGACAAGCCCGTATCGGCGGGCGAGCATCGCGAACAGCACCCCGCGAAAGGCGATCTCCTCAAAGAGCACGGTCCCAAACGGAACCTCGATCAACGCTTGGAACATCAGGCGGCCAGCAGACATCTCGGCCATCCGCTCGTCGTGGAACGCTGCACGGGTTCGGCGAAAGAGCGACCCGATGACGTAGACGGCGGTGATGATCCCGATGGAGGCCGCCGCCCAGATGAGGCCCGGAAGGAGGAACCGCCAACCCAAGCCCATGTCCGTCCAGGAGTTTCCGTCGAGAAAGCCCACCGCGAGGAGGAGGACTGAGCCTCCAAAGGACCACAGCAGGTAGTGCGTTTGCGGCGCCACCCTGTTGTTCACGATGTTGATGACGACGAGGAGAACGACAACTGCCAGCGGTGGCCACCAGGCCAGGCCTGACACCTGCTCTGGCGCAATGATCGAAAACACCCCTGAAGTCTAAGTTCGCGACCCACCCCTTCCCACCCCCCGTCGTTTCATCCAGCATCCGGCTGAAACGACCGAATATCTGGTCAAATCACTCACAACCAGGTCATTTCATCCCACTGCTCAAGGGCGCCACCCCCAGACACCGCGGCATCGAATTCGACGAGAGTCCGCTCAATGGCAGGCGTTCGACGGGCCAATTCGCACCATCAGCGTTGTTTCTGGTCGAAATGACCAAGAAGAGCGTCAAGTAACCACTCTTCTGGTCATTTCAGCCGGATTCCGGCTGAAATGACAAGGGGGCTGGACGTTGGGTGCGGGTGGGGATGCACTGTTCAGCCAACCGGGACGGGCCATTCCGCCCCCAAGCCGGCAGGCACTAGCCTGACCCGGTGAGTACCACATCCTTGCTGCGAGGCGAACGAGTTCTCACTGGTCGTGCCCGCCTCATCGTGGCGAGCGCCCTCATGCTGTTCGTCCAGCTCGCCCTCATCAGATGGTCGGGTGCCAACCTCGTCCACCTCTCCTACTTCTCAAACCTCATCCTGCTCGCGAGCTTCCTCGGCATCGGCCTGGGCTTCTTGCGCTCACGCACCTCAAACGACTTCGGCCGCTACGTCCCCCTCGGCCTTGTCCTGCTCGTCGCCTTCATCATGCTCTTCCCCGCCCGCATCGAGGGCTCGTCAACCGATCTCATCTTCTTCACCGAGGTTCGCCCGACCGGCCTGCCCACCTGGGTCTCGCTCCCCCTCGTCTTCATCGTCATCGCCATCACGATGACCGGCTTCGGCGAGATCACCGGCCGCGCCTTCCGCGAGTTCAAGGCCCTCGACGCCTACCGGTGGGACATCATCGGCTCGATTCTCGGCACCCTTTCGTTCACCCTTATTGCGTTCCTGCGGGCGCCGTCGTGGGTCTGGCCGATCATCACTCTCATCGCACTGTGGCTCCTCTACGGCCCTGGCCTTCCGTGGGTCTCACGAATCGCCATGGTGCTCATCATCGGCACCCTTGTCGTCGAATCGCTCATGGCGGGCATCTCATGGTCCCCGTACTACAAGGTCCAAACCCAGATCCAAAATGCCGGCACCATCAATGAGTTCACGAATATCCAGGTGAACGGCATCCCGCACCAAAACGTCATGGATGTCGAGCAGCGGCTCAAGGCCGAGCCCGTCTACGGCCGTCCCTACGAGCGCGCGATCGACAACCCGCTGGGCAACGTGCTCGTTGTCGGCGCCGGCACCGGAACCGATGTCGCCCTCGCTCTTTCCCGCGGCGCCAAGCATGTCGACGCCGTCGAGATCGACCCTCGGATCCAGCAGATCGGCAGTCAGGTCAATCCCAATAAGCCCTATGACGATCCGCGCGTCTCGGTCCATATCAATGATGGACGCGCCTTCCTGTCCGGCAACGACAACAAGTACGACCTCATCCTCTTCGCCCTCCCCGACTCCCTCACCCTTGTCTCCGGGGCGAGCCAGCTGCGGCTCGAGTCGTACCTGTTCACCGAGGAGTCCATCACCGCTGCACGCGATCATCTGACGGACGATGGCGTGTTCGCGATGTACAACTACTACCGCGAGCCGTGGCTCATCAACCGGCTCGCCGGCACCCTCGACGAGGTCTTCGGGCATGCGCCCTGCCTCGACACCTTCACCGCCGTGCAGTCGCTCGCCGCGATCACCATCGGCAAGAACGCCGACAACGCGGTGTGTGCCCCTGGTGCCACGTGGGACCGAGTCGCCATCGCTGCTGCTGCACAGGAGATTCCCGTGCCAGCCGTCGACGACCGGCCGTTCCTGTATCTCAAAACGCAGACGATCCCGCCGATCTACCTCATCGTCATCGCCCTCATCCTCGGTGTGTCACTCATCGGCATCCGCGTCTTTGGTGGGCCGTTCAAAGCGATGCGCGGATACGGCGACCTGTTCTTCATGGGAGCGGCCTTCCTTCTCCTTGAGACGAGGTCGATCACGACATTCGCCCTACTCTTCGGCACAACGTGGCTCGTGAATGCGCTGGTATTCACGGGCGTCCTCGTCGCCGTCCTCCTCGCTATCGAGGTGACCCAGCGCGCCCGCGGGCCGATTCCCAGACCCTTCATCATCACCGCTCTGTTCGCGTCACTCCTCGTCGCCTTCCTCATCCCGAACGAGACGCTCCTGGGCCTCGCCGTACCGCTTCGACTGCTCTTCGCGGTCGCGATCGCCTTCGCTCCGGTGTTCTTCGCGAACCTGCTCTTCACCTCGCGATTCAAGAATGCCGCGAACCCAACCGCTGCATTTGCGGCCAACCTGTTCGGGGCCATGGTTGGCGGATGCCTGGAGTACCTATCGCTCGTGCTCGGCTACCAGTGGCTCCTCGCCGTCGCGGCCGGCCTCTACCTCATCGCTGTCTTGGTTGGCCAGCGCCAGTCCGACAAGGAACTCATCAGTCGGTGATCCGCATCGCCGGGTGTGAGAACCGGCCGCGCTGCGATTGAGGCCCGACCCCTGTAGCCTCAAAGCAACAGATCGACAGGAAGGAATCCGTCATGATCCCGAGGTCGGCGATGGCTTTATTGTCCGAAGGGGCGTTTGAGTCGTTCGCGGGACTTCCCCTACACCCCCTCGTCGTCCATCTCGTGGTCGTTGTCCTGCCACTAGCTGCGCTGCTATTCATCTTTGTCGTGCTTGTCAAGAAGTGGCGTCGACCATTTGACCTCATCGCCCTCGTGGGTCTGGCGATCGGGGCGGTCGGCTCCGTCCTCGCGAAGCAGTCCGGTCAAGCCCTGTCCGGTCTCGTCGGCCAGCCCCAGCAGCATGCGGACTGGGGATCGATCCTCGTGTACCTCGCGGCCATCCTCCTCGTGGTCGCGGCGATCTGGGTGTGGCTCACACGTTTTCGTAGTGCTGAGGGCCGATCGCTCCTCACGACACTCACCGCCATTGTGGGCGTGCTGCTCGCAATGGCAACCATTGTCATGACGGTCCTCGTCGGGCACACGGGCGCTGAGGCCGTGTGGGGACGCACCCTCGCGACAGGACAGCCGGCCACGACGTCATTGAGCGATGCATCGGCGGCCACCACCACGACCAGCGACGGCAGCGTCACCATGGCCGAGGTTGCCCAGCACAACTCGCCCACCGACTGCTGGTCGGCGGTCAACGGCAGCGCGTACGACCTCACCTCATGGATCGCCGCGCATCCCGGGGGGCAGGGCGTCATCCTCGGGATGTGTGGGACCGACGCCAGCGCGGCCTTCACAGCGCAGCACGGCGGTCAGCGCAAGCCCGAGCAGGAACTCGCGAATCTCCTCATCGGCCCTGTCACCGGTTAACACGCCGGGGACGCTCACGTAGACGGGATGACGGGCATGCCTTCTCGCTTTCGCCTACGGGGGCGACATGTTCGCTCGAGCCTCCTTGCCTACCAAGAGCGCCGAGTCCTCGTGACGACCCGTCTACCGAGATCGCCAGTGCGCTCTAGCCGGCGGAGTTCCGTCTACTAGGCGAACGTGGTCGCTAGTCGGCTGCAATGAACTGAGCAGCCAGCACGAGGTCAACCCTGAAAGAGGCGAACCGAGTCGCCGGAGCCGGCTGCCTACTCGTTGACGGGGGCGACGGGCGTGCCTGCATGCTCGTCTACGTGGGCGACGAGCGTGCCAAGGAGACCAGCCAGCGAGTGCGCCCTGCGTCCTCAGACGACGAAGGAAACTCCCCTGCCACCAATGGTGGGACTACGTCCGAAAGAAGTCTCTAGGCCGACCTAGTTCGCTGAAGTGCGCTCGACGACTTCAATGAACCCAACTGCCAGGACGGACGGACTCGCCGTCAACAAGGAGCACGCTGGTCGCCGAAAGCACGCCAGCCGGCCCAAGGGGACGTCCCCTACATAGAAGAGTTGCGATGACACGGGGACCGTCTACTCAGCGAACCGTTCGCCCGAGCCGGCTGCCTACAGGGCGAACCGAAGTTCGCCTGGCCGTCGAAGGGCAGCACGCTCAGCATGCTCAAGCGTGCACGAGTTGACTCTTTGCGAACAGTGACAGTCATGAGCATGAGGTTGCACTCAAAGGGAGCGACCTCGTTCGCCAACGTACGCTGCCTTTGACCCCCCGGTGGCGCAATTAATGAAGGCAGATAGGTCGAAGGGAGGGCAAGTCGACCGTTCAGGCACCACATCCCCTTGGGGGAATCGGCTATTCAGGTCACAAATTGAAATTGTTCACCTGTCCGGGAACCTTGACGGGATATCGTCCGTCTAAGAGGCATCGGGATGAGTCGGATCCTCATCGTTACGGAGCGGAGTACGGCTATGGGAACAGGCTTGAACGTGAGTAGGTCCGCACGTCGAGGGGTGGCGGTCGTCGGTGCGGCGCTGTTCGCGGTGTCGTTGTCGGTCGGTGGGGCGGGGTCAGCGGTGGCCGCACCGACGTCCGGGCCGATTGATTCGATGACGGATATGAAAGGTACGTGGTGGACGTCGTTGACGGGATTCCAGGACGGCCAACCGGTCAGTTGGCAGCATCTGCTGACCGTTCGCAAGGTGTTGGGGTCGGCTGCGGTTGCGTGGGAGCAGTGGGTGGACTGCGCGGTGCAAGCGACCGAGTGCAAAGCGGCTAAAGAAGGAAAGTTCACCGAGTCCAACTGGACGGCTCCGACGCGAGTCCTGATGGTCATGAATCCCAAAGGCGTCGTGTACGGGGTGGGTGCAACCGGAACGATCATGCTCACTCCGGGCGAGGAGGGGATGACCGCAGTGATGCTGTCGAACGGCAAGCAGGACAGTGCGGCGGCGACATCGAATCCGACGACGTCCGCGCAGCCGCCGACCGCGCCGAGGGAGACAGTCATGCCTTCGTCCCCATCCGGAGTAAGCATGAACTTTCTGTACGCCATGAGTGGTCCTACGACTGCAGCGCGGCGGTCGGCCGCCGCATGAGGCATCTGGCGTGCCCGCATGCTCGCCTACATGGGGGACATGCGGGCCCGGAACCCGGTCAACGAGTGCGCCCGAGTGTCCTCAGATGACGAAGGAAACTCCCCTACTACCAATGGTCGGACTACGACCGAAAGCCGTCTCTAGGCCGGCCTCGTTCGCTGAAGTGCGCACGACGACTTCAATGAAATGAGCAGCCAGCAAGGACTCGCTGCCAACAAGGGAGCACGCTCAGTCGCCCAGAGCACGCCCAGTGGACTTCAGGAGGGGCGCATTTCAGGAAGCAGACACTCGACAGGCTGAGAAGGGAAAGTCAACGAGCGCACCCCGCGCTCCCCCGCCGACCAAAAAGAGGCACCCAGAAGAGTGCCTAACCACCCCCGGAACACAAAGTCAGCGGACTTTCCGATACGGGACCCCGCCCTGGACCAGAACCGGATTGCCAACTCGGCTCCACGGATGCGGCTGCGCCGCAACGAAATCCATCCAAACTGATACCGGCACCGGCGCGTACTCATACAACGACCCGTCATCGAACTCGACGAGCATCGTGCGGGACGCAGCGTCGTAGCCCGCAGCAGCAACATTGTCAGACTGAATCTGAATCAGTTGTCCGCCGGTGCCAGTCGTCGTGGTGCCGGCGTTCGTGTCCGCAGCCGGAACTGGAGCCTGCACATCGCCCTCAGTGCTGCCGGTCGCGCATCCCGCAAGCAGCATCCCCGTCACTGCCAGGACACCCGCCAACTTCAGTGTCATACCGCCAAAAGCCTTCTTACTCATGCGCTCCCCCGTACTCCTCGGCCATTGACGGTCCTCGTGCGAACCTACCGGCCAGTGTCCGCTGTTCAGTCCGAATGCCAGCAATGAACGCTACGCAGGAGAAAGCCGGCACAAACAATGTCGCTGCCGGGAGTCCAGCCACTGACGGGGGAGACAGAGGCGGCACAGCCACGGCAGCAAGGACCCCGACAATACGCCTCCGCTTGAGAAACGGCATGGCGACTGCGTGCAGATCGGCCGCCGCAGGACGCGACACCCACCACCACAAAGTCATCAGGTGCCCGCCCACGTGCATCGCCTCCAGGGCTGTCACACGGCACACCTCTGTCGAACACCGAGGACGTAACTCACGAGTTATGTCAGACCCCTGAACGACACTGTTTCCAGAGGGACGAAACACGAGACGAAACGGGGAACCCAGAAATGCGTCGAATCGCCTATGCACGAGTCAGCAGCGGGTCACAAGACCTCGCGACACAGCACGCACTCCTGACCGCCGAAGGCATTATCGACATCCGCGTCGAGATCGGGTCGGGGGCGAAATCCGACCGCGCCGTGTTCGTGTCCCTCGTCGAGGAGGCCATCACCGCCGCCGCAGCGGGTGAGCACATCGAGGTCGTCGTCGTTCGCCTCGACCGCTGGGGCCGGAGCCTCCCCGATGTCATTTCCACACTCACCCGCCTTCAGGAGAGTGGCGTCCGATTCAGGTCGCTCACGGAGGCCGGGGTCACCCTCGATGGTTCTGCCTCGTCAATGCTGGTCATAGCCGTGCTTTCTGCAGCGGCGAGTTATGAACGCACCTTGATGATGAATCGGGTTGCCGAGGCGAAGAAGGCGAAGGGCAAGTCAGCAATCGGGGGGCGCGCCCGCGTCCTTACTTCCACGATGGTGGCCCGAGCCCGTGCCTATATCGAGACTGAGGGGATGTCCGTGCCCGCAGCGGCGGCACGAGTCGGTGTGAGCGGCCGCACCCTCAACCGCTACCTCGCCGAAGTAGCCGCGTGAATCAGTCGACGGACACCGGACAGCCGAGCCAAAATCGTCGCCCGACCCTCGCCACCCTGAACGCGAACGGAAGGCTGCTCGGAGCCGAGGACTCGGATTCGTCCGCCACTTACGCGCCTACCGGTGAGACCGCTTCATGGGATTGCTCGAGTGAGACCGCAATCGCCTTTCTTGAATTGGAGCCCCCGGACGGATTCGAACCGTCGACTCCCGCATTACAAGTGCGGCACTCTGGCCAACTGAGTTACAGGGGCGGTGATGCCTAACTCTACTTGACGCCCTCGGGTCCACGCTTGCGCATCTCTTCCAGTTTGGCGACTCGAACTCCGTACGGCGTTCGCTGACGTCCGAAGTAGTCAGCCACCTGCGCTCCCACCTCCGCCGCGACCGTTTCCATGTTGCCGGGCATCGCAACCGCGTAAACATTCCGGGTCACTATCGGACTTGAATGACCAGCCCATACCGACACCTTTTCCTCGGAGACACCTGCCGACAACAAGGCTGAGCAGAACGTGTGGCGAAGAGCATGCAGGGTGAATGGCTCGGGGATAACGCCCTGCTCAACTGCGATGCGGCATGCCTCTCGCAGTTCCCGAGATATCTCCGAGTAGCCGATGGCGGCCGGCCGGCTCACCGTCTTGCGGCTTCCATCGGCGGCAAGCCGAGATGCACGCCTCCCCCCGCCTGCGAACAGGTGCGTCGGCTTCGATGGCATCGCATACGCCCTGTCCTCCAACGCGCTAATCGCAGATTCGGCGTCGGGGAGGATCGGCACGATCCTCACACCTGCCTTCGACTTCGTGTCACCTTCCCGGTAACGCCCGCCGCTCACCGTCGCCGACTGTCGCACCCGCAAGAATCGGTTGTTTGAATCCACATCTTCCAGCCGCAAGCCGAGAAGTTCGCCGATCCGCAGCCCCGTCCAACCCGTTACAAGCAGCATCCATTCCAGCCACGGACGCGCCGCACCCTCACGTACGCGAGACACCATCCTCGCCGGCTCGCCTTCACGTCTGGCCTTCAATCGAGCCTTCTTCGCCTGCACCGACTCTGTCGCAGTCACCAGCGAGGGCATCGACCCCATGATTGCTGCCACCTTGTGCAATTGGACGAGGTCTGGAACGAACACCGTCGGCTGACCGATAGACCAGTCAGCCATGCCGTTCAACGGATTCGTAGAGATGATGCCGTCCTCAACGGCCTGGCCTAACGACATGACGAGGGTCTTTCGCACAGACCGGCGCATCGAATTGGAGGGTTCCCCACCACCTGCCAGCCTGAAGCCATTCGCGAGATCAACGAGTTCATCCGCCTCGAAGGAACCGAGCCGCCTGTCCTTCCACTCAGAATCCTCCAATGCGGGGCGCAGATACAGTCGGACGTTTGACTCGTGCTCCTTCCACGACGACCGTGCCATCGTCATGCGCTCACACCGCTGGCGGTATTCCTCCTGCCAGGCACCCAAGTAGTCATAGAGCGTCACCCTGCGCCGACTCACCGCAACAACGGCACGTTTTGCTGTCAGGCGTGAAAGTTCCTGAGCAGCGGCGACTTCAGTGCCGTAAAACGTCCGTGACCGCTGGCTGCCACCGCCCATCGGAGTCCACCTCAGCCGCCATCCCGGCACACCCTTCGCATCGGTCCGCTGCGTGCCATCAGCGTGCCTGTAGGGCGTTGGTTCCGCACCGCCAGGCAGTCCCCTCATCCGGTCACCATACGAGGTCTGGTGATAGTTAGGAAATAGTTGGGCAATATTCGTTAGGAAACATGCCTAGAAAGTGAGTTACCCTTCACAGATTTCCTAACTCAACATCGGTTGTCATCCGCCTTGTTGGCGGTAGGTCGTCAGTTCAATCCTGACCGGGGGCTCAACCTCGGCCGTCGCTCGTGTTCTGAGCTCGGTTGAGATCATCTGCGAATCGAACACCGCGAGTACGCTTGGGCGGGTGCTTGCAGGGCTGAGCGGTCACAGCTGATCGGCGGGCATGACAGCGCGGATGACAGCTACGTCTCCATCTGGTTCCCACAGGACGATCCACGGTTCGCCGTTGACGTCTCGTGTGATCGCGCGGACACCACCACTGAACATGCGCCGATACGCGCGGGGGTCCATAGGTTCCACTTCGATCTAGTCGAGGCATTCATCGATTCGAGCTCCACCGTTCGGGTCACGGCCATAGAGCGCGTCCAACTGTGCTGCGGCAGCAGGATCGAGCTCTACCTTCACGGGCGAGGCCGGCGGCTCACGCGTCCCTCAGGATGCTGGCGGGCGTGCTCGATACTTGCCTGAAGTGCGGCGTTCTCGAGGAACCTGCGCTCAAGTGCTGTGATGACGACCGCAGGCTCGAGAACGACCGTGCCGTCAGGTTCCTCGTGAACGAGGTAAGACCTTTCTGCAAGACCGACGGTCATGCGGCCGCGCTGATCTGCTGTCACAAGGCGAGCTGAGGTCATGGGTCGCGTCCTTTCGTCCCTCTTCACTCTACGGGCAGGACCCCCACAGGGCAAGAGGGCACTCCCCTCACACTCATTGGCAACCCAGTTCGACCCGACACACCCAGCACTCATGACGGCTCAATTCGCCACGTGCTTCGGGCCCCATCGACAAATCTGACCGGGGGCTTAACCTCGGCCGTCGCTCGTGCTCTGGATTCGGTCAAGGTCATCTGCGATGACCTCCGCCAACAACCGTCGACCCTTTGGGCGATAGTGAAGGCCATCTGCAAATCGAACACCGCGTGTCCGTGCCTGAGACGACCAATCGACAATCGTGACGTTGTCATGCTGTCGCGCCAACCTTCGCAGCTGACGATTGAACCAACGCTCCTTCGGCCGAGTGAACCGGTCTGCGCCGGATGCATAGGTATTGACCCAAAGGATCTCGCGGTCCGAACCAATCTGCTCGACGAGTGATCGCATCCGCGCCTTCGTGACCGGCCTGGAGACCCAGCGCATGTCATTCGTTCCGACCACCACGATGACGGTGCTCGGGAGCTGATCGATCTTCTTGGCACGGCTGATCTGGTCGCTTACCCAGTCCAGCCGCCTACCACCCCAGCATCGAACAGTGGGCGCCCAGCCACTGTCGCGAAGCAGGGTCATGAGGCGGGTCCTCGACTCGCGAACGAGGGAATCCCCCACGACGAGGACCCTCCTGCCGTTGCCCGGCGCGCCCTCGGCCACGTTCGAGGGCCAGATCGGGGCCGGGCAGCCCTGCCAGCCGATGCGGTTTGGCCACCGAGGGTCGCGGCGCTTGGCGAGCTCAGCCATTGGCGTGTAGGAGGCTGCCTGCGCACCCGTGCTCGCGAGGCGGACCAGTAACGAGGTACCCGTGGCTGCCACCGGAATCCCAACGATCCCTACACTCGCGACGAGGACGACGACCACGAGACGCCGGGGCGCGGCGCGCAGTCGCTGGAGGAGTCGATGCACCCACTGAGTATGCGTGCTTCAGCCTCGTCAGCGCGGCATTGAAACGACGTAAAGCCGATCTCCGCCGCCGTCGATCCGCCGCCATGCTGACCTATCGGGGCGTGTCGCTCACCACGACAGAGAAGGCCACCTTGTCATCTGACCCAATACCGTCGGAGGTCACCGTCACGTCGAAGACGCCTCCACTTGCCGTTTTGTATTCACACATCGCGATGCTGCCGGCATCCGTGTTGAGATCCTCGAGGCAGGTCACCGACTCGGACGGGTCCATGGTCGTACCCGTCTGCGCTTCCAGAGCGGCCACGGCTTGCACCGCGAGTTCTCCCTTGTCGACTGAATTTCCTCCAATGCTCCCACTGACGGAGCAACCAGCCATCGCCGTCACCGCCAACCCGAGTGCAACGGTGATGCTGGCCAAACGTGAGTTGTGGTGCATGTGAATCTCCTTCACCTAGTTCGTGCTCATCGATGTGCATCGGGTCGAACGGAGTGCGCCCCGAGGTCGGTGTCGTTGGGGAGGAGAAACCATCACCAGTTCACGATGATGCGAGCCGGGCCGCGCCACAACTTGCCTTTGATCACCGGTCCAGTTCGTCCCTGATTCGCATTGGCCAAGGCTTTGGCCTTCGCCCGCGCTGCAGGGATGTTCTTGGACTGTCGACCCACTGGGGATCGGACCACGGTGAAATGGGCGTACACGGGGATCGACTTGGAGGCCTTGAGGAAGCGTGGCACGACGACCCATTTGCCCGACCGTCGCATTCGGTAGATGACGCGGGCCGATGCAATGTCCGACGTGGTGATGCGCTCGGACCCTGGTGCAGCCGAAGCCACCTGGCCGTTCCTATCGGCCACCCTCATGTTGAACGCCTCGGTCGCCACGGAGTGGCCGGGAACCTTGGCGTCGATGCCGAACAGGTAAACCCCCGGCGCTGTGGGCGTGCCGTGCAGGATGCCGTCGGTGAGCGTCAGGCCGGGGGGAAGTGCACCGAAATCGACGAAGTAGCTGACATTCGGGTGCTCAATAGTCGGCTGATCAGCGCTCCCAGCAGTGAGTCGATCACCAAAGGAGATGCCGACGGTGGCATCGCTCGCAAGCGAATGATCGATCCACACGGTCGCGGGGCTCGCTCCAGCCGACGTCGTGAGGACGTAGTGCCGCGAGGAGCGGGGTAGCCCCGCAATCGATGCCTCAATCGTGAACGGGAACGTTCCCGTCGCGCCAGGAGTGCCGGAGATGACGCCCGTTGACGGTTCCAGCGACATGCCCGTCGGCAATCTGCCAGCCGATACGCTGAACACGGCGCTGTTGATCTCGACCGTGGGCGCGAGGGAACTCGACACTGAGAGTTCGTCCGAATAGGGAACCCCGACTTTTAGGTCACCGGATAGTCGATCGTCGAGCCAGACCACGACTGCCCCTGAACCACTAGCCGACGGACTCGCGGTCGAACTCACGCTCGGGCTGGCGCTCGAGGAGGGGGTGGCGCTCGAGGTGGCCGTGGGAGTCGACGTCCCGACAGTGCTCGATATGTTCGCGATGGTGTTCGAATCAAGCGTGATCGCGCCGCTCGTGCTGACTACTTGCCCTCGCACGCTCGCATTCGCGCCCAGTGTGATGGCGGCCGGGGTGATCATGACGCCCGCGATCGATGTGTGGGCGCCGATCGTCACCGCGCCGTCGACGATCCAGAAGACATTCGCGGGCTGGGCGCCATTCACCAAGTTCACACCATCATTCGCCCCCAGTGTGAGCGCGCCATGAATGCGAAGCACGAAGACTGCATTCGAGTTGCCCTGTCCATCAAGGGTCAGTGTCTGGCTGGCCGCCATGTTCACTGCCGCGGAGGCGTCGTACACACCCGGAATGAGCGTCAGCGCGTCGAGGACAGCACCGAGCCCGTAGTCGCGGGCAAGGGACGCGGCGTAACTCGAGGCTGAGGATCCAGCGATCTGGGCGTTCCCTGCAGCGGCATCCGCCTGAGACGTCAACTCCAGTCCGGTGATCGAGCCGCCCGGTACCGCCCACGAGGCGGTCCCCGCGTCGCTCAAAGCGACGTTGTTCTTCCCTGTCGCGCCTATCAGCGCTGTGGTCCCAACGTTGGTGATGCTGGTGCGAGCGATGATCGCGTATCCGCTCGCGGCGCCCATCGACATCGTTGGCGTCGTGACGGCCCAGGCACTCGCCGCCATTGCGAGTCCCGTGGTCATGACGGCGCATGCGGTGACGAGGGCGACGACTCGCCATGGACGCCCCGCCCAGGATCCCTTCATGTGATCACCTCCTGCCAATTCGAGGATGCGGTAGCGTCCAAGCAATAGGCCGACGCATCAAATGATGCGCAACCGCAAAAGGGAAGGCCCAAATGACCGACGATGCCGAACTTAAGGCTGTCCGCGACCGAGGCCTTTCGGAGATGGATCTTGTTGGCGCGCAGAAGGTCATCGAGTCGCTTCAAGTCCTGCGAAATGTGTAT
>CAMAWO010000002.1 GCA_945861925.1 Bifidobacterium breve | reverse complement strand
CGTCGCTTGCCAACGGATCCGAACGACGTGGTTATCGAGATCGACAAGGTTGCCGCTGCCGGAAAATGCAACTTCAGCACTTGCTGTCAGCGGACGCACCTTCCCACTCCGCAACCCCAGCAACGCACACGCATGAATGAAGGCAAAGCCGTGAACCCAATGCTTCTGACAAGCCTTGGCCCATAACTTGACTTGATCGTGTGTCATGACTTCACCGCCTGTGGCGATGTGGACGTGCAACTTCGCCTGATCACGACGTGACCGTGGCCGCACATAACCGACCGGCGGCGTCCAGGTAACCGCGTCGATCAGCTCAGCCTGGTCGCGGGTGAAGTACCCGGCGTGCCGGCCGAACACGAGCATCGTGCGCAGCAGACCCCGCAGGCTGGTGCCTCGTCCAGCTGTACCAGCGCAGCGCAGGCATTCACGCAGGTGCATTGCGTTCATGTGGCGGCATTGCAGGTTGTCGCGTATCGCAATCTCACGCAATGGTCTGAAGTCGGCCTTGCGCTGCACCTGCGTCTTGGAACTCCACTTGCCACTCATCCCACGGCGCGCGACATAGTCATCGATGAATGCTGCTACACGCTCATGACGCTGATATCTGATGCTTCGGCCCACGTCGATGTTCTCGTCGCTCAGCCCGCAGCTCTCGTGGCCATGAAACTCCAGTCCGCTATGAACCGGGGAGCCGCAAAGGAGGGCTCGGACCTTTTGGATATCGTGCGCCTCACCACGGACTCGACTACCAGTCGTTCGGTAGTCGATGGCCTTCGCGCGGCTGGACAGCAGTTGAAGGACGATGCTCACCTGCATGTGCTTCGCTGGTTCGAGCAAGGGCGTGATCGCACGCTGAAGAGGATCAAGGGCATCCCAGAAGGCGAGGGAACGACTCAGGACGACTTGATTCTCGTCGCGGAGTTGCTCGCCGCTGCTCTCACCCGCTGACGGGTTGCCTATCGAGAGACCCCGGATCCGGTGGCGCTGGTGACAGTTAGCACGTGGGCCTGTGTCGATTGCTTCAGTGACGCCGCATTCTCGTTGAGGTGAAGGCCATGGCCAGCGCCACGAAAATGACGCCGACACCGAACACCAAGATGAGTGCCGGTGCGCCTCCGGTCACGATCTGTGCGATGAGTGCGACGGTGAACATGAGCAGGGCCGCGCCCTGGAGGAACAGCGAAAATCGCATTTGCCGGCGCGTGGCATCGTCGAGTGTCATTTCAGGACGTTATCGTCTGGACGAAAACGGGCTGGGCGGTTGAGGCGCGCGTCAAGGATGTCAGTCTGCGAGAAGTCATTGCCCTTAAAGAGCAATGGTAGGCCGCGAGCCTTGGCGACTGCATAGGAGAAGAGGTCTCCGAAGTTGAGTTGGGCCGGATGACCGTTGCCCTTGCCATAGATAATGAACGCTTCGTAGGCGATCCTGGCCTCTAGTTCGTTAGTCGGCGCAATCTCAAAAGGCGCTCGGCCGATCAGTGAATCAAGAAGCACGATGCCGGCTGATCCTCGTCGAGCATGAATCACGATTTTGGCCTCAACTACTGTCGCTGCGCTGATGAATGCAGAGCCTGCGGCCGAGATGAGTTCGACAAACTCGCGGCGCTCAGGCTCATCGAAGGCGATGGCGCTGATGGCGGATGTGTCGACGACGATCACGCGGGCAGTCCGTGAGCATCCCAGAGGAGGGGCTCACGTGAATCCTCGAGATCGGGGATCCGGTCGAATTCAACGAGGAGGGCCTCCCACGGGGGGCTGCAAGTGAAAGCCCTTGAAGATGCTGTTCGTGCGAGTTCGTCAATGGCCTGCTCGATCACAGCGGTCTTCGTCAGGCCGAGTTCGCGTGCAAGTCGGTTGACCTTCGAGACGACGTTGGGGTTCGCGATGTGAAGTGCCATTGGACCTCCGATGTACATTCCAGTCTCTGAGTATACATCGCGTCCGTCTCAGACTCGCTTGGCCAGTGCTGCGGCAAACCTCGCGAGCGCGGGGCTCGTCGATCCCTTGCGAACGATGACGTGCACGAGGGCGAGCCCATCGCTCGCGAAGGCGTCGGTGAGCGCTGATTCAAGCTCATCCTCGGTCGTCACGCGCCAACTTTGGCCGGTGCCAAAGACGTCGACAAGACGGGAGATGTTCAGCGGTGCGATGTCGTTGAATGGACCGTCACGCATGGGCCGCTGGGTCCCGTAGCCGCTGTTGTCCATGACGATAATGATCGGGTAGACGCCGTTGAAGGCTGCCCATCCGGCTTCAAGTCCCGACATCGCGAAGGATCCGTCGCCGGTGAGCACAACCGGGCGATGGTCTGGGTCAGCCTTGCCGGCACCGAGCGACGCTGGGACCGCATAGCCCATGGTCGCGTAGTAGGCACTGGCGAGCGACCAGGCCGGCACCGGAAGTTCGACCGAGGCGAAGAGGCAGTCCCCCGGATCGACAAGAACTCCGTGACGCTCGTCGAGGTGCGCTGAGACGGCGTGGATGAGCCGCTCCACGTGGATCTCTGCCGCGCCGTCGGGGGTGAAGGTCGGTACGTCATGCGGGGCGGGCATCGGTGCATCTTTACCGCCGGAGACGGCCTCGTGAAGGGCGGGAAGGAATGCGGCCAGTGGGACATTTCGGTAGGTGCGCGGCCCGACGGTGACGTCGTCATCGGTGCAATCGATGAGGTGGTTGGGGTCGAGGTGGGCCGTGTATGCCCCGAGGTTCATGTCGGTCGGCAGAACACCGAGTTGAATGATGTGCGCGGCACTTTCGACCTGCTCGACGACATCGGCGGGGCTGACCGCTCCCTGGTACACACCGATGGCGAGGGGGTGTCGCTCAGGGAAGACGCCCTTGGAAAGCGGGCTCGTGGCAACGGGCAGGCCGAGGTGTTCGGCGATTCCGAGGAGATGCTCGCTCAGCCCTCGGCGGCCCACCAGGACCCCCGCCTGGATCACCGTGGTCCCGGCTGCGGTGAGGGAGTCAACGACATCGGTGACCGCTGCTGCGAGGTTCTCAGGATTGACAGCGGCGGAAGTCCGGGGGATTGGCCCACTGACGTTGGTGATCGGTGTGTCGACGAGATCCCGAGGAATCTCCAAGTATCCTGGGCGCTGCGCGGTGAGAATCTGGTCGATGACGCGGTCGATCTCACTCGCGGCAATGCGCGGGTCAGAAAGGACGGCCTGCGCGATCGTGAGGTCTTGGTAGACCCGAAGTTGGGTGTCGAAGTCCTTCACCCGATGGTGGAGCAGTGCGCCCGGCGCACGCTCCTTCATCCCCGGGGCGCCGGAGATGACAAGAAGGGGCACTTGCTCGGCCCAGGCGTTGGCGACCGCATTCGCGAGCTTCAGCCCACCGACGCTATAGGTGCAGGCCACGACCCCGAATCCCCGCAGCCGTGCGAAGGCATCGGCTGCGAACCCGGCGCCCTGCTCGTCAGCGGTGACGAGAATGGGGAAGCCCAGTTCATCAAGCTCGCTGAATAGTCGTAGGGCGTAATCGCCGACGATACCGAATCCGAGTTCGACCCTGAGCTCCCGAAAGCGGCGCACCAGATGCTCGGGGATGGTCGTGTATTCGTCGCTCAACGGACTGGGCCTTCCTAGATTGGGAGACGTGAGTGTGTCATGCGTTGCTCATGGGTGCGAGTCAGGCGTTCCAGCTCGTGATGACTCGCTGCTCGCGCTCGAATCCTAGGGAGGAGCGATGCGCAGGCTCGAGGACGAACAGCCGTGCCGCGTCCGGAGGAAGGTCAAGCCATGTCGCGGTGAGAATTCGGAGCAGGTGCCCGTGGGCGACGAGGACGCAGTCACGTCCGGCGTCGAGGACGGGCGTGCAACGCGCGATCACGCGATCGGCCCGGACTCGGACATCGCTCAGCTGTTCACCGGGTGTTGATCCGGCGGTGGCACCCGGCGGGATCGGCTCGTCCCACACCCGCCAGCCGGGATCACCGCGAAGGATCCTGATCTCGGTGGTGGTGAGGCCCTCCCAGGCTCCGTAATCCCATTCCATGAGGTCATCGTCGAAGGCATCGGGTGTGAGCCCGGCGAGTTCCGCGGTCCGCCTCGCCCTGATGAGCGGGCTGCACAGCACGAGTGCCGGCAACACATCGGTCAACTCCCTGCCTGCCACCCGAGCCTGATCCTCGCCGGCCTCGGTAAGGGGGATGTCGGTTCTGCCGGTGTGGCGTCCGGCCTTGCTCCACTCGGTCTCGCCGTGTCGGATGAGCCAGATTCGAGGGCTCATCAGGGTGAGCCCTCGGCTGCCTTGTTGAGGGTCGCTATGAAGGCCTCGAGGGGCTGGGCTCCGGAGATTCCGTAGGCGCGGTCGAAGACGAAGAACGGGACTCCGGTCGCGCCGAACTGGGCAGCGAGCGACTGGTCGGCGGCTACGTCATCAATGAAGCCGGTGCCTTCGAGCATTGTCCGCGCCGCGACAGGATCAAGCCCAGACTCGGATGTGAGATCGCAGAGTGAGTCGATGTCGAAGATGTCGCGTCCGAACTCAAAGTAGCCGGAGTAGAGCACCTCGAGGAGGCCGGCCGATTGCCCTTTGTACTGTGCCCACAGCAGCAGGCGATGCGCGTCGCGGGTGTTCCCGCTGACCGTCTCGTCGAGGTGGTAGGCGAGTCCGACCGAGGCCGCCACCTCGCTCACGTTGCCCATCATCGCGGCAGCCCCGGCTAGGTCCATGCCGTACTTGTCGGCGATCACCTCGACGGTGAGGCGCCCCTCGCTCACCGCTCTCGGGTCGAGTTGGAAGGCACGGTGGACGACTGCGACGTCGTCACGTCCTGAAAATCCAGCGAGTGCCTCGTCAAGCCGACGCTTACCGATGTAGCACCACGGGCACACAACGTCAGACCAGACCTCAATGTGCATGACTTCTCCGATCCGAGTGCGCGAGGATCCCGGTCGCCGCGTCACTCACGGGCGACACCCTACGCGTCGTTGGATTTCGTGATTCGTCGCTTCTCGCGTACCTTTAGCTAGCCGCTGCGCCGCAGTGGTATCCCGATGGTGCTTGTGCACCTGCACGCGAGTCTTGGCTCCAACGCGATTGAATCCGAATCGCTATCGAGACACGCATGTGTCTTCGATTGGACGATTCTTCGTGAGTTCTGTGTCATTTTCCTCCCTTGGCGTGCCCGAATCGTTGGTCGGTGCGCTCAGTCGTGCCGGGATCAATGAGCCGTTCGCCATCCAGACGGCAACCCTGCCCGACGCGATCGCGGGCCGCGATGTTCTCGCACGAGCCCAGACTGGCTCGGGCAAGACCCTCGCATTCGGCCTTGCAATGCTCACCCGGCTTTCGGGCCGTCGCGCCACCCCCCAACAGCCCGATGGCCTCATCCTCGTGCCGACTCGCGAACTCGCGATGCAGGTGAGTGACGGCCTCGCGCCGCTCGCCGATGCCTGTGGGCTGCGCATCCGCCTCATCGTCGGTGGCATGCCCTACGCGAAGCAGATTCAGGCGCTCGACCGTGGAGTGCACATTCTCGTTGCCACCCCGGGCCGACTGAAGGACCTTGTCGACCGTCGGGCTGTCGATCTCTCCGAGGTCGCCATCACTGTGCTTGACGAGGCTGACCAGATGGCAGACATGGGGTTCATGCCGATCGTCCGCGAACTCCTCGACCAGACGCGTCCGCGCAGCCAGCGGCTTCTCTTCAGCGCGACCCTCGATGGTGATGTCGACGCGCTCATCCGCGCCTATATGAAGGACCCAGCTCGGCACTCGCTCGCACCGGCGCAGGCCTCGGTCGAGACGATGGACCACCACGTCCTCATCGTCCATCCCGGTGACAAGGAGGAGGTCACCGCGCAGATCGGAGCACGCGATGGCCGGACCATCTTCTTCGTTCGCACCCAAGCCGGCGTTGACCGTCTCGCTGACCAGTTGACCTCGAAGGGGATCGCCGCGGGCGCCCTGCACGGCGGCAAGACCCAGGCGGTGCGAACTCGCACGCTGGCGGCCTTCCGCGAGGGCCTGACGCCCGCGCTCGTGGCAACCGACGTTGCCGCTCGCGGGATCCACGTCGATGGGATCTCGCTCGTCGTCCACGTCGATGCGCCGAATGATGCGAAGGACTACCTCCACCGCGCCGGACGCACCGCACGCGCTGGCGAGTCAGGCACGGTTGTCACCCTCGCCTCGCCGAAGCAGCAGCGGCAGGTCTCGGCGCTCACCGGTCGCGCTGGTGTTCAGCCGACCGTCAAGCGGATTCGTCCGGGGGATGAGCACCTCATTGAGGTGACCGGGGCGCGCGAGCCCTCGGGCATCGCCTGGTACCCGCCGAAGGAGCGTTCACCGAAGCGCGAATTTAATCGCACCGGACGCACTGCGGGCGGCTCGAGCCGCCCGGGTGGGTCAAGTCGGTTTGGCGGGGGACAGTCCCGTCCGGAGCGATCTGATCGCGCCGATCGTCCGGCCCGCTCCGACAGTTTCGCCCGCCCGCCCCGCGCGGAGAGCCCGGCACGTCCGGCGCGCGCTGAGCGTCGGGCCGAGGCCTTCCCGGCAACGAATCGCCGCGACGACGGCCGGCCCGCAGGGTTCCAGGCCAAGCGCGCGAAGCCGCGCACCAAGCCGGCACCCAGAACCTCAAACTAACCCCCTCTGCCGTTTGTCCCATTTCATGGGACAAACGGCAGAGTTTTGCCCAAATCGGCCTCGATTCTGCCGAACGTCCCATGTCATGGGACAAACGGGGGAGGGGTGGGGTTAGGCGTCGAGTTCTGGGAAGTCGGGGTCCTGTTCGACGGGACTCTCGGCATTCGGGTCCCTTCCGACTGCGCCCGCGAGCATGAGCCCGTAGCCAACCGACGGGCCGATAAGGATCGCGAACATCACGGTGCCGATGCCGACGGTTCCGCCGAGCAGCCAGCCCGCGGCGAGCACCACGACCTCGATGCCGAGGCGGACAGCGCTCACTGGCCACCCGGTGCGCAGATGGATGCCGGTCATCCAGCCGTCGCGCGGCCCTGGGCCCATGCGGGTGGTGAGGTACAGCCCACTGCCAAGCCCAATGATGAGGATGCCTACGATCACGAAGGCGAACTGGATGAACACGTTTGTGGGGCTCGGCAGGAACGTCACGCCGACCTGAAGGGCGATCGCGATGACGATGGCGTTGGCGACTGTGCCGAGACCGGGCACCTCGCGCAGCGGGATCCACAAGAGGAGGACCACGGCGCTCACGATGAACGTTGCGAGCCCGATCGAGATACCCAGCTGATCTCCCAGCCCCTGAGCGAGCACTGTCCAGGGGCTCACGCCAAGCCCTGAGACAACGAGCAGCGCATCGCCGGTGCCAAAGAGGTAGAGCCCCAGCACGAGGATGGCCAGCGTTGAAGGCTTGGCCCGCCACCGTGATGATGCGCGCCAGCGAGTAACCGGAACAGTACGTGCCGGCTTGAGCCAGCTGAGGATGTCCACCTGCGGATACAACCACACTGCGTGTGTATGCCTGTCCCGAAAGCGATCGGCTATCGTCGGGATGTGCGGAGATTTCCATCATTGTGTGTCGTGTCACTTGCCCTGATCGCGATGGCCGTGACGGCTTGCGGGTCGGACGAGCCCGCGGGCGTGAGCGTGCCGAGCCAGGAGGCCGTCGCTACGGGCGGTTCGCGAATGCTCCTCGAGGGCCAGCGACTTACCGTCCTCGACCAGCCGCTCCGGTATCCGACCAAGGGCAAGGCACAGATCTCCAGTTCGATCATCGTGATCGAGCCAGGCCAGGAGACCGGCTGGGCGAAGAACCCGACGCCGATGTACGTCTATGTCCTCGAGGGCGCGCTTACGGTCGAATACGACGGAGGAATAGTGAAGGAATATCGCGCCGGGACCGCTCTACTCGAAGCCGTAGGCACCTGGCGCAATGGAACAAACACCGGCACTGAGCCGGTGCGGATGCTCGTCGTGAGCATGGGTGCGAAGGGCGTGAAGAACACAATCGAACGGCCGTAGAAAGCCGGGGCAGCCGTTGGGGAAAGTGCTGTTGAGGAGGAATCGGTGACCGTCGTGAGCGCCTGAAGCTCGTTCATCTTCCGTTCACGTAGTTGTTGGCAAGCGTTCGCATATAGCCCACTCGTCGGACGCTGATTGTCGCCACACTCATGTCATGGCCGACCCTGATCTGCTCGAACGACGCAACCTGTCTGCCTCGGCAACGGCCCACCGCGGTGATCGCGTGTTCAACCGGACCATCACTGCGGCTGCATTCTCAGCGCTCATCGTCCTCGCAGGCATCGCGATCTTCCTCGGTGCTCAGGCGATTCCCGTCTTCCAGACGCAGGGACTTTCCTTCCTCACCACGACCGCGTGGGACATCAAGACAGATCCGCCCACTGCAGGAATCTGGGGCATGCTCTACGGCTCCGTCGTGCTCGCGGTAGTCGCGCTCGTCATCGCGGTCCCTGCCTCGCTCATGATGTCGATCTTCATGGTGTTCCTTGCGCCCCGGCGACTGGCATCGATGCTCACGAACCTCATCGACCTCATGGCGGCCATTCCGAGTGTCATCCTCGGACTGTGGGCCTTCTACGTCCTGAACCCCACAGCAGAGGTGTGGCAGCAACTCCTGAACCAGTACCTGGGGTGGATTCCGATCTTCCAAAACACCTCCGGCAATTTCCTTGGCACGCCGTTCATCGCCGGTTTCGTCCTGGCGATCATGATGATCCCGATCGTCACCTCGGTGACGCGGGAGGTCCTAAGCAGGACGCCCCCGGACCTTGTCAACGCATCGGAGGCGCTGGGCTGCTCGATGTGGACCATGCTGCGGTACGTCGCGCTGCCGTATGGCCGCGGCGGCATCGTCGGAGGCATCATGCTCGGGCTCGGCAGGGCGCTGGGCGAGACCATTGCTGTGTTCTTCGTCCTGAAGATCGTGTTCGACACGAACTGGTACAACATCATCGAGTCCGGTGGCGGCTCGGTCGCGACACTGATTGTGTCGCGGTTCGGGGAGATAAGCGGTCCCTACGAACTTCAACTGCTGTTGGCCGCGGGCTTCTTCCTCTTCATCATGACCCTCATCGTCAACGTCATTGCAAACCTGATCGTTAACCGGACGGGACGGCTGCAGAAGTGAGCACTCAGACACTTGATCCGTCGACACTGCCAGATCTTGCAGACCAGCGACCGCAGCGGCCGTGGCGCAAGCGAACCCCCAAATTCACGTTGTCGGTCGTACTCGCGGTCGTGGTCCCCGCCGTAATCGCCGGGCTCCTATGGCAGACGAGTAGCATTCCCACTCCGGTGCTCTTGGTGGCGATCTACCTGCCACTGCAACTCGTGGCATCCACGCTCGCCTCCCTCGCCACTCGCGGCCGACGGGGTATCGCCGACTCAATCGTCATCGTGAGTTCAATCGGTGCGACCGTCTTCAGTTTGGTGATCCTCCTATCCCTCCTCGGTTCCCTCATTGTTCGGGGATGGGAGGCGCTGTCTCCGTCCTTCCTCCTCCAGAACAACATCTACATCAGCCCGAGCACACCGCTGGAATACGGCGGCATCGGGCACGCGGTTCTTGGCACCGCGCTCATCGTCTTCCTAGCTTCCCTTGTCGCGGTGCCGATCGGCATTGCGACGGCCATCTACATCACGGAGGTCCGCGGACGCGCCGTGCCGTACGTCCGCTTCTTTGTCCAGTCGATGAGTGGCGTGCCGTCGGTCGTCGCGGGCCTGTTCATCCTTACGACGCTCATCGTCACGGGTGCGCTCACTCAAAGTGCTTTGGCTGGTGGGCTGGCGTACGCCATCCTCATGCTGCCAACCGTCGCACGAACCGCCGAGGAGGTCCTTCGCCTCGTGCCGGATGAACTGAGAACCGGTGCGCTCGCGCTCGGCTCGACTCGCGCCCGGACCGTTTTTCGGGTGGTGCTCCCGGCAGCTCGTACCGGCATCGTCACCGCGATCATCCTCGGTATCGCACGAATCATCGGCGAGACGGCACCACTTCTCCTCGCAGCGGGCAATAGTGACCAGACGATCCTGAACCCGACGGGGTCACCGGTCGCGTCACTTCCGACCTACATCTTTAACAATGTTGCCCTCCCGTACCCGGATGCCGTGACGCGGGCTTGGGGGGCGGCCCTCGCACTCATGATTTTCGTCGCCATTTTGTTCACCCTCGCCCGCGTGCTCAGTCGCGGGCGTCTGGGCCGATAGAGAAGGAGCACGCAATGTCCGCAGCCGAATCCGAACGTGTTGATGTCCTTGAGGCCGAGATGACCATGCCCACCCCTCCCGCGGTGACTGAGCTGGAAGCACGGAACGTGAGCGTTTGGTTCGGCCAGCGCAAGGTGCTTGAGGGCGTGAACATGTCCTTTCCGAAGAATTCCGTCACCGCACTTATCGGCCCATCAGGTTGCGGAAAGTCGACATTCATCCGGACCCTCAACCGGTTGCATGAGCTCATCCCGGGTTCCGCCCTGGCGGGCGAAATCCTCTACGAGGGACGTGACATCTACTCGCGTGACGTCGACCCGGTGCACATTCGCTTGGCGATAGGCATGGTCTTCCAGAAGCCCAATCCGTTCCCGAGCATGACGATCCGCGGCAATGTTCTGTCGGGGCTCAAACTGTCGGGGATGAAGCGCAGCAACCACGACGACATCGTCGAGGAGACGCTCACGGCTGCGGGTCTATGGACCGAGGTCAAGGATCGGCTCGACCGCGCGGGTGGCGAACTCTCCGGCGGGCAGCAGCAGCGCCTCGTGATCGCCCGGGCCCTCGCCGTACAGCCGCACGTGCTCCTTATGGACGAGCCGTGCTCGGCGCTCGATCCCGCGTCGACCCTGAAGATCGAGGAGACAATCCGCCAACTCTCCAAAGAGGTGACGATCGTCATCGTGACCCACAACATGCAGCAGGCCGTCCGTGTCGCTGACAACACAGCCTTCTTCCTGGCGGCAGAGAATGAGCCAGGGCGAGTCATCGAGCAGGGGTTGACCACCGAGATCTTCGGCAATCCCAAGGATGAGCGCACACTCGATTATGTAAATGGACGTTTCGGTTAACCAGCCGTTCATCTCGGCCCCAGTTGTTCACCGAGGCGTCGACAGAGCATCACCAGAACAACCCCGATCGTAAAGAAGCGGCTCGTAGGTTCTTGTCTGTAAGCAACGTCCATGACAAAGGAGATACCGTGCGTCGCATTCTCGCGATAGTCGCTAGCAGCGTTCTCGCAACTTCAGCGGTTGCCCTGGCCGCCCCGGCCAGCGCAGCCAACAGCATCGCCGGTGGCGGTGCATCGTTCCCATACGTGTTCATGTCTCAGTGCGCTGCAGACTTCAATGCGTCGCAGAGCAACTTCACGATTCAGTACACATCTACAGGCTCGGGCACCGGCAAGGGCAATTTCACCAAGGGTACCTTCGTATTCGCCCAAACGGACTCGAAATACTCATCAGGAGAGCCCTCCTTCGACTGGGAGTACATCCCCAACATCGGTGGCGCAATCACCGCCCCGATCAACCTGAAGAACGCGACGACCGGTCGGACCCTCGGCTCCTCGATCCAGCTCAAGCAGGTCACCCTCGCGAAGATCTTCTCCGGTGTCATCACGACCTGGAATCACCCGGAGATCATCAAGGACAACCCGCGTATTTCAGCGGCACTTCCGGCAACTCCCATCACCATTGCCTACCGCTCTGACAGTTCGGGCACCACGAACAACTTCCTTCAGTACCTCAATGCGTGGGCTCCGACGATTTGGCCGAAGGTGCAAGACGACATGACGACCGCCTTCCCCGGTGGTAAGCCCCCGGTAAACTCGGTAGCTGGCAAGGGCAACTCGGGTGTCATGGCGAACGTTCTCGCCAAGGAGGGCACTGTTGGTTACGTCGATCTCGGCGATGCCAAGGGCTACCCTTCAGCGCGGATTCAGAACGCGGAGGGCGAATTCATCGCGCCTTCGTCGGCCTCAGCGGCGAAGAACCTCGCCAATCAGACCAACATTGACGCCCGTGGCCTCGTCCAGCTCGACTACAAGGTCGCGGTATCCGGCGCGTACCCGATGTCGATCTTCAGCTACGGTCTGGCTCGTACGGATGGCTCGGGGGCCAATGGCCTCGGTGTCCGTCAGTTCCAGGACTACGTGATCCAAAAGTGCGGACCCGCACGTGCTGCGTCCCTCGGCTACGTGCCGGTGGCGGGCAAGGTCCTGGCCAAGGCGAAGGAACTCGTCGCCAAGATCAAGTAGTCGCACTCTGAACGTTAAGAACGCTCACTCGAAGTAAGGATGAGGACGATGCCCCGGATGTCTGTGCGAACCCGGGGCATCGTCCTCGTTCCTCTTGCAGTGATGCTCATTGCAGCCTGCACTCCACCGATGCCCCCCGACGTTCTTGCGGCCCGGGCGGAATCGCAGATTGTCTGCGCACCCGGATCCCTTGAGATCGGCGTAGCCGAGACATTTGCCGGCTCCATGAGCGCTGTCGGTGACGCTCTGACGTCGATCTGTCCCGACCAGACGATTGTCGAAGTCACTTCCGAACAGAGTGCGCCGCTAGCCCTCGTCGACCGCACTCCGACCCCGGCCGACATCACGTCCTTCGGAACCGCCAACTGCGCCGCCGGCCAAACCATCGTTGTGCC
This sequence comes from Bifidobacterium breve, assembly GCA_945861925.1. Taxonomy (GTDB): domain Bacteria; phylum Actinomycetota; class Actinomycetes; order S36-B12; family S36-B12; genus WLND01. Next base: position 34,863 of record CAMAWO010000002.1, on the reverse strand, counting down.
AGCATTCGGATACCCGGTGAGCATGGCCTATAACGTTCCTGGGCTCGAAGGCCTCGTCATGACCCCGGAGGCAGTGGCAGGGATCCTGAGCGGCACCGTGACCTCCTGGGAGGACCCTATTCTCGCGGAGGCGAACGCAGATTTTGACCTAAGCGCCCTCCCGCCGATCAGCCTGATGTCGGTGGAATCCCCGCAAGGGTCCGTGGAGGCAATGACGACTTGGACTTCCCAGTTGGCGCCCGATGCATGGAGCGCCGGGACTGTTGGCACACTGGAGGCCGGACAAAAGTTCCCGAGCGTCACCGACCTCATCGGGGAACTCACCATCATTGAAGGTGCGATCGCGGTACTCCCCATCTTCCAAGCGCAGAACAACGTGCTTGCCGTGGCGAACCTGCCAGTAATCGTCATAGCGGAAGATGGAACGGATACCGAGGTTGTCGTGACCTCGGATGATGTTCAGCTCTACAAGGTTGGCTCTGGAGCAACGACGATCACCACCGACGACAGGGGGAACATCCTCGCCAGCCCGGCAATCGGTGGCGTCCCGATCGAGGGCAACTTCGACATTGCGTCGTCGAAGATCGTCCTGGGCGAGGATCAGGCATTCATCGGTTGGCCGGTTCTGGGGTACGGCCACCTGCTCATTTGCGATGATCCCGCTGAGGTGCTGCCGCTTTCGTTCGCGCAATATGTCGTACGGCTCGCCGGTCAAGGCTCTCTCGAGACCTTCGGATTGACGCCAATGCCGGAGCCAATCCGTGTTCAAACATTCATTCCCCTGAAAGTAACCGTCTCGACGGGGGACAGTTCGGCGACTCCTTCATCCTGACCTGCACGTACGCTTGAGGGGTGGACATCACACGCATTCCCCCTTGGTTCATCAAGGGTGTCTGGTACGTGATCTTCGCGGTGTCATTGAGCATCTGCCTGTGGTACGTGGCGTCCCGTCTCACCGACTTGATGATCACTGTGGCGATCTGCTTCTTCCTTGCCTTCGCTATTGAACCGACGGTCAACAGACTCAGCGCGCGTGGCTGGAAGCGTTCGCGGGCCACGTTGCTTATCTACCTCGTGGCGTTCCTCGTTATTGCAGGGTTTGTGGGGCTCTTCGGCAACATGCTCATCACGCAGGTGATCAACCTTGCGAGGGAGGTGCCAGCCCTCTACGACGCCATTCGCGGCCTCGTCGACTCGTCCTTCGGGATCACACTGCCGGAGCCGAGCACCCTCATCAGCGAGTACTGGGATGTCGCGATTCAGGCCATCGCGAACAGTGTTCTGGGCATCGTGGATTCCTTCCTTGCTTTCATCCTCGGGTCGCTCACCGTTCTCCTCGTCACCTTCTACCTTGTCGCGGACGGGCCGAGGTTCCGACGAAGTGTCTGCTCACTGTTCCCGCAGGCCCGTCAGCGGGAACTCCTCGCAGTGTGGGAGGTGGCCATCGACAAGACCTCAAGTTATCTGGTGTCGCGATCCATCCTCGCCGTCGTCTGCGGCACCGCAACGACAGTCTTCCTGTTCATCATCCGGGTCGATAATGCACTCGTTCTCGGTGCCTTCACTGGGATTGTCTCTGCCTTCGTGCCGACGATTGGTACCTATCTCGGTGGCCTACTCCCGGTCGTCCTAGCGTTCGCGCAGTCTCCACTTCAAGGTGTCGGCACGCTTGCTTTCATCCTGGCGTACCAGCAGGTCGAGAATCTGACGATCGAGCCTCGGGTCTCCGCGAAAGCGATGGAGTTGAACACTGCAGTGTCATTTCTATCCGTCTTGGCGGGCAGTGCGATCCTCGGACCAATCGGGGCGCTGCTTGCCCTGCCGCTCGCCGCAACGGTGAAGGCTTTCGTCGGGACCTACCTGCACCGAACCGAGGTCGTCGAGGACGCCCTCACCACCGTGGAGACATAGAGGATCAGTCGTGTGTGCCGGCCCCATCGGTGAACCTGGCCCAGGAGGCGTGAATCTCGGCCTCTGCGTCGGCCCGGCCGGCCCATGTGGCTCCCTCGACACTCTTGCCCGGCTCGAGTTCCTTATAGACCTCGAAGAAGTGCTGGATCTCCATGCGGTCGAATTCGGGCACGTGATGGATGTCGCGCAGATGCTCCATGCGGGGATCGCCAGCCGGCACGCAGAGCACCTTGTCGTCGCCACCAGCCTCATCGGTCATGCGGAACATGCCCACGGTGCGACAGCGGATGAGGACGCCGGGAAACGTGGGTTCCTGGGTGAGGACGAGAGCGTCGAGCGGATCACCATCGAGGCCGAGCGAGTTCTCAATGAAGCCGTAGTCATGGGGGTACCGGGTCGAGGTGAAGAGCATGCGATCCAGACGGATCCGTCCGGTCGCATGATCCATCTCATACTTGTTGCGGCTTCCCGCGGGGATCTCGATGGTGACGTCAAAGTCCAAGGGGGTCATGGTGGCTAGTCTTCACCATGAGGGATTAAAGCGAGAGGGGACACCGGGTGCGGGTTCAAGGACGGCGAGGTCATGGTCGCCGGTTCAGCGCTGTTCGACGAGCGGGAGGCCTGGGCTCGGTCATCGTGCTCGCCCTTATGTTCGCGTCCATCGAGCCGGCCGCGTCCGTTGACAATGTCGTTGCACCGGGGTCCAGTCCCCCTGCATCGCCAGCTCCGATCGTTCTCACACCAACGGCGGTGGCCAACTCGACCGCCCCCGCTCCAACAGCTACGGGCATCCAAAGGGCGGTGACTCCGCTGCTCAAGGCAAACACCCTTGGGCAGTTCAGCGCGGTTGTCATTGATCCGGCGACCGAGCAGGTCCTGCTTGACGTCCGCGCGGGACGGCCGCGCACCCCGGCATCGACCATAAAGTTGCTCACCGCGAGCGCGGCCCTTTCCGTCCTTGACCCGAGCGAGCGACTAGCGACGGTGGTCCTCTTGAAGGACACGACGCTTACCGTTGTAGGGGGCGGCGACGCAACGCTGACGCGCAAGATGGAACCCGGTGTCGAAGCGGCGACCCTTGAGTCGCTCGCCGACCAGGTTGAGCAAAACGTCGCAGCGAATGCTGTTGACCTGCAATACGACGACTCACTCTTCACCGGCCCGGTCCTCGCTCCCGGCTGGCCGTCGTCCTTCCCCCTCGACGGTGTCGTGGCACCTGTGACGGCACTCATGGTCGATCAGGGGCGGGTGCGTCCGGGGGCAGACTCGAGGGTCGAAAATCCCGCGCGCCAGGCCGCGCAGGTTCTTGCCGGGCTGCTCAAGAAGCGTGGCCTCACCGTCACGATGGTTGGCAAGGGGACGGCGCCGGAGGGCGCAAAGGAGGTCGGCAGGGTTGAGTCGCCGACGATTCGAGATCTTGTCGAGCGGATGCTGACCGACTCGGAGAACGACCTCGCTGAGTCGCTCGGTCACCTGATCGGTGGGCGGGCCAATGGCAAGTTCACCTTCGCCTCGGGCGCTAAAGCGGTTCAGGAGTCCGCGGCGAAACTTGGGATCGCCGTCGACGGCCTGTCCGTCGTCGATGGGAGCGGACTATCTGGGCGTGACAAGGTTCCACCGATCGCCCTCGCTCAACTTCTGGTAGCCGTGTCGAGGCAGTCCGATCCGGCGCTATGGCCCATCGGCTCCGGGCTGCCGGTTGCTGGCTTTACCGGAACCCTGTCGGATCGCTTCGCAACCGGCCTCACCGCGGATGCTGCCGGCTACGTCCGGGCGAAGACAGGCACGCTCAGCGGTGTCGTGGGTCTCGCGGGTACCGTCAAGGATGTCGACGGACGTGTCCTGGTGTTCGCCGTCCTTGCCAACGACGTGCCCTCACTCGAAGTGGCCCGTGAAAAGCTCGACCAGTTTGCCTCCCGATTAGCGAAATGTGGGTGTTCTTGATGGCTAACTCCGCCGCTCCGGTCCTGCTGCCGGTGAACCAGTTCGACCACTACTACCGCGGTGGTAATCGCATCGGAGCGCTGCGGCGTGGGCCGGGCGGTCCTCAGCGGCCCGAGGAGTGGATCGGTTCGACGACGTCGCGCTTCGGACAGGCTCCCCAGGGATTCAGTCGACTGCCGGACGGGCGACTTCTCATCGAGGCGATAGACGAGAATCCGGCCGCATGGCTCGGCCCAGATCATGTTGCCCGCTACGGCACGAGCACCGAGGTCCTCATCAAACTCCTTGACCTCGACCAGCGACTCCCCGTCCACCTGCATCCGAATCGCGAGTTCTCCCGAGCCCACCTCGGGCTTGCGCACGGCAAGACTGAGGCTTGGTACGTGCTCGATGCGCCCGAGGGTGCCGAGGTCGGCGTCGGCTTCAAGGAGACGATGTCCCTCGAGCAGGTGAGCGACTGGGTTCGCGACCGCGATAGTGAGGCGCTTCTGGGAGCCCTGCGAACCAAGGTGGTGCGTCCGGGCGACGCCATGCTTGTTCCGGCGGGCCTTCCCCACACCGTGCAGTCGGGGGTGTTCGTCCTCGAACTTCAGGAGCCGACCGATCTGTCGATCCTCCTCGAATGGCAGGACTTCGCGGTGGATGGTGTGAAGGACGGTCACCTCGACCTTGGATTTGAGACGGCGCTGCAAGCGGTCGACCGAAGTGCTGTGTCTGATGCCGACCTCGACCGTCTCGTTCTTACCAAGGAGCAGATCGAGGGGGCCGGCCTGACATCGGTCATGCCGCCGCAGGCCGACTCCTACTTCCGGGCGCACCGCATCGATACGAGTGCGGGCCCCGTAGAGGTCGAGGCTGGGTTCTCCGTCGTCCTTATTCTTGAGGGCAGCGGCATCATCCACTCGGATGAGGCATCCATTGAGGTGGCGCGCGGCGACGTCGCTCTTATCCCGTTCGCGGCCGGGACCTGGAACCTCCACGGTGACGCGAGGGCTGTCGCCTGCAGACCGCCCGCGCCCGACTCCCCGGCCAACCCCCGCTGACCCATGGGCGAATCAGTCGATTGGAGCCTGGCGGTCAGTACTGCAACGCGCCTGGCACCGAAGGGACCGGAACTTTCGAGGGTGCAGGCACGCGAGGCGGTCGCGATGCTGCGCGACCTGTCTTCGGAGGCAGTCGAAGCAGTCCGTCGCGTCACCGGGTTGGAGGTTCCCGGCGACGGGCGAGCGGCCGTCGTCGATCGTCCGGCCTGGATAGCTTCGAACGTCACCGGGATGCGTGTCGCGATGGGCCCCCTCCTCGACCGGGTCGATGGCCGCGAGCCACCGGTCTTCGTCCGAGACTTCGGATCCCGCGGAACGGCGCTACAAATCGGCGCGGTACTCGCCTGGCTCTCCGGCAAGGTCCTCGGCCAGTACGAGGTCTTCACTGATCCGGGGGAGCAGGGCCGGCTCCTCCTCGTCGCCCCGACCATCGTGCATGTCGAGCAGCAACTGCAGGTCCCCTCGCGTGACTTCCGGCTGTGGGTGTGCCTGCATGAGGAGACCCACCGGGTGCAATTTGGCGCTGTCCCGTGGCTCGCCGACTATCTCGCCTCCCTCGTCGGTGATTTCGTCGGAGCGTCCGAACTCGGGTTTGGTGAGGTACTCAAGAGCCTCACCCAAGTGGTGAAGGGTGTCGTAGGCCCGAGTGGGGGGCCGAGGGAACCGCTCGTGGAGGCGATCCAGAGCCCAGCTCAGCGAGCGGTGTTCGATCGCATGACCGGCCTCATGTCGCTCCTCGAGGGCCACGCCGATGTCGTCATGGATGAGGTGGGACCGGAGGTGATCCCGAGCGTCGCGCTGATTCGGGAGCGGTTCACCAAGCGACGCTCCAATCCGTCGCCCATTGATTCGGTTGCGCGCAAGGTGCTCGGGATGGACGTCAAGCTTCGGCAGTACACCGAGGGGGCTGATTTCGTCCGGACGGTGGTCGAGTCAGTGGGGATGAGCGGCTTCAACGAAATCTGGACGTCTCCGGAGTCGCTGCCGAGCCGCGCCGAAATCAAGGCACCGGAGTTGTGGCTCGCTCGAATGGCCGGCTGATCGCCGGTGGCGGAGCGAGCGACGCTGGCAGTTCGCGATGCGGTACGTCGAGCCCTCGCCGATGTCGAGCCGGGGGAACTCGTCCTCGTTGCCTGCTCGGGTGGGGCTGACTCGCTGGCATTGGCCGCGGCGACGGCGTTCGTGGCGCCACGGGTTGGATGGCGAGCGGGTGGTGTCGTCATCGATCATCGGCTGCAGCCTGGCTCCGGTGAGGTTGCCGGTTGGGCGGCGGGGGTGTGCAGAACGCTTGGACTCGCTCCGGTGGCGGTTCGATCCGTGAGTGTCGGCTCGCAGGGTGGGCCTGAGGCGGCCGCACGCGATGCCCGCTACGAGGGTCTGCTCAGTGAGGCCCAGAGCTCAGGTGCGGTGGCCGTGCTTCTTGGTCACACGTTGGAAGATCAGGCCGAGACAGTGCTTCTGCGGCTCGCGCGCGGGTCCGGAGCGCGTTCGCTGGCAGCGATGGCGCCTCGGAGCGGCCTTTGGCGCAGGCCGCTGCTGGAACTGTCGCGCGCTGTTGTGCATGCCTCGGCGCGAGAAGCCTTGGTGTCCGTTGGCGAGACGCCCTGGATCGATCCGCATAATGCTGATGCCCGCTTCGCACGGGTACGGGTGCGCGAGTCGATGGACACGCTCGCACGTGCGCTCGGCCCCGGGATCGTCGGAGGGCTCGCACGTTCGGCCTCGCTCCTGCGTGACGATGCCGATGCCCTCGATGATTGGGCCCAGCGAGAGGGCGACCGGTGGGCTTCGGACGGACGTATTGAGGTAGCCGTCCTGGCAGCCCTGCCCCGGGCGGTTCGGACTCGGGTGCTGCGGCGCATGTGCATTGAGGCCGGCAGCCCGGCCGGGGACCTGTCGCACGACCACGTGGTGACGGTCGACCGGATGGTCTCGGAGTGGAGCGGTCAGGGCCCGACAAGCCTTCCGGGTGGAATCACGGTGAGCCGTGCAGGAGGATGGGTTAGCGTCGCGCAAAAAGCGCCACGTTTGCGTGCACCCGACGTCCCACCGACCCAGGAGTAGGCCTTGCGACCTGAAGACATTGATGGCGATCTTGATCACGTGCTCCTCACCGAGGAGCAGATCCTCGAGCGAATCGGTGAGGTGGCCAAGCAGATTGACCAAGACTACGAGGGCCGGGATCTGCTCCTCGTGGGTGTGCTCAAGGGCGCCATCATGATCATGGCTGATCTGGCCCGTGCGCTCGGTCGCAGTTCAGAGATGGACTGGATGGCGGTGTCGTCGTACGGTTCCGGCACGAAGTCGAGTGGGGTCGTACGGATCCTCAAGGACCTCGACTGCGATCTCGCGGGCCGCAATGTCCTCCTCGTCGAGGATATCCTCGACTCAGGACTTACGCTGTCGTGGCTCATGACGAACCTCTCCTCCCGAGGACCGGCGTCGGTCGAGGTGTTCACGCTGCTGCGCAAGCCTGAGGCGATGAAGGTGCAGGTCTCGCCGAAGTACGTCGGCTTCGACATTCCGAATGAATTCGTGGTTGGGTACGGGCTCGACTATGACCAGCAGTACCGCAACCTACGCTGCGTAGGAACGCTAGCGAAACACGTCTACGGCGGCTAACCCCCGTCCCCCGGTCATTTCGTCCGGAATCCGGCTCGACTGACCAAGAATTTGGTCATTAGGCTGTGTTTTTGGTCATTTCGTCCATGGTACGCGTCTCGGTACCAACCCTCGGGATTCGCCCATGAGGCCTTACCGATTCGTGTCCTGGCAGGAAATTGCCCGTGACCGATTTCCCATTCACGATGGATACAACCTCGTCATGGAAGGGCTTGACCTTCATTCCCGCAGTGGCGACGAGATGCCGACGAAGCAGGGGGATCGCACTCGATCTCGATGATTCATGCAGGCAATCCCTGCTCACCTCCCCACCAAGGACCTCGCCGGGATGGCCAACTTCGATATCTGGTCCCACAGCACCGTACGCAGAGATCACTGCATTTGCAATGCGCTTGACACACGAGTCGTGGACGGTGATGGTCACATATGCATGGACCTCGTTTCATCGCAGGACAACGAGTTGGTCGTCGAGGCACACACCGATCCCTAGCCTGGAGCAAATATGAGCAGGTCGAAGACCACCCGGGTTAGCCGACTTGCCTTGACTCTGGCTCTTGCGGGCCTGCTGGGTGTGCTTACTGCTCCCGGTGCACAGGCTGCTTCGGGAATGCCCCTCGGCTCGTTCGAGACCTACAAGCCGGCGCCTTTCGCCGGGTCGGGACCGTGGGGGGTCGCAGCAGGCCCCGATGGCGCGATGTGGATCACTGAGCTTCAAGGGAATGCCATCGGCCGGATTACCATGGACGGTCGGGTCGCTCAGTTTCCGATTTCCACGCTAGGCGCCAATCCCTTTGATATCGCGGCGGGACCGGATGGTTCGATGTGGTTCACCGAGTGGAACGGCAACAAGATCGGTCGGATCACGATGGATGGAACGATCACCGAGTACCCGGTGCTGACGGCTAATGCCATCCCGCATGACATCGCACTTGGCCCTGATGGGGCGATGTGGTTCACCGAGTCTGCCGGCAACAGGGTGGGTCGGATCACGATGAACGGAACGGTCACTGAGTTTGTGATGCCCAAGGACAGCCGACAACCTGACGGTATCGCGGCTGGTCCTGATGGCGCGATGTGGTTCACCCAATGGAAGGGCAACGCTATCGGTCGGATCGCCATGGACGGATCAATCACCGAATACTCGGTTCCCACCGCCGCGGCTGGGCCCTACCTCATTGCCGCGGGTCCTGATGATGCCATGTGGTTCACCGAGTTCCAGGGGGAGAAGATCGGCCGGATCACCATGAAGGGGGACGTCACCGAGTTCTCGACTCCGAGTACCGCCGCGGTCCCAGCGGGAATTGCGGTGGGCACTGATGGCGCGATGTGGTTTGCGGAGCAGGGCACGTCGTGGATATCCAAGGTAGGAACCGGAAAAGGCAGACTCTTGACAACGTCGGTCAAGGGGAGGTCGACGGTCGGCTCGAGGCTGACCTGCGCCAGCGCAAACAGCTCTCCATGGAGCGTGGCCTCGACAGTGCGGGTCTGGCTACGTGACGGTGTCCCCATTCCCGGTGCGACAAGGCGGACGTACCGGCTGAGGATTGAGGACGATGGCTCGCTGATCACCTGCCAGGCCTCCGTCACGTTCAGCTCAACGTTGATCCAGCTCGGCGCCAAGGCCAAGCCCAACAGAGTGTCCTGAGCCAAAACCGTGGGGTTCTGCTCGAGGGATCGTCCCCTCCATGGGCAGGATGAACGAATGTCGCCGATCCCGGTGCTTTTTCGTTCATCTGGCCCAGAATCGGGGCCAGATGAAGTTGGGGGGTTCGCTTTGCGCGGACAGTGCCTTGGCCGGCGGAAGGATTTGCTTCGGCGTACTACCCTCAAGGGGTGGATATGAAGCGGTTCGTTCGAGGCCCGATCTTTTGGATCTTGCTGGCGGTGATGTTCGTCCTACTGGGCTCCAGTCTGATCTCGGGCATTGGTGCTCCCAACCAGGTCAACACCAGTCAGGCAGTGGGCGAGATTCAAAGCGGCCAGGTCGATACCGCGACCATCATCGACCGCGATCAGGTCCTCGAGATGACCCTCAAGGACGGCTCAAAGGTCCGCACCTCCTACATCACCGGCCAAGGCGTGAACCTCCAAGAGATGCTCCAGCAGAAGGCTGACTCTGGAGCTCTGCCCGGTGGCTACAACGTCGTCGTGCCGACCGAGAACCTCCTAGTCACCCTGCTCGTGTCGCTCCTGCCGATCGCCCTTGTCATCTTCCTGCTCTTCTTCTTCATGGGCCAGATGCAGGGCGGCGGCAACCGCATCATGAACTTCGGCAAGTCCAAGGCGAAGATGGTGTCCAAGGACATGCCGCAGACCACGTTCGCTGATGTCGCCGGGGCCGAGGAGGCGGTCGAGGAGCTTCAGGAGATCAAGGAGTTCCTTGCCGAGCCGGCCAAGTTCCAGGCCGTCGGCGCCAAGATCCCCAAGGGCGTCCTCCTATATGGCCCGCCCGGAACCGGCAAGACCCTCCTAGCCCGGGCCGTTGCCGGCGAGGCCGGTGTTCCGTTCTTCGCGATCTCGGGCTCGGACTTCGTTGAGATGTTCGTCGGCGTCGGTGCCAGTCGAGTCCGCGACCTCTTCGAGCAGGCCAAGACCAACGCCCCCGCAATCATCTTCATCGACGAGATTGATGCCGTCGGCCGCCACCGCGGCGCCGGTCTTGGCGGCGGTCACGATGAGCGTGAGCAGACCCTCAATCAGATGCTCGTCGAGATGGACGGGTTCGACGTGAGCCAAAACGTCATCCTCATTGCGGCGACGAACCGCCCCGACATCCTCGACCCTGCACTGCTGCGCCCAGGCCGATTTGATCGCCAGATCGCCGTTGACCGGCCCGACCTCAATGGCCGCGAGGCGATTCTCAAAGTGCATTCGCAGGGCAAGCCAATGGCCCCGGGTGTCGACCTGCGCGCCGTCGCGAAGCGGACTCCTGGGTTCACCGGCGCCGACCTCGCCAACGTCTTGAATGAGGCCGCGCTCCTCACCGCCCGACAGGGCGGCTCGTTCGTCGATAATGCCGAACTCGACGAGGCAATCGATCGGGTCATCGCCGGTCCGCGGAAGCGCACCAGGGCAATGGACGACCACGAGAAGACGATCACCGCGTACCACGAGGCCGGCCACGCCCTCGTCGCAGCGGCGTTGCCCGGCAACGACCCGGTGCACAAGATCACGATCCTCCCGCGCGGGCGTGCGCTCGGCTACACGATGGTCCTTCCCGAGCAGGAGCGGTACTCGACCACCCGCAGCGAGATGCAAAACCAACTGGCGTACATGCTCGGGGGCAGGGCTGCAGAGGAACTCATCTTCCACGACCCAACGACGGGTGCCTCGAATGATATTGAGAAGGCGACATCCCTCGCACGGGCAATGGTGACCCAGTACGGCATGACCGAGCGACTCGGTGCCATCCGCTACGGCCAGGAGCAGGGCGAGGTGTTCCTCGGACGCGACATGGGCCATCAGCGCGACTACTCCGAGGAGGTGGCGGCGGCCATTGACGAGGAGGTCAGGACCTTCATCGAGTCAGCGCATCAGGAGGCCTACGACTGCCTCGTGGCCAATCGCGACATCCTCGATGCTCTCGTCGCCGAACTCCTAGAGAAGGAGACGCTCGACAAGGCCCAGATCGAGGCGGTGTTCGAGGCGCTCACTCTGCGCGAGCGGCGCCCGGCCTGGACCGGGTCAGCGCGTCGGTTGCCAGATGAACGTGGCCCAATCGCCACCGTCGTGCTGACCCCGATCGAGACCCTCGCCGTGCCAGTCGAGTCCTCGAATGGTCACCACCCGAGCGGCGACACGACTGCCGACGATTCTTCGTGACTTCCATCAACCCGGTGACCCTTGGCCAAGAGGTCCCGGCGGGGCCATATGACGAGGCGGGGGTCGAGCGGGCGATTCGCGATCTCCTCGTCGCGATCGGCGAGGATCCCGCGCGTGATGGCTTGCAGGACACCCCGGCTCGCGTGGCGCGGGCCTACGGCGAGATGTTCGCGGGACTTCGGTCCAAGGCAGAGGACGTCCTCACGACAACCTTCGACATTGGCCACGGCGAGATGGTCATCGTCCGCGATATCGAGATGTACAGTACTTGCGAGCACCACCTCGTGCCGTTCCACGGTGTCGCGCACATCGGATACATCCCCAACGACAGCGGACGCGTCACCGGGCTTTCGAAGCTCGCCAGGCTCGTCGACGTCTACGCGAAGCGGCCGCAGGTCCAAGAGCGGCTCACCACCCAGATCGCCGATTCACTCATGCGCATCCTTGAGCCGCGCGGAGCGATCGTCGTGATTGAGGCCGAGCACCTGTGTATGTCGATGCGCGGTGTTCGCAAGCCGGGGTCGAAGACCGTGACAAGCGCTGTCCGCGGCATCTTCCGCGAGGCTGCGCCCCGCGCCGAGGCGATGTCACTCATCCAGGGTCGCTAGGGCACCTGTCATGGCACTGCTGCGAGGTCTCCCGGCAGTACTGGCGGGCGTCGATCGCCCGCTCATCATGGGCATCCTCAACGTCACGCCTGACTCCTTCTCCGATGGCGGGGAGCATCTCGCTGCCGAGGCGGCCATCGCGCACGGCCTCGCGATGGCGTTGCAGGGCGCTGACATCGTCGATGTGGGCGGTGAATCGACCCGGCCGGGTGCTCAGCGCATCACCGCCGGGGAGGAACAGGATCGGGTGCTGCCAGTCGTGACCAGCCTCGTCGCGGCAGGTGTAGTGGTGAGCATCGACACCATGCGGGCGAGCACCGCGGTGGCAGCGGTGCGCGCGGGGGCCTGCATCGTCAATGACGTGAGCGGTGGCATGGCCGACGATGAGATGTATCGCGTCGTCGCAGGGCTCGGAGCTGCGTATGTGGTGATGCACTGGCGGGGCCCGAGCACCACTATGGATCGACTGGCGGTGTACGACAACGTCGTCGCCGATGTCGTGGCTGAACTCGGAGCTCGCATCGCCGAGGCCGTCGCATCCGGCATCGATCCGGCATCGATCATCGTCGACCCCGGCCTTGGGTTTGCGAAGGAGGCCGATCACAACTGGGAGCTCCTTCGAAATCTCGGAACCCTGCAGACCTTGGGGTTCCCGGTGCTCGTGGGCGCATCGCGCAAGCGATTCCTCGGGTCCCTCCTTGCTGACTCGAAGGGCGGGGGAACCGGGGAGCCGAGGGGCATGCGCGGCCGCGATCCTGCGACCGACGCCGTGTCAGCCCTCGCCTCAGCCGCGGGTGCCTGGGGCGTCCGGGTCCATGACGTCGCGAACTCGCGTGACGCCGTCCTCGTGGGACGTGCTTGGGCAAGGGGCTTCGAATGAGCGACCGCATCACGATCACCGGAATCCGCGGGTTCGGGTTCCACGGAGTCTTCGACCATGAGCGGCGGGAGGGTCAGGAGTTCATCGCCGACGTCGCACTCGAGGTATCGACCCGCGACGCAGCCCGCACCGACGATCTTGCGGCGAGCGTCGATTACGGAGACGCCGCAAACCAAGTCCACGCCATCCTCGTGGGCGAACCAGTTGATCTCATCGAGACGGTTGCCGAACGCATCTCTGCCGCGCTCCTGGCAATGAACGGTGTGCAGGGCGTCGTGGTGACCGTGCACAAGCCCTCGGCACCCATCGTCGTCCCTTTCGCCGACGTTTCAGTCACCATCACGCGGCCGTGAAGGAGGAGCGCGTGCCGCCGGTAGATGCCGTGATCGCCCTAGGGGCCAACCTCGGTGACCGCTTGGCTGCGCTGCAGGGTGCGCTCGATGGGCTGAGAGCCACCCCGGGGCTTGAGGTCATAGCGATCTCGTCGGTCTATGAGACGGATCCGGTTGGCGGCCCAGAGCAGCCCGACTATGTCAATGCCGTGATCCGGGTGAGATCGACTCTCTCCGCGAGGGGGCTCCTCGACCGTGCGCACGAACTTGAGTCTGAGTGGGCCCGCACGCGGCAGGAGCGCTGGGGTCCTCGCACCCTGGACATCGACATCATTGATGTGGGTGGCCAGGTGAGCGACGATCCAACGTTGACGCTCCCGCACCCTAGGGCGCATGAGCGCGGCTTCGTCATCGTGCCCTGGCTGGAGATCGAGCCTGACGCGGTGCTGTCCGGCCACGGTCCGATCAGCGGGCTCGAGATCGATACGTCAGGGGTGCGGGGATCGAGTGAAGGGATGTCCATCAGGTGAATGCCATGACTCCGACGCGGATCCGGCTGCTCGCCGGGCTCGCCGTGATCGCGGCGGCGGTCGGCTGGGGCGCCGCAATGCTCGTCGAGGGCTGGTCGGGCCGGGTGATCCCGGTGCCGTGGCTCGCGGGCGCGACCATGTGGTTCCTCGCGCTGGCCCTGCTCATCTGGACCCTCCTGAGCCGTCCCCGACTCCAGCGCAAGCCCGGCTCGCGACCATTGCCACCGCTCGTCGCCGCGCGGACAGCCGCGCTGGCCATGGCAGCCTCGCGAACTGGCTCCCTCGTCGCAGGGTTCTACGCGGGCATCGCGATCGGGACCTTGCCCTCGAGGATGACCGAGGCGGGCAGCGACTCCGTGGCGGCCGCCCTCACCACGGCATGTGGGTCACTCGCCTTGGTGGCGTCGGCGCTGTGGCTTGAGCGGATGTGTCGGCTCCCTGTCGATGGTGATCGCGATGGGACGGGGGGCTCTATCGCGCGTATAGGCTCGTGACCATGAGCGATGCAACGAGCCTTGAGGACCTGCCCTTCGACGAGCTGCGTCACCGAGCCTTCCATCTGGCCGAGAGGCGCATCGATATCGGCTTCTTCACCGACCTGTTCGCGCACATGCCCGGCATGGTCGCGATTGAGGGTGAGGGCGGCGATCTCGGCGCGATTGGCGGCACCTTCATCGAGACGGTCAGGGCAGTGCGCGAGATGCTCGGTGACAAGGATCTCGATCCCACGACCGAGACGCTCCTGCGGGCTCGCTTCGCGACCTACATTCGCGATCACGAGAAGTAGCGGCGCGATTCGTCAGCGGTCGATGTCGCCGACGACGAAGAAGAAGGACGTGACCGCGGGTCCGAGCGCATGCAGGGGTGTGCCGGGCAATGCTCGCGCAAGCGCCTGAACGTTGGTGAATGATGGCGTGCGCAGTTTCAGCCGCCACGGCGTCTTCTCACCTACGCTGCTGAGTAGGTAGCCGCTTCGTCCGAGCGGGCCCTCGAACTCGCCGTAGCTGGTGCTTTCCGGGACTCGAACGACCTTGGGCAGCGGCACATTCACCGGCCCCTCGCCGAGCTCGCGCAGCCGGGCGCTGGCGGCCGCGATGAGGGCAATGCTCACGGGTATCTGGCCGAGAAGGACCTCGTAACGCGCGGAGATATCGCCGGCGATGGAGACCGGAACGTCGATGAGCGACACGAGTTCCGGGTAGGCGAGGAGAGCCGCATCACGACGTAGGTCAAGGTCGACGCCGCTTGCTCGGGCGACCGGCCCACTCACGCCGATGGACAGTGCATCGGCGGTGGTGAGCACGGCGACTCCTGCGTGAGCCTGCATCGCGGTAGTCACGGACTCGCGGACAGTGGGCAGTTGAGCGGTGAGCCCTGCGAGCACTCGCGCGAGATCGTCGAGCCAAGGAGTATCCAGCGGATGCGCGAGCCCGCCAATTCGAGTGATCATCGGGTGGACGCGGCCGCCGGTCGCCCGCTCCTGGAGTTCCTGGAGCTCCTCTCGCACAGCAAGGCTCGGCGCGGCCTCGGGTACGGCCGCCCCGACGAGCAGGAGTGATGCCGTGATGCGGTTCACCTCGGCGAGCAGGGTGCGCGACCAGGTGGCGCGCTCGGGGGGAACGATGCCCATCGCCGCTTCGATGGTGAGGGCGACTCCGAGTTCTGAGGAGAAGGCTGACAGCCAGTCGTGCCGGTTCGCGAGCATGAGGATCTGCCGATAGTCGCGGGCCTCGAAGAGCTTTTCCGCGCTGCGATGCAGGAGGCCTACCCGGGCATCGGCCGCGGTGATGATGTCGTCATCGAGCTCTAGGGCCAGTTGGAGTGCGCCGTGCTGGGCGGGGTGGAGGTCGCCGAGATCGAGGACGAGATCTGCGTCGAGGTGACGGGCTGCCCCGAGCGCGACGAGGACTTTGCGTGACGTCACTGGGCCAGTGTGTCAGGTGAAGGTCTGGACGAGGCTGACGAAGTCTGCGCGTCCGGGCGCTGAGGACCAGTGGTCAATCCGCGTCGATTGCGCCCTGGGCGCGGCTTCGGCAACCGAATCGATCGCAACGTGGGCGGTGAGATTGCATGAGCCGTCAGCAACCGGGGTGACCACCCGACCCTCGTGATAGCCGACGAGGGTGCCGCCGTCCCACGTGCCGCCCAGCCGCTCGGGGCGGGTGTGGCCGTAGTCGATTGCGAGGGCGGCGCCTGAGTCGAGCATGCCGGTGATCATGGCCCATGCCGCGTCGCGGCTGCGGCCGATCTCCGCTCGCATAAACGGCCGGGTGACCGGCCACCAACGATCAAGCCATGCGAGATCGGCGGGGTCCTCGAGCGGTTCGCCGACGACGAGCCTGCGGCTCGAGGGGTCCACGCGGATCAGCCGTGGACGTCCGTCCTCGTCCACTTCGACTGCCGCGCAAGGGATGTCGTCGAGGAACTCGTGGGCAACGACCACGCCTCGAATCCCAAGGATCTCGCCGGCGACCACCCGGGCGTCTCCGGTGATCCATTCGATGGCGGTGTCGAGCCCTGCGGGTCGGGGTCGAAGGTCGATCCCAATGAGTCGTGTGTTGGTGCCTGTCATCGCAAGTCTGGCCAAAAGGCCTCCAGCGCCCGACCCGACATCAATGACCGTGAGCGGGCCACCGTCGCAATCGCCTGCGAAGGCAAGGAGTTCACGAATGAGGGGAAGGATCTCGGCGCTGCCTGCTATGTCGGTTGCGAAGTGCCGGTAGGGGTCGCCGTCGGGTCCACGGTAGAACGAGCGATCCCCGATAAGAGTCTCCTCCCAAGCATCTGTGAGGGTGAGTTCATCCGGCACGACCGCTGACGCTACCGGGCTCTAGGCTCCACCTGTGAGCGATCTGGGCCCGCCGAGACTGCGCGTCGGTGTCATCGGCACCGGACGCGTCGGTGCGGTCCTCGGCGCGGCCCTGCGCCGCGCCGGTCAAGAACTCGTGGCGGTCACGGCAGTGTCGGATGTCTCGCGACTTCGTGCCGAGGCGCTGCTGCCCGGTGTGCCGTTCCTCGATCTTCCTGCTGTGGTGCTCGGAGTCGATCTCGTGCTCGTCGCCGTTCCAGACGATGCGCTGACCGGCCTCATCGCGGGCCTCGCAGAGACGGGCAACGTGCATCCGGGGCAGTTCTGGTGTCACCCGGCAGGGCGGTTCGGCATCGAGGTGCTCGAACCGGCCACGCGAATGGGCGCACTGCCCCTTGCTCTTCATCCGGTCATGACCTTTACCGGCACGAGCCTGGACTTGAGCAGGCTCAGTGACTGCCCCTTCGGGGTGACGGCCCCGGAGGTGCTGCGTCCGGTGGCTGAGGCCCTCGTGGTCGAGATGGGCGGGGATCCGTTCTGGGTCCCGGAGGAGCAGCGGTCGACCTATCACGCTGCCCTCGCATACGGCTCCAACTACCTCATCACGCTCGTGGCCCAGTGCCTAGACCTGCTCCGTCGCGCGGGGCTCGAAGACCCGCAGCGTCTCGTGGCGCCCCTCCTCAGCGCATCACTCGACAATGCACTCAGGTTGGGGGATCAGGCGCTGACCGGCCCGGTGGCGCGTGGTGATGCCGCGTCGGTCGCAGATCATGTTCGGGCGATCGAGGAGGTGTCGTCGGAGGCTGCGAGCGCCTACAGAGCGCTCGGGCGCCTTACCGCTGACCGCGCCGTCGGTGCCGGTCTGCTGAAGGTGCGCGATGCCGAGGCCCTGCTCGAGGTCCTCGGCGAGGGGAGGGGCCGATGAGTGCCGTGCTCGTGGAGTCCCACGGAGCCCTCATGGCAGCGCACTCCCCGGGGGTGTCGACCGCCGTCGTGATGACGATGGGCGCCCTTCACGAGGGGCACGCGGTCCTCGTGCGGGAGGCTCGCGCAGCGGTCGGCGCTGGCGGCTGCGTCATCGTCACCGACTTCGTCAACCCGATGCAGTTCGGTGCAGGTGAGGATTTCGAGCGTTATCCACGTTCCCTCGAATCGGACGTGAGTATTTCGGGCGCTGCAGGTGCGGATCTCGTCTACGCGCCAACAGTGGGCGAGGTCTACGGAGAGGGTTTGATTAGCGCGTCGATCACTGTCGATCCTGGACCCTTGGGCGAGATTCTCGAGGGCGCCGCGCGTCCCGGCCACTTCAGGGGCATGCTTACGGTGGTGGCGAAACTCCTGCACCTGACCGCACCGGACCTCGCGCTCTTCGGGGAGAAGGACTACCAGCAGCTCATCCTCATCACGGAAATGGTGTGTCAGTTGAACTTCCCGACGAAGGTCGTGCCAGTCCCGACGGTGCGCGAGCCCGATGGGCTGGCAATGAGCAGCAGAAATCGCTATCTGAGCGCGAAGGAGCGATCCCTCGCGGCAGTGGTCCCTCGGGCTCTCGAGGAGACTATCCGCGTATCTAAGGACGAGGGTGCGGACGCCGGGGTGCGAGCAGGACTCGAACTGTTGTCAGCGAGCCCAGGACTTGAGGTCGACTACCTTGTCGTCACTGATCCGGCCCTAGGCGCGGCACGTCCGGGAGCCGGCCGAGCCCTCGTCGCTGTTCGCGTGGGTGTGACCCGGCTCCTCGACAACATGGCCTGCACGGTGGCGGGCCCATGAGCGCGCATCTTGGGGGAGTGCCTGAGTTGTTCCCGTCGGGACAGATCCCGACGAGACTCTCCGCTGATGAGCCGGGTTGGACCACGAGAGCCGATGTCATCGTCGTCGGCTCGGGCATTGCCGGGCTCACCACTGCCATCCATGCCCGTGCCGCTGGGAAAACCGTCCTGCTTGTGACGAAGGCCCGAGTCAGCGAGGGCTCGACCCAGTGGGCGCAGGGTGGGATCGCCGCGGCGCTCGCTGACGACGACTCTCCCGAAGAGCATCTTGCCGACACTCTCGTTGCAGGCGTCGGACTGTGTGATGAGGAGGCAGTTCGGATCCTCGTGACCCAGGGGCCGCCCGCGCTGAGGCAGCTCATCGCCCTCGGCGCCCGATTCGACACCGATGCCACCGGTGCGATCTCACTCACCCGTGAGGGTGGCCATCATCATGACCGGATTGCGCACGCGGGTGGTGATGCGACCGGGGCGGAGGTGTCCAGGGCCCTCGTGGCTGCGGTTGCACGTGATGCCGGTATCGAGCTGGTCGAGAATGCGCTCGTGCTCGATCTGCTCCTCGACAGCATGGGTGCTGCGCAGGGCGTCACCCTCCACGTGATGGGCACCGGTCAGCGGGGTGGCGTTGGTGCGGCGCTCGCACCGAATGTCGTGCTCGCGACCGGTGGGTTTGGTCAGGTCTTTGGTCAGACGACGAATCCCTACGTCTCAACGGGCGACGGTGTTGCCCTGGCGATGCGGGCGGGCGCTGACATCGCCGATCTTGAATTCGTGCAGTTCCATCCGACGGTCATGTGGCTCGGACCCTTGGCCCAGGGGCAGCAGCCCCTCGTCTCAGAAGCTGTGCGCGGGGAGGGCGCGTTCCTCCGCGACATGGACGGTAGCCGGTTCATGGAAGCCGAGCACCCGATGGCCGATCTCGCACCTCGCGATGTCGTCGCGAAGGCGATTATGCGTCGCATGCGTGCCTCTGGATCGAGTCATGTGTGGCTCGATGGGCGTCATCTTGGTGCTGACATGTGGATCAGCCGGTTCCCAACCATTCTGGAGTCATGTCGCACGCGCGGCATCGATCCGGTGACCGATCTCATTCCGGTCGCTCCAGCTCAGCACTACGTGTCGGGCGGGGTGCGTACGGATCACTGGGGCCGGGCCTCGATCCCCGGCCTGTTCGCGTGCGGCGAGGTCGCGTGCACTGGCGTGCACGGCGCGAATCGGTTGGCATCGAATTCACTACTCGAGGGGTTGGTCTTCGCCGGAAGGATCGGTGAGGTGCTCGCAGGAAGCGAGGCTGTTGTTCGCGATCCAGCTGCGGGCCAACAGGGTCCCGGGTTGCTGCCCCATAGCGTCCGGCGTGCCATGCAGCAGACGATGGACGAGCATGTGGGTGTCCTACGCAGCCAGACCTCGCTCGATCTCGCCGTGAGCGAGTTGTCGCCACTCTCGGCAGCGACGGGAGCCAGACCGTGCACGGAGGACTGGGAGACAACGAACATCCACGCCCTCGCGTGCGTCCTCACTCGTCATGCACTACTCCGAGAGGAGACGAGGGGATCCCATTGGCGCGAGGACTTCCCCGAGCGCGACGATGCTCGGTGGCAGACCCGACTCGTGACCTCGATCGACAAGAATGGTGCCTTACAAACGAGAACCGAGCCCATCGGAGGACCCGAGTAATGCTGCCCGCCCGAGGCCCGATGTGACGGCCTCATCAATGTTCGGTGCGACGGTGTCGCTCATGCTCGAGGATGCGCAGCTTGATCCCAGAGCCCTCGAGGCGTTGGTTCTCGCCTCGATTGAGGAGGATCTTGACGGTGGAGTCGATGTCACGACTGTGGCGACAGTCCCGCCGGATCAGCGCGCAACCTTGGACCTCGTGGCTCGCGGCGCTGGCATTGCGGCGGGGATTCCCGTTGCAGCAGCAGTGTTTATGGCGGTTAGCGGCGATGACGATCTCGAGATCATGTTCGGCGCAAGCGATGGCGACCGGGTCGAGCCGGGCGACGTCCTCATCTCGGTGACCGGGCTCACCCATGAACTTCTCCGCGCGGAACGCCCAGCTTTGAACATGCTCGGCCACCTCGGTGGGATCGCCACCCTGACGAGGGCGTGGGCTGATGCCGTCGTCGGGACGAAGGCTGCTGTCCGCGATACGAGAAAGACCACACCCGGAATGCGCCGGCTTGAGAAGTACGCGGTTCGGTGCGGTGGCGGGCAAAATCACCGAATGTCGCTGTCTGATGCTGCGCTGGTGAAGGACAACCACGTGCTCGCAGCGGGCGGGGTTGCCGCGGCATTCGAGGCCGTTCGGCGGGCCTTTCCCGATGTCCCGGTCGAGGTCGAAGTCGACTCGATGGAGCAGTTGGACGAGGTGCTCGAGGCGGGAGCCGACCTTGTCCTGCTTGACAATTTCACGCCCGCCCAAATGATCGCTGCGGTTGAGCAGACCGCCGGTCGCGCCAGGCTTGAGGCGTCGGGCGGCCTGAATCTCATGAACGCGGCGGAGGTCGCGGCGACAGGAGTCGACTACATCGCGGTCGGCGCACTCACCCACTCGGCACCGGTGCTCGACATTGGCGCCGACCTACGACAGGAGACGTGAGTGCTGCTCGCGATTGACGTCGGAAACACGAACACTGTCCTAGGTCTCTTCGACGGAGACATCCTCCTGAATTCCTGGCGCACGAAGACCGATGCCCGCACGACCGCCGACGAGATGGTCCTCACCTTTCGTGGGCTCCTCGCCGATCAGGAGCCGGTGACGGGCATTGCGTTATGCAGCACGGTGCCGGCAGTTCTGCGCGAGATGCGGATGATGTTGGCGCGCTACTTTGATGATGTTCCGACGGTCATCGTCGAGCCGGGGATCAAGACCGGTGTGCCGGTGCTCACCGATAACCCCAAGGAGGTGGGTGCCGATCGCATCGTCAATACGATTGCGGCCCACCATCTTTTCGGCGGGCCATGCATCGTTGTCGACTTTGGGACCTCAACGAACCTCGATGTCGTGTCGGCGAAGGGAGAGTTCCTCGGCGGCGCTCTTGCTCCGGGGATCGAGATCTCCCTTGATGCACTCGCCCAGCGCGCCGCGCAACTTCGCAAGGTCGAGCTCGTCCGACCCAAGTCGGTTATCGGCAAGAACACCGTCGAGGCGCTCCAGTCCGGCGCGCTCTATGGCTTTGCTGGACAGGTCGACGGACTTGTCGACCGGATCATCGAGGAGCTTGGCGACGTGACCGCGGTTGTCGCGACCGGTGGTCTCGCACCGATCGTGGTGCCTGAGTCGCTCACCATCACCCATCATGAGCCAGATCTCACCCTGCTCGGCCTGCGGCTGCTCTATGAGAAGAACGCCGACTAGGTCCTTCCCTCCGGCGTGACCACTACGGCGACAGGTGGGGGAAACGGTGCACAAGTCAGGGCTGGCGCTTGATGGCGGATCTCCGCAAATAGGACTTCCTGCGCAGACGCGCGCGTAGTCGAGCGAGCCGGGACAGGTGAGTGTCCGATGCTCTGGCAGCGAGTTCGGCGAACCGAGGGGCTGGCAGCGTGAGAGTCTCTAGGTAACGTTCGAGAGTCATCGGTGGATGCTTCAGGCTTCTGGCCCGATTCTGCACGGTGTCTAGGACGTCATCCCGCTGCTCGGCCAAGATGCCGCAGAGAAAGTCATCAACACTCGTGACGGTGACACCCTGTTCGCGCAGGGGACCAACAGGGAATCCCCTGCTGTCGTGAGTCAGGAGGTAGTCGGCCTGCGCGTAGATGGCCGCAGCCTGGTGAGGGTGGTCGTCGGCATCCGGTCCAGTGGTGAGGCTCATCTTCGTCCGCCATTGAGCCTCGCTCACCTCGTCGCGCTTGAGGTGCGCGCGAGCCGCGTCCCACTGGCTGTGCACGGACCTCTCGTCTCGCCCAACGTCGCGGGTCAGTCGCCTCCGTGGAACGACGTCAATGACCTCGTCGACGAGGTACTGCGTCCATACGAGCCGTATGACCCCGTCTGACGCCAACCACAGCAGCAGGTCGGAGATGTAGTACGGGTACAGGACGTTCGTGTCGGCGTAGACGACGACCCGGCGGCTCACTACCGAGCGTTCCGCGCCCGGGCTTTCCGAGGTAAACGAGTGAAGAGCCCAGTCGCGCGCGCCTCGGCCGCGGCGGCGTTGAGCCCGGACTGCATCTCGAGGCGGCTGTCCCGGAAAGCCTCAACCTCAAGGCGGTCGAGACGGCGATGCGAGCTCCCAGGAACATTGGTCGCCGTGAGCACTCCCTCATCGATGAGTTTGAGAAGGGTGGGCCTGCTGATTCCGATGAGGTCTGCCGCCTCGTTCGGGGTGAGCGTTTCACTGCTGGCGTCGAGCACATCGACGTCGTGGCCCTGACCCATGATCTCGCCTGCTCGGCGGAGAATCACCTTCATCTGCGGTGGGAGGACACGCTCGCTTCCGTCGTCGCTGACCAGACGCACCCTCGAGTCGGACTCGAGCAAGGCCAGCATCCCGACGATCTCGGCGTTGACAGCAGGCTCAGCTTCGATGCGCGAAACGGCTGGTAGGCGCGGCATAGCGACCTCCTTGTGTCAGCTGCTGCAACTGTCAACTGCTGCAACTGTAACAGGTGTGCTGGACAGCGGTAGGGCGGAGGTCGATGTCGGCGGGCTTACGCACTCCCCTCGCTGGGCGCTTAGCCTTCCTGTTCTAGCCGGGCGGCAGCCAGAACAGACCGCGCCAAGCTCACTGCGTCCAGGTCGCGGTCGGTCTCCACTCGGAGGACTTCGCCAAGCCCCAGCGGTTCAGCGGTCCGGAGTACCTCGTCCAACTCGGGGAGCAGCGCGGCGTCGTAGTGCCCCGGATGGCGCTCGCGCTCGGCGTATCGGCGTCGGTTCTCGTCGAAAGGACAGGAGCACCAGGCCCAACGTCCGCCGATGAGCGGCGCGAGCATGGACATGTCGCGCTGAGCGAGGGTGACGTTCACGTGTTTCTTTGGTCGGAGCCTTTCATGAAGTGGATTTTTTGGTACCGGGCCAGGGGAGAGTTTGGGTTTCGGACAGTGATCTGGATGGCCGGACTCGCGTCTGATCCTGAGACTGGGCGGCAGGGTCGTCGCTGTACAGCCGGCTCGTGCTGCCACGGCCTGGAACGCCGAAGAGGCCCTGTTTGTTCACTAGGAAGCGACGAAGAAGCGCAGAAGCGTTGCTCTCGAAAGCTTGCGGGGAGATGTGTGCGGGTGACCTTCACGTCAGACGTCGCAGCAGTTGCCCCATGCTGGTGAACACGGGTGATCGTGGAGTCGACCGACACGTTCCAGTCGATCTCGCCGTTCGAAGACGCTAGATCGGCCCCTCAATCAGCGTGCGATGAGACCGCATCGGCCTGCCCATCGCTCCTTTCAGCGGTGGCAGCGACGGCTCAATAGGAGCCCACATCTCCTCAGAAAGAACAGCGGATACGTGAGCAATCTTCGTGATCAAGCCTGACACCCGCTCAACATTGGAGACACGCCCTAGTGGCAGGGGCGCACGAGTGACACAACAGCGCCCAGTCCGTGAACTGGCCCGCTGGTTCTCGGCAGGATGAGCGTGCGGATGCCGAGCGCGGTGCCCCCGCTGTCATCGCGACCGCTGTCGCCAACCATGAGCGCTTCGTTTGCAGGGCAGGCGATTGCGTCAAGGGCCGTTTGGAAGATTCGAATATCCGGCTTCACCAGGCCCACTTCGCATGACAGGACGACTCCATTGATGAGCGGTGTGAGGCCCTCGCGATCGAGCACCGTCCGGATCGGGACCCCGGCATTGGACAGCAGGCACACCGTGACCCCCATCTCCTGTAGGGCCTCCAAGGTGGGCACCGTGTCCTCATATGCGTGCCACACGTCGAGCATGACCTCGTAGAGGGCCGCACCGAGCGCCGGGTCGATGCCGGGGCCGGCAGCGAGGAGTTCGTGGAACACTCGTTCATGGGCGGCGAAGGATAGGTCTCGTGTGCTCTCCGGATCGCTGATCCGTGCGCCCTCCCAGATGAGGTCGAGGAAGGACCCGAGTGCTGCGCGCTCATCGGCCGCAAGCGGGGTCGGAGACCTGAGAAGTGCGGCATCGAGCCAATGGCTCGCGCTTCCCTGATCGATGAGGGTTGAGTGAATATCGAAGATGACGCCCTTGACGGGTGGGATGCAAATGTGGGCCGCGCGACTCATGGAGGGAGCGTAGTGCGGCCCACAGACCAACTAGGCGGTTGCTGCGGGCGGAGCCGGGGCCTGCGTGGCGTCCTCCTTGCGATCGGTGAGACTGCGCAGGCCGAAGCCGGTGAGGATGAACAGGGCGCCGAGTCCGACAACGAGGGCCGAGACCCCGAAGGCGACCACGGAGGTGAACAGTGAGGCGCGAAGGAAGGAGCCGGTCATCGCCGTCTGGCGAAGCGGATCCTCACGATCGAGCTCTGCGTAGGTCTTGCCGCCGGTCGCCTCGGTCGCATGGACCTCGATGATCATGGCCTCGCAGTAGGCCTGGAAGGGTCCGCTCACGGTGTTGCCGCCGAGGCAGGCATCCTCCGAGACAGTGATGCGCTCATCAGCGAGGGTTGAGCCGACCATTACGTAGCTGACGGTGCCCGTAATGGCCAAGACTGCCCCCACGACGATCAGCACGATGGAGATCCAGGATGCAGCGGGGGATTTTCCTTGTGATGCCATGGTTTTTCTCCTCATTAGGTTTGGTGAGTGCACTGTCGCGTAGATCGCAGGGCGTCAGATAGTGACCTTCGTAGGGACTCCATGGCCGAAGGTCCTGTCCCACGAGACCCCTCACGTCGTGAGTGAGGAGGGGTCTTCCATCGATCGCATACCCTGTGCTTCGTGAGCACTGAGCAGGCAGAGGTTGTCGTCGAGCCGGAGGAAGACCTTCCCGAGCAGATGCGGATCCGGCGCGATAAGCGCGAGCGCCTCACCGAAGCGGGTATAGATCCGTACCCGGTCCAGGTACCGATCACCTCGACCATTGCCGGTGTTCGCGCGGCGTACCCTGATCTCGAACCCGATGGGGCGACCGGTGAGAAGGTGGGTGTCGCTGGGCGAGTTATGTTCGTCCGCAATACCGGCAAGCTCTGCTTCGCCACCCTTCGTTCCGGCGAGGGCGTCGAACTCCAGGCGATGCTGTCGCTGGCAAATGTCGGCGAGGAGCAGCTTGATTCTTGGAAAGCGCTGGTAGATATCGGCGATCATGTGTTCGTCCACGGTGAGGTCATCACCTCAAAACGGGGCGAACTCTCGGTGCTCGCCGACACGTGGTCGATGGCCGCGAAGGCACTGCGTCCGCTACCGGTCTCCCATAAGCCCCTGAGCGAGGACACCCGGGTCCGCCAGCGCTACGTCGACCTCATCATGCGGCCGGAGGCCCGCCAGATGGCGCGCACTCGCGTGGCGGCGGTGGCAGCCCTGCGCCGCAGCCTCGATTCCCGGGGGTTCCTCGAGATCGAGACCCCGATGCTCCAGACGATGCACGGCGGTGCCACGGCCCGTCCGTTCGTGACAACGTCCAACGCCTTTGACCTCGAGCTCTTTCTTCGGATTGCACCGGAGCTGTTCTTGAAGCGAGCAGTCGTCGGCGGAATCGAGCGGGTCTTCGAGATCAACCGAAACTTCCGTAATGAGGGCGCCGACTCCACCCATTCACCAGAGTTTGCGATGCTCGAGTTTTATCAGGCCTACGCCGACTATCGCGACGTAGCGGCGCTCACCCGTGAGCTCATCCAAGAGGCAGCCCTGGCGGCCGTTGGCACCCTCGAGGTGGTGCACGCGGACGGCTCGGTCCACGACCTCTCGGGGGTGTGGCCGGAGATCTCGCTCTATGGGTCGACCTCGGACGCCGTCGGGGTCGAGATCACCCCGATGACGAGTCGGGAGGAACTGCTCGCCCTCTGCTCGAAGGCGGGGATCGAGGTGCAGTCGTCGGCGATTGCCGGCAAGCTCGTGGAGGGGCTGTTCGAGCATCACGTTATCGACTCCTTCGAGGGTCGACCAGTCTTTGTCATGGACTTCCCGGTCGATACCTCGCCGCTCGTGCGCGACCACCGCACGGATGCCGGCAAGGTGGAGAAATGGGACCTGTACGTCAACGGCTATGAGCAGGCCACCGGCTACTCCGAGCTCGTCGACCCCGTCATCCAGCGCCAGCGGCTCGTGGAGCAGGCCGCGCTCGGCGCAGGGGGCGATGCCGAAGCGATGCGCCTCGACGAGGACTTCCTGCGAGCACTGGAATACGGCATGCCGCCGTCAGGAGGCGTGGGCATCGGCATCGACCGGCTTCTCATGACGCTCACTGGGCTCGGCATCCGCGAGACCATCCTGTTCCCGCTCGTGAAACCAGAGCGATGAACGCAATCATTCGGCCGGCCGAGACCGGTGATGTCCGAGCGATTCGGGCGCTCGTCGACAGCTTTGCGGGCGACGGCCCGCGGATGCTGAAGAAGAGCATGGTGACGCTTTACGAGGATGTGCAGGAATTCGTCGTGGCAGTCGATGGGACCTCAGGTGGTGAGGTGCTCGGCTGCGGGGCGCTCCACGTCCTGTGGGAGGATCTCGCTGAGGTGCGCACCGTCGCCGTCGTGCCGGGCACCCAGCGCACTGGCATCGGGTCCGCTGTCCTGCTTGCATTGCTGGCGAGGGCTCGCACCCTCGGCATCAAACGAGTGTTCTGCCTGACCTTCGCGACCGAGTTCTTTGCTCGCCACGGGTTCGTGGAAATCGACGGTGTGCCCGTCGATCATGCGGTGTACGAGCAGTTGCTCGACTCATATGACGAGGGTGTCGCCGAGATGCTGGGGCTTGAGCGTGCGAAGCCGAACACGCTCGGCAACCACCGTATGCTGCTGGTGCTATGAGGCTTATCCCCGCGGTCCTTGCTGCCTCCCTGCTCGGACTGGCTTTCCAGGCGCCGGCCGCTGCTGCCGAGAAGCCGCTTGCTGGGCGCATCATCGTCCTCGATCCCGGCCATCAGCTCGGCAACTCGAACCCGAAGTTCGCCAAGGAGGTGAGCGCGACAAAGTTCAACGGCTCGATAGTTAAGGGCTGCAACACGACCGGCACCGCAACGAATGCCGGGCTGCCCGAGGCGACCTTCAACTGGCGCGTCGCGAAGCGACTGCGTGCGCTACTCGAGGATCAGGGCGCGACAGTGGTGTTTACTCGCTCGTCGAACTCGCGCGAGGCTTGGGGCCCCTGCACCTGGGACCGGGCCAGGATCGGCACTGAGGCCAAGGCCGACGCCATGATCAGCATCCACGCCGATGGCGCCCCCGCGAGCGGTCGCGGGTTCCACGTCATTGCGCCTAGCGCCATTAAGGGCTGGACGACCGACGTCGCGAAGCCGGGCCGCCAGCTGGCCCGCGCGATGATCAGCGGCATGACTCGCGCCGGTGCCGAGCCCGCAACCTACCTGTCGAGCACGCTGTCGATCCGCGGTGATCAGACCACGCTGAACTTCAGCGACGTCCCGACGGTGATCGTCGAACTTGGCAACATGCGAAACAAGGCGGACGCCGCGCGAATGTCAACAAGTCAGGGCCAGCAGCAATACGCCGAGTGGATTGCAGCGGGCATCGAGACCTACTTCTCCTGATTTAGCGTTGCCGTTCAATGGAGATTTCGCCGTAGCCCAGCTGCAGGTGCTCGAGGGCCAGGGCGTTCATGATGTCGGCATCTGTTGAGGCGGCTGCTTCGACCAAGGCTCGATGCTCGCCCACCATGCGGTGGATGTGCCCGGGGTCGCTCACGTACTGCCGGGTGATGAGGCGATTGACCGGCTTGTTCCAAAGTTCACCGAGCATCGAGATGAGCGCCTGATTCCCGCACGGGGCGATTAAGGCCACATGGAAGTCTCGGTTGAGTTCGAACCAGGGGGCATCAGGATCGGCGGCCCGCTCGGCCATCTCGTCGACCAGTGCGCGCAGGAGCGTCAGTTGACCGGGAGTGTGGCGGCCGAAGGAGAGCCGAACGGCGAGTGACTCGAGGCTTTGCCTGACCTCGAAAATGTCGTGGATGTCCTGCTCGGCGAGGTCGTTCACAAGGTATCCGCCACCGGAGATCCGAGTAACGAGACCCTCGTGGGCAAGTCGGAGGAGCGCGTCGCGCACCGGCGTGCGTGAGACGCCAAGGGCCTCCGCAACCTGCTCTTGCACCAATTGGGTGTTCGGTTCGATCTGGCCGGTCACGATGCTGTCGCGGACGCTCTCGTACACGCGGACGGCGAGGGGGCGGGGGTCTTGCGCAGTCTTTGCGAGGCCGCCGGCCGGACGGGCGAACGACATGGTCACGATCCTGCTCCTTCTCAACGATGTTCTGTTTACCAATGTTGCGATAGTGCCTCGCAAGGGCATCGACTGCTGTTAGGTTTCAGAATGTATCCAATGTATCCAATGTATCCCGGAGGCGACATGTACATCCTCAACACGTGGTACGTCGCGGCCTGGACAACAGAGGTGATTCGCGAGCCGATCCGCAGGGTGATCTGCGAGATCCCGGTAGTGCTTTATCGCAAACGCGACGGTGGTGCAGTGGCTCTCGAGGATCGCTGTGCGCATCGTGCGTTTCCCCTCTCGGCCGGACGTGTCGTCGACGATTCGATTGAGTGCGGGTACCACGGCTTCACCTTCGACTGCGAGGGTGCGTGCGTGCGGGTGCCGGCCCAGGAATCGATTCCCGAGCGCGCCCGGGTGCGGTCATTTCCCGTGGTCGAAAAGGATGGATGGATCTGGATCTGGACGGGCGACCGGGATCTGGCCGACGTGGGCATGGTGCCCGACACCCACTGGATGAATGATCCAGCGTGGGCCACCGTGACGCACAGCTTCCATTTCAAGTGCCGCGCGGACCTCATCCATGACAATCTGCTGGATCTTACTCACGAGTCATTCATCCATACGTCCACCGTTGGCGATGATTACATCTACAAGCACGGCGTGACCGTCGAGGTCGATGGGCAGGTCGTGAGCGTCGACAGGCTGATGCCGAGCGTGGCTGCGCCACCGCTGTATGCGAGCACCATGGCGACCGAAGGCCTGTACGACCGATTCCACTGCACGGAGTTCCATATTCCGAGCTTCCACATTCTTCACTCGGGCATCACTGGCGAAGGCCGCCCGAGAGAAGAGGGCTTCCTGATCAAGGTCCTCAACGGCATCACGCCGATTGATGCTGAAAACAGTTGGTATTTCTATGCATTTTCACGCAACTTTGGGGTGGACCAGCAGTGGGCGACCGACGAGCTGATTGAGGGCCTGAAGACCGTCCTGCAGGAGGATGCCGACGCCCTCGAGTGGCAGGAGATTGGCCTTCGAGGCAGGCCAGCCAACGAGCACGATGTGCTGATCGCCCAAGATGCCGGCGTGGCCAAGGCGAGACGGATATCCGCCCAGCGACTTGCCGCCGAGCTTGAGGCGCGCATCTCCGAAGTCAAGCAGGCAGTTCACTAGACCCACGTCATTTAAGACAAGAGCGCACTCGCGCAGGGCAAATATCAGGTCCGGGCACCGCGCCCGGCCATTTCAAGGAGGCAGCACAATGAGCAAAACTTCCACGACGCGGGCGCGAGCCGCCTGCATCACGGTCTCGGCCGCAGCGTTGGTACTGGGGCTAGCCGCCTGCGGTGGCAGCACTACGGCGGAGTCCTCAGCAACTGCTCCGGCTGCATCACCATCTGCGCCCGCAGCCTCGGCAGCTGCTGCCGGTGTTGACGCGGCGGCAGTCGCACTGCTCCCGGTGGGTATTGCCGATGATGGGGCACTGACCGTCGGCATGGAGGTCGCCTACCCGCCATTCGGCTACAAGGACACTGACAACGTCACACCGATTGGATTCGATGTCGATCTGGCAACTGAGATGGCGAACCGCCTCGGACTCCAGCTCGTGATTGTTGACGCGGCATTTGACTCGATCATCCCGTCGCTCGCCAGCAACCGCTACGAGGCTGGAGTATCCGCATTCTCCATCACTCCGGAGCGCCAAAAGGAGGTTGACTTCGTCACCTACTTCGAGTCCGGCGATTCGGCACTCGTCCTTACCGGCAACCCGAAGGGGCTGTCCCTCGACACCCGGCTTTGCGGTGTCAAGACCGCAGTGCTCAAGGGCAGTACCCAGGAGGTCGTCACGATCCCTGCCATTGATGCTGACTGCAAGGCCGCCGGCATGGCTCCAATTGAGGTGCTTTCGCTCGGTGGATCGGAGGAGCTTCCGCTCGCACTTCAGAGCGGCCGCGCCGACGTGGCGATCGCCGACAGCGGGAATGCCGCCTACATCGCCCAGAATTCGGCAGGGGCCTTTGAGATCGCAGTGGGGCCGCTCATCAACGCGGGCCCCGGTGGCATGGTGTTCAAGAAGGGTGGCGGCATGGCGGAAGCTGCATCCGCAGCCCTGCAAGGGCTGATGGACGACGGCACGTATGGGGCCATCGCCGACAAGTGGGGCCTGTCCTCCGGCAAGGTGACGACCGCGACGATCAACGCGGCAAAGGGCTAGATCGAACGGATGAGCTGGAGGTGGTGGGAAGGCCGAGCGGCCTTCCCGCCACCTGCTCACGAGAGAACCAACACCCACCGACGAGGCAGGCACCCGACATGACAGCGAGAGATTTCGGCCCGCCGACTCGCACGAGTACCACCCTCGACCTCGATGCACCCGGGCGCACGGTTGGCCACATTGGCCTCGTCCACTCGACAACCCCCGGGATTGAATACGGCGTCATCCCCGTGCCCGTTGTGATCATCAACGGGAGCCCTGGCCCGACCGTGCTCCTCACGGCTGGCACGCATGGCGACGAGTACGAGGGGCAGATCCTCCTGCAGAATCTCGCCAGGACGCTCACGCCGAGTCAGGTAAGCGGGCGCATCATCATCATGCCCGCGCTGAACCTGCCGGCGGTGCTCGACAGCAGTCGAATCTCACCTCTCGATGGCGGAAACCTCAATCGGGCCTACCCGGGAGATCCCGACGGGACGCCGACCTATGCGCTCGCCGACTACCTGACTCGGTACGTGCTGCCGCATTGCACATTCGCCGCTGACCTACATTCCGGAGGAAAGGCCTCGGAATACGTGCCGTGCGGGTTCATGACCCGCATGCCCCACGGTCGAGATTCGGCAGCGCAGGCTGCTGCAATGGTCGCCATGGGTTTGCCCTACACACTTGTCTACGACGAGTGCACCGAGAACCGTGCGATGGACACTGCCTGCGATCAGGCCGGGGTCGTCATGGTGTCGACTGAACTCTCCGGTGGAGGGACGATCAACCTGCACACGCTGAGGGCCGCCCGCGATGGGCTCAATCGGCTCCTCCATCACTGGGGAGTGCTTCGGGAGGCGGACGCGCCGCCTACGGCCGGCACTCAATTCATCGATGTCAATGACTCGCGCTCGTCAGTGATGGCGCCCGGTCCTGGGCTTTTCGAGCCGGCCGTGGGGCTCGGTGACCGAGTCGGAGCGGGGGATGTCGTTGGTTGGCTACACGCTGTCGACGACCCGGATATGGGGTCCCGGCCCGTTCGCGTCGAGATGGGAGGCACGGTCGTAACTCGTCGAGTGCCTCCGCTCGTTGTGCGCGGGAATTACCTCATGAGTATTGGCCAAGAACTCGACCCATCGACATTGTGAGGTAGCAGTGCGAACACCAGCCCGATCGCCACAGGACGAAGCACTGTTTCTCGATGCCGCTCGCCCCTACTGGCACCCGATCGCGCGCTCGGCCGACGTTGGGTCCGGTGAGGTCATTGGCGTGAGACTCCTCGACGAGGACCTCGCACTCTGGCGCTCAGCGGACGGGACCTTGGGCCTCACCGACGACCTGTGCGCCCACCGCGGCACGATGCTCTCCGCTGGCGGCACGGTCACCGACGAGGGATGCATCAGGTGCCCGTACCACGCGTGGGAGTACGACGCCGATGGCCAGTGCCTACGCATCCCACAGGTTTCTAACCAGGCGCTCGCCGAGAAGGTCCGGATTGCCGCCTATCGGGTCGTCGACTACGCGGGCCTGGTCTGGACCTGCCTTGCGCAGGAGGGCGAGGAGCGCCGAGGTATCCCTGTTGTGCCGGAAGCCACGAATCCCGACTGGTGGCTGTACGCGGGAGCGCCGCCAACATGGCAGTGCCAGGCACCGCGGATGGTCGAGAACTTCTTGGACATCTCACACTTCGGCGTGCTCCATGCGGGAAACTTCGGCAACCCCGATATTGAGATTGTCGAGCCCTATCGTCCGATCACGAATATGGACGATCTCTCGATCACCTTCAATTTCCCGTACCTCACGAGGGACCGCTGGTCGCCGCCGATTGATGGGAAGCCCGCGACCAGGTTCGTCGACTACGAGTATCGAGCTGAGCTCCCCTTCGCCTGCTGGATCAAGGGCGCTGGCAAAGACGATATTGCCTACTACACCTACATCGCAATGTGCCCGGTTTCGGCTCAGGAGACGAAAATCTTCTGGGTGACGTCCTTTCCGAACACGCTGGTCTACACCGGGCCAGAGCTTGATGCGGGATTCATCCCCTTCTTTGAGGAAGACCAGCGCGTCGTGGAGTGGCAACGGCCGGAGTGGCTGCCCCTTGATCTCGGCGCCGAACTCCAGATGACGTTCGACCGGATCGCCGTTGCCTACCGGACGTCGTTGGCCGAGCTCGGCTTTCCAGTTCTGCACTTCCCCCGGACTCGAGTGAGCCAGACTGCTGCCAGCAAGGCAACGGGACCGACGGGCGCGGCAGAGGAGATCAGTTGAGTTCCGGTGAGGTGAGCCCGATCAAGGCCGTACCACTGCGACACCCGGGGCGCTGGCTGACAGTAGCCGCCATGCTTGTGCTGGCCGCCATGTTCGTCAACGCGCTTGTGAGCAACCCGCTGTTTCAGTGGGGTGTCGTCGGGCAGTACTTCACCTCCGAGACGATCCTCAAGGGCGTTGGCCAGACCCTCTATCTCACCCTCGTTGCGATGGTGGTGGGCATCGTGCTCGGCGTGATCCTGGCGGTGATGCGACTATCGCCCAGCCCTGTCCTTTCGACCATCAGCTGGGTCTACATCTGGTTCTTCAGGGGCACTCCGGTGCTCGTACAACTCATCTTCTGGTTCAATCTCGCGGCGTTGTTCCCCGAACTTTCGATTGGCGTTCCCTTTGGGCCTACCTTCTTCTCGGTCGAGACGAATGCCGCGATCACCCCGTTCATCGCAGCCATCTTGGGTCTGGGACTAAATGAGGCGGCGTACATGGCTGAGATCTCGCGAGCGGGGATCCAGTCGGTCAACGATGGTCAGGTCGAGGCGGCGCACGCGCTCGGCATGCGCCGGCTGCTCACGATGCGTCGCATCGTCCTGCCGCAGGCCATGCGGGTGATCATCCCGCCAGCAGGCAACGAAACTATCGGCATGCTCAAGACCACGTCGCTCGTGAGCATCGTGACGCTACCCGAACTGCTCTACTCAGCCCAGTCGATTTACTCTCGGACCTTCCAGACGATTCCGCTCCTCATCGTCGCCAGCCTTTGGTACCTGATCTTGACGTCGGTCCTGACCGTGGGGCAGTACTACATCGAACGGCACTTCGCAAAGGGCAATGCGCGCACCATGCCGCCGACCGCGTGGCAGCGACTCCGCCGGAATTTCTTCACATTCCACTCGCCTCGGCCTGAGGTACCTGCCCCCAGCGTGACGAGTTCTAGCGGAGGTATCAGGTGACTGCCCCAATGGTGAAGAGCGAGCAGGTGCACAAGAGCTTTGGGCACCTGCAGGTGCTGAACGGCATCGAGCTAGAGGTTGCGACGGGCGAGGTGTTCTGTCTCGTTGGACCTTCAGGCTCGGGCAAATCGACCTTCCTGCGGTGCATCAACCACCTTGAGCGCATCGATGCGGGCCGGTTGTCGGTCGATGGTGAGCTCATCGGTTATCGCGAGCACGGCGGCAAGCTCTACGAATTGCACGAGAGGGAGGTTGCTCGCAAGCGCCGGGAAATCGGCATGGTTTTCCAGACGTTCAATCTGTTTCCGCACATGACCGCCCTCGCGAACATCATGGAGGCCCCCATCCGGGTGAAGCGCGAAAGTGCTGCGGTCGTTCGAGAAAGGGCTGATCGACTTCTGGATCGGGTCGGCCTGACGCATAAGGCTGATGTCTATCCCAATCAGCTCTCCGGTGGCCAGCAGCAGCGAGTCGCGATTGCGCGCGCCCTGGCAATGGAACCGAAGCTCATGCTCTTCGACGAGCCGACGTCGGCCCTTGATCCCGAACTGGTGGGCGAGGTGCTTGACGTCATGCGCCAACTGGCCGACGACGGCATGACGATGATCGTTGTCACGCACGAGATGGGTTTCGCCCGAGAGGTGGGCGACAACCTGGTGTTCATGGATGGCGGGGTCGTCATCGAGAGCGGCCACCCGCGCGATGTCCTCGTGAATCCCCAGCACGAGCGAACGAAGTCATTCCTGTCGAAGGTGCTCATGTGACCGAGTTCGAAACCCTATGGGCTGAACTCGAGCCGATCGGGCGTTTCGCCGTGACGGGTGGCTATCGTCGCTACGCCTACGACACGGCGGAGTTGGAGTGCCGCGAGTGGTTCGTCTCGACGGCC
>CAMAWO010000001.1 GCA_945861925.1 Bifidobacterium breve | reverse complement strand
CCGGCAAGCCCACACCCGCTCACCGGGGCAAGCCTGCCCCAGACACTCGGCCACGAGTTCGCCGGTACCGTGGCGGCTATCGGGTCTGATGTCCGCGATGTCCGGGTCGGCGATAGGGTCTCGGTCTGCCCGATCATCATCTGCGGGCGCTGCTACCACTGCCGCCGCGGAAACGGGCAACTGTGCCTGAACATGGCGTGCACGGGGCTGAGCAGTGAGACCGGTGCCCTCGCGAATTACGCGGTGGTCAAGGAGTCCCAGGTGGCCGTCCTCCCCGACTCGGTGTCGGACATTGAGGGCGCGGTCATCGAGCCGGCCTGCGTGGCGGCCTACGGGGTTGACTGGGCAGGGGTAACCGGTGGTGACATCGTGCTCGTCACGGGCGCAGGCCCCATCGGCGTGCTGTCGGCGATGTACGCCAATGCGATCGGTGCCGCGACGGTCGTCATTGCCGAGCCGAATCCGAATCGCGCGGCGCTGGCCCGTGCCATGGACATCGGGGAGGTCATCGATCCGACCGATCCGGGCTTCACGGAACTCATCATGGGCCTCACGAGCGGGATCGGCGTCGATCTCGCGGTCGAATGCTCTGGAACCACACCGGGTATGACCACTGCGATCGCCAGCACTCGGGCGCGCGGTCAGGTTGTGCAGACGGGACTGCATACCGCCCCAGCGATCATCGACATGATGCTGGTGGCGAACAAGGAGATCCAGGTGAAGGGCAGTTGGTGCTACAACCTCACCGACTGGCCCCGTGTCATCCGACTGGTTGCTGCGGGAAAGTTCCCCGTCGCTAGGGCGGTCACCACGACGATTGACCTCGTGGACGTCGTGACAAAGGGCTTCGACGTCCTCGTCGATCCTCAGGGCGACCAGCTCAAGGTTCTCGTCCGTTCCAAGTAGTCGATCACACCCACGCGAAAAGGAGTTGGCCATGGGCATGGAGTTTCAGGCAGTGCACCACGTAGGGCTCGTAGTGAGCGACCTTGACCGGTCGATCTACTTCTACCACGACATCCTCGGCCTGCCGTTCGCGAACGAGCCGACTCCTTGGTTTGTCGGTCCAGAGCTCGAGCGTGGCGTTGGGGTGCCGGGTGCGACGCTCCGACAAACGTGCCTGTGGGTGGGTGAGCATTCCACGATGGAGCTCATCGAGTACGGCAATCGTCCCGCCGACAACACCACCCACATCCCGAACAACTTCCTCGGAGCGGCGCATGTGTGCTTCAAGGTGGAGGACATCCGTGCGAAGAAGGCCGAGCTCGAAGCCAAGGGTGTTGTCTTCTACTCGGACGTGAACGTCGTCGATGCGGGCCCGCTCGCGGGTTGGCGATGGTGCTACTTCAGCGATCCCGATGGCCTTGCGCTGGAACTGGTCGAGGTTGCGTACTACCTGAAGGACGAGCGGGAGGCTGCGATCGCCAGCTATATCGCGACGAGGCCCAAGCTTGAGGACCTGCCTACTCGGCCCTGAATGATAAGCACTACTGAACAATTTGTTCGACGTTCGCTGTACTGTTAATCTGCACTGAACGAATGTAGGTGCATCATTCGCTACTCGGAGGATTTCCATGGGGTCGCCCACGTACGGAGACATGAATGTCGACTGGGAGAACCGGCTCGACATGAGCCGGCTGCGCGAACAGCGCCTTGCTCGATTGAACGATGCCCTGACGGCGTCCGAGATCGGTTCGCTCCTCACCTTCGATTTCCACAACATCCGGTACATGACCGGCACCCACATCGGGACCTGGGCAATGGACAAGATGATTCGGTTCGCGGTGCTTCCGCGGGGCGGTGCACCGGTCCTGTGGGACTTCGGCTCGGCGGCCAGACACCATCAGCTGCAGACCCCATGGCTCGATGCAGCACACACTGATGCTGGACTCAATGGCCATGAGCCGCATCACGGAGCCACCGTTGGCTCAGGATCTCGTGCGGGCATCTCGACCCTTCGTGGCGCGATCGGCCCCTCCGCTGGTCGCGCTGAGGACGTCGCGAGGAAGATCTACGCGGTGCTTGCTGAGATTGGGCTCGAGCATGAGCCGATCGGGGTCGACGTCATCGAGATGCCAGTCCTCTTCGCGATGCAGGCGCTCGGCCTGCAGGTCGTCGACGGGCAGCAGGTGTTTCTCGAGGCGCGCCGTATCAAGACCCCGGATGAGATTGGGCTTCTCACGCACGCCGCATCGATGGTGGACGCCGCGTATGAGCACCTGTACGAATTCCTCCGCCCAGGAGTCAAGGAGAACGAGTGCGTCGGGCTTGTGGCGAAGACCCTCTACGACCTCGGCTCGGAGCACGTCGAGGGTGTCAATGCCATCTCAGGCGAGCGCTGTTCGCCTCATCCGCACGTGTTCAGCGATCGCATTATTCGCCCCGGGGATCCGGCGTTCTTCGACATCCTGCACAGCTATAACGGCTATCGAACCTGCTACTACCGGACATTCGCTGTGGGGAGTGCATCCGCCACCCAGCGTGATGCCTACACGATCTGCCGTGAGTACATGGATCGGGCTATCGAGATGGTGAAGCCGGGTGCGACCACCGCTGACATCGTCGAACTCTGGCCGACCGCGCAGGAATTCGGGTTCGCGAACGAGGAGGCGGCCTTCGCGCTTCAATACGGCCACGGTGTGGGTCTCAGCATCTGGGAGAGGCCGATCTTCAGTCGGCTCACCTCATTCGACGCGCCGGAGACCCTCGAGGAGGGGATGGTCTTTGCGCTGGAAACCTACTGGCCTGCCAAGGATGGCTGGGGCGCTGCTCGTATCGAGGAGGAGCTCATCGTGACGAAGGATGGCTGCGAGGTCATCACGAAGTTCCCAGCGGAGGAACTGCTCGTGGCTGGCAGGCGGTACTACACGACGGGCGGGGCCCTGAACACCCTGCGCGACTCGGAATCGCACAAGAACACGGCCACCCACGCTGCGGCGAATGTGGGAGCCTGAGGTGGTCGAAGAAGTTGCCGTCGCGGTGAGTCGAGCCGATCTGGAGGCCTACTACGCGCAGATGCTCGGCATTCGCGGTACCGAGAAGGCGGCCTTCGACCTGTTCATGAGTGGCCTGGTCAAGGGGACCACGCACCTAGCAGCCGGACACGAGGCAGTGGCAGTCGGCGCCTCCGCAGCATTGAACCCGGATGACTACGTGTGGGCTACGTACCGCGGCCACCACCACGCCATGGCCCGCGGGCTGAGCGCCGAAGCCTGCCTCGCGGAGCTGATGAGCAAGGCAACCGGATCATCGCAGGGCAAGGGGGGCTCGATGCTCCTCACCAGCGCCGAGAACAACATGATGGGGTCCTATGCCATCATCGGCTCCCATCTACCTATGGCGGTGGGCTCCGCATGGTCGTCCGTCCTGCGAAAGTCAGGACAGGTGTCGGTGGCCTTCTTCGGCGACGGAGCGACGAACATCGGTGCATTCCATGAGGCGATCAACCTCGCGGCAGTCTGGAAGCTCCCGGTCATCTTCATCTGCGAGAACAACCTCTATATGGAGTACACGCCGATCAGTGCCGTGACGGCGGTCGAGCATCCCGCGGCAGATCGCGCATCAGCCTATTCACTGCCGCGAATCGTGATTGACGGAAATGACGTCATCACGGTGCGGGACGAGGTGGCCAAGGCGGTCGTGAAGGCGCGAGGAGGAGAAGGGCCATCGATCATCGAGTGCCTCACCTACCGCCATTACGGGCATTCGCGCACCGATCCGGCCAAGTACCGGCCCGAGGGCGAACTCGAGGAGTGGCTGATGCGGGACCCGGTCACGGTCCTGCGGGCTCGGCTCGTGGCATCCGGAATTCCTGAAGAAGAGATCGGCGTCATTGAGCGGACGGCACAGGTGGAGGTACTCGCGGCGATAGAGGCAGCGAAGAACGCACCATTGAGCGACCCGTCGGAGGCGTTCACCGATGTCTGGGCCGATGGAGGATCCCAATGGCGGAATTGATCACCTATCGCGAGGCAGTCGCAGAGGGCATAGCCCGTGAAATGCGACGTGATCCCTCGGTGGTGTGCATAGGCGAGGATATCGGCGCGGCCGGCGGAGTGTTCAAGACGACCGCCGGCTTGTTCGAGGAGTTCGGCGCGAGTCGGATCTGGGACACGCCCATCAGCGAGCAGGCAATCGTCGGCGCGGCGATGGGTGCGGCGATGTCGGGCGTTCGCCCGGTGGCAGAGATCATGTTTTCCGACTTCCTCGCCTGCTGCTGGGACTTCATCGCCAACGAGATGCCCAAGGTCCGGTACATGACCGGAGGCCAGGTCAAGGTGCCCATGGTGGTCCGCACCGCGAACGGCGGTGGGCTTGGTTTCGGGGCGCAGCACTCGCAGGCGGTGGAGAACTGGGCCATGACCGTCCCCGGGCTCGTGATCGTCGCGCCGTCCACGCCGTCCGACGTCATCGGGCTCATGGCGACTGCGATTCGCAGTGATGATCCGGTGCTCTTCTTCGAGCACAAGGCCCTCTTTGCCACGAAAGGCGCGCCCGCGCCGGAAGGCCATGTCATCCCGTTCGGACAGGCGAACATCGTTCGAGAGGGCGCCGACATCACCCTTGTCGGGCTGGCTTGGTCGATGCCACTCGTGGTTGAGGCGGCGGATCAGTTGGCGCAGCAGGGCATCTCCGCCGAGGTGATTGACCTCCGCACCCTTGTGCCGTTGGACGCTGCGACCGTGCTGGGGAGCATCGCCAAGACCAGCCGCATCCTCATCGTTGAGGAGAACCCGTATCAGGGCGGCTGGGGCGGAACCCTGGCGTCGATCGTCGCGGACGAGGGCTTCTACGACCTTGATGCTCCGGTGAAACGACTGGCCGCGGCCGCAGTGCCGCTGCCCTTCGCCACCCATCTCGAAGACGAGGTGCTGCCATCGGTGGCCCGTGCTGTCGATCTTGCTGTTCGTATGGTTACTGGCTGAGCCCATCGTCGTCCGCAACCACTTCATGCGAGGAGATCAGACGTGGCCCAGGTTTTCATGCCGCAGTTCGGAGAAACCGTCACAGCGGGGGAACTGACACGCTGGCTCGTTTCGGTGGGGGACATCGTCGCCATCGATCAGCCCATCGCCGAGATCTCGACTGACAAGGTCGACACCGAGGTCGTCGCGTCCAGCGCTGGGCCAGTGACATCGCTTCTCGTGGCCGTCGGGGCCATTATCGGCGTTGGTGCACCTTTACTCGAGATCGGCAGCGGCACTTCGGATGCACGCCCGCCGGAGCGGCAGGCCGCGCGTCCTCGCTCAACTCCGAGGGCACGCAGGCTCGCGTCGGAGTGTGGCGTCGACATCGGGTCGCTCTCGTCACCCTCGGGAACGATCCGTGCGCAAGATGTGCCGACCCACCGCCCGACCTCAGTCCAAGGGTTCCACAACGATGCGCCGCTTTCTGCTCCGTCGGGCACGTACCTTGTTCAGCATTCACGGGTGCGGCAGATCGCCGCTCGACGAACTCGCGAGTCGCTTAGTGCGGCGGCGACCGCCTGGAGTGTGGTTGAGGTCGACTATTCGGCGGTGGATCGTTCGAGACAGACGCTCACCGGCCAGTGGCGCGCGAGGTACGGGCATTCGCTCACGTACCTGCCGTACGTTGTACGCGCGGTGAGTCTGGCACTCACGGAGTACCCACATCTCAATGCCGAGTACCGCCAAGATGGACTGCTTGTTTCCGAGTCGGTGCACCTAGGTGTGGCCGTTGACTTAGGTGCTGGCGGGCTCATCGTGCCGGTGATACGAGAAGCCCAGACGCTCAGTGTCGCCGCGACCGCGATAACGCTTCAGGCCCTCGCAGGCGCAGCACGCAGTGGCACGCTGACGGCCGACAGCCTCGCTGGATCGACGTTCGCAGTTACCAACAACGGCAGCTACGGGAGCGTCCTGACGATGCCCATAATCAATCAGCCACACGTTGGGATCCTGTCCTTCGATGCCGTGAGCCCGAAGCCCAGCGTCGTCACCCTCGACGACGGCACACTTGCAATCGCTGTCCGGTCGAAGGGCGCACTCGCCCTGTCATGGGACCACCGGGCCATCGACAGCGCCTACGCAGCGAAATTCCTCACCCACGCGAAAACGCTGCTCGAAACGACGGCGTGGGACGTCACGATTCCATCCTGACTCGACGAAAGGCACCCAGATGGATCTTGGAAACGGCTATGGGCACCTCACCTACTCGACACTTGTGCATGCTGGCGATACCTGGCCGGAGATGCGGGCGAGCCTTGAGGAGTTCCTCCCCGAGGTGAAGCGTCGGTTCAGCCCGGGTTCGCCCATGGGAGTATCGCTGCGCATCTCGAACGCCTCGGCTGAGGTACTCGTCAATGATCCTGCCGAGCGCGCCTGGGTTAAGCGGTTCCTCGATACCAATGACCTGTACGTGTACACGGTGAATGCCTTCCCGTTCGGGCCGTTCAAGGGTGAACTGGTGAAGGAGCGCGTGTACGAGCCGGACTGGACGACCGAGGATCGAACCCAGTACACGATGAACGTTGCGCGGATCCTCACGGAAATCACCGGACCAGAGGTCGAGCCGACGATCCAAAGCGCCCCCCTCGCGTTTCGTCCGAAGGTCGTCGACGACGCGTACATCGCGGAGTTCACCGAGAACCTGCTGAGGGTTGTCGCGACCCTCATGGATCTTGAGAAGAGCACCGGCCGCAGAGTGAAGCTGGCGCTCGAGCCTGAACCGTTCTGCTTCCTCGAAACGATCCCGGAGACGGTCGACTACTTTCATTCGCACGTCTACACCGCCGCGAGCTACTGCAGGGTCGCAGAACTCACCGGTCAGCCGCTTGCCGAGGTGTTCGGGGGAGTGCGTCGTCACCTCGGTATTGTGTTCGACATCTGCCATCAGTCGGTGGCCTTTGAGGACATAACCGAAGACCTACAACTCCTGGTCGCGGCCGGCATACCGATCTTCAAACTCCAGGAGGCCGCCGCGCTCATGGTCCCTGAAGTGACCCCTGAGATCGTCGACGAGCTTCGCCGGTACACCGGGACCATCTACCTGAGCCAGACCACCGAACGGCGAAACGGGGTGCTCACTCGGTTCCTCAACCTTGAGGATGCCATCACAGCATGGGAGGCTGACCCCGGTCCGCGCGAATGGAGAACACACTTCCACGTCCCGGTGTTCCTCGCGGAACTCGGGCCCTTTCAGACGACGCGAGCGGGAATCGATGCGGCTCTGGCTGTCCACGCTGCGACTCCGCTGTCAACCCATCTGGAGATCGAGACATACACCTGGGACGTGCTACCAGATCACCTGAAGACCGGTGACATCACGGAGTACGTGGTTCGGGAGCTCGAATACGTGCGTGATGAACTGGGCCGACAGGTGGCGGCCCTGCCTATGATGCGGGAGGGCTAGTCGAACCACCGGCAAGCCAGCGGTTTGCCAGGGTTTGCGCCAGCTTCTTCACGGGCCAGCGGTCGGATTCGGGCAGCACCGTGCCCTCAGCGAAGTCGTACTCCACCGTCTGAATGGCATCGTCGAGCAAGAACGCAACGTAGTAACCGCCCTCGCCTGAAGGGGTGACCCCTGACCTGTAGAGCGAGTGGGTCCAGATGCCGGGCTGGCCATTGACGACTGCGCGGGTGGTGCCGTTCGTGAGTACCTGAGTGGCGAATTTGCCGGCGGAATCGCCTGGTTCCTTCGTGGTGCCAGAGCAGTCCTTGGCCCTGGCCTGCATGACCCGCCAAGCGCGCTTTGCTTCGGAAGGCGTGGTGAACTGCCAGATGTTCTGCTGGACGGAGATTGGGTCCGACAGGAGATCGGTCTCACCGAACTCGACCTGGTGCATGATCGGAGCAGGGAGGCCTTCAATTGCGACCCCATTCTTCGTGCAGAGTTCGAACCTGAGGTCGTAGCGGTCGACCTTGGTGGTGAACTCCCAACCTGGATCGACGAGGAGGGACGAGGGAACGTCAGCGCTCGTGACCATCTTTCCGAGAGCGTCAGCCTGGGCCTGCGGCGAGGTGCCGTCGGTGGCCCATGCGGTGCCAGTTCCCATGGACAGCACGCACCCGGCAACCAGAGTGGTGATACACGTCAATTTGGCATAGATCATGCAAAATGCTACCACACGAACGATGCCCCTCTGATGAAGCGACGGGACGTACTCCCGTGTCTCACCAGCCCCGCCCCTAAGGTATCTTGACGTCGAGATATCCCCCGTCCACCCTTTCGGAAGGCATTGGTCTGCCATGGCTCGTCGCGGCAAGGTTTCAGTCATTGGTGCAGGTTTCTACGGCTCGACAACGGCGCTTCGCCTCGCCGAGTACGACATCTTCGAGACGGTCGTCCTCACCGACGTCGTCGAGGGCAAGCCGGAGGGTCTCGCCCTTGACCTGAATCAGTCGCGCTGGATCGAAGGCTTCGAGACGAAGGTCGTCGGCCAGACAACCGGACCGAATGGCGAGG
The DNA here is from genome assembly GCA_945861925.1 of Bifidobacterium breve. Classification (GTDB taxonomy): domain Bacteria; phylum Actinomycetota; class Actinomycetes; order S36-B12; family S36-B12; genus WLND01. Next base: position 48,936 of record CAMAWO010000001.1, on the reverse strand, counting down.
GCTACGAGGTCATCGCGGGCTCCGAGATCGTCATCATCACCGCGGGCCTGCCCCGCAAGCCCGGCATGAGCCGCATGGACCTCATCGAGACGAACGCGAGGATCATGCGCTCGGTCGCCGAGAACATCGCGAAGCACGCACCCGAGGCGATCGTCATCAACGTCGCGAACCCCCTCGACGAGATGACCGCGCTCGCGCAGCTCGTCACGGGATTCCCGTACCAGCGGGTCATCGGCCAGGCGGGCATGCTCGACACGGCGCGATTCACCCACTTCGTCGCTGAGGATCTCGGCGTGCCGGTTGCCTCGGTCAAGACCCTCACCCTCGGCTCGCACGGCGACACCATGGTCCCGGTCGCCTCGGCATGCACGGTCGACGGCAAGCCGCTCGCCGATCTCATGCCTGCTGACCGGATCGAGGAGCTCGTCGTGCGCACCCGCAACGGTGGCGCCGAGGTTGTTGCGCTGCTCAAGACCGGTTCCGCTTACTACGCGCCCTCGGCTGCTGCTGCTCGGATGGCGAAGGCGATCCACGAGGATTCAGGCGACGTCATGCCGGTCTGCGCATGGGTCGATGGCGAGTACGGCCTGTCGGGTGCCTACCTCGGAGTCGAGGCCGAGCTGGGCAAGGAAGGCATCCGCAGGGTCGTCGAGACTCCGCTGACGGACGCAGAGAAGGCCCTGCTCGTCGAGGCATACGAGGCCGTCAAGGCCAAGCAAGCCGACGTCAAAGACCTCTAACCCCCCTTCTTCCGTTTGTCCCATCTCATGGGGCGTCCGGCAGAATTCGGAGGTATTCCGGACGATTTCTGCAGGTTGAGCCACGTTATGGGACAAACGGGGTGGGGGATCTGGACACATAACCTTAGGAGAAGCGCAGATGAGCAAGATCAAGGTGACGAACCCGGTTGTCGAACTTGACGGTGATGAGATGACACGCATCATCTGGCAGTTCATCAAGGATGAGCTCATCGTCAAGTACCTCGACATCGACCTCAAGTACTACGACTTGAGCATCGAGCACCGCGATGCCACCGATGATCAGGTCACGATCGACTCCGCTCACGCGATTCAAAAGTACGGGGTCGGCGTCAAGTGCGCGACGATCACGCCGGACGAGGCCCGCGTCGACGAGTTCGGCCTGAAGAAGATGTGGAAGTCTCCGAACGGCACGATCCGAAACATCCTCGGCGGCGTCATCTTCCGCGAGCCGATCATCATCTCGAACATCCCGCGACTGGTGCCGGGCTGGACCAAGCCGATCATCGTCGGCCGGCACGCCTTCGGTGACCAGTACAAGGCGACCGACTTCAAGGTCCCGTCCGCGGGAACACTCACCATGACCTTCACGCCGACCGATGGCTCGGAGCCGATGGAGTTCAACATCTTCGACTTCCCGAGCTCGGGCGTCGCGATGGGTATGTACAACCTCGATGACTCGATCCGCGACTTCGCTCGCGCCTCAATGCGGTACGGCCTTGCCCGCGAATACCCCGTGTATCTCTCCACGAAGAACACGATCCTTAAGGCATATGACGGCCAGTTCAAGGACATCTTCGCCGATGTCTACGAGACCGAGTTCAGCAAGGAGTTTGAGACGGCTGGGATCACCTACGAGCACCGGCTCATCGACGACATGGTCGCAGCAGCCATGAAGTGGGAAGGCGGCTACGTCTGGGCCTGCAAGAACTACGACGGCGACGTCCAGTCCGACACTGTCGCCCAGGGCTTCGGCTCACTCGGACTCATGACGTCGGTCCTTATGACCCCTGACGGCCGCACTGTCGAGGCCGAGGCAGCCCACGGCACTGTCACGCGTCACTACCGCCAGCACCAGCAGGGGAACCCGACCTCGACGAACCCGATCGCGTCGATCTTCGCGTGGACGCAGGGGCTGGCTCACCGCGGAAAGATGGACGGCACCCCCGAGGTGACCGCCTTTGCGGAGACCCTCGAGCGCGTCTGCATTGAGACGGTCGAAGAGGGCAAGATGACCAAGGACCTCGCAATGCTCATCGGCCCTGATCAGCCGTGGCAGACCACGCAGGACTTCCTCGGATCAATCGACGAGAACTTGCAGAAGGCAATGTCCTCGTAAACACCGCCCGAAACTGCGATGACATCAGGCGCCCCACCCGTGGGGCGGTGGTGACAAATTATGACGTACCGTTGTCCCATGATGAGTGTCCACGTACCTTCGTTTCGTACGCTGTCGGCGTCTTTCCTGCTTGCGATCGGCGTCGCCAGTGGGGCTCTCACCTCAGTGGCACCTGTCGCCGTCGCGGCGCCTGACACCTCGGCAACGGAGAAAACCTGGCAGGAGGCCGCCTCGCGACTCGGTAGCGCAGGCTCGCTGTGGGAGCCGAGCACTACTGCCGGGCTTCGCAGGACAAAGTCGATCGATGTGTTCGCCGACGGATTGACATTCACGAACGGGTCGGCGCGTTCCGGTGACACGTACGCCAGCGCCACGTACGGCGCACTTCGCGCCGCATCGGCGTCGCGTCCGTCATTCACCATTGCAGAAAAGTGGGCTGATACCGGATGGGCGGTGGAGCCTGCCTACTCGACGAGCATGGCACCGGTCGGCAGCGTCGCGATTCCCCTCGGATCTCCCGGAACCCAGGTGAATGTGAAGGCGCAGGTGTTCGCGAACTGCTTCGCCCAACCGTCGAGCGCGAACCCGCGTCAGATCCCTGCGGGCTACCGGTGCTCGAAGGCTGATGTTTCCAAGAGCGGCGGAGTGCTGCGCATGACCGCCCGGCCGGCATCGACGATGACGGATCCGGGCCGCACCTCAATCGTCATCACGACCACTGGGCTCTCGTATGCGCAACTCATCTCGATTGCCTCGAGCCTTGAGCAGGTGAGCGGAGGCGGTGGCGAGATCACTGGTTCGGCGCAGATGGTCGCCATGTGCGGGCAGATGGTTGATGGCGCAATGACCTCCGATAAGGCGGCGGCGTTCACAGCGTCGAATGGCTACTCAATGCGCGTCGGTAGCATCGATGGCGCGCCGCAGATGCTCACGATGGACTTCCGGTGGGATCGATTCACGGTCAGTCTCGTCAAGAACGTGGTGACGTCCTGCACCCACGGCTGACCTGCGAACCTTAGAGATTTCGGTTGCGCATGAGCGACTCTTGGACGACCGAGGCCACGAGCACCCCCTTCGTGTCGTAGAACAGGCCGCGCGCGAGGCCGTGACCTCCGTTCGCGACGGGGGTGTCCTGGGCGAAAAGCAGCCACTCGTCGACGCGTACCGGGGCGTGGAACCACATCGCATGGTCGATCGACGCTAGTTGCAAACCCTCCCGGAGGTTATGGTGCGGCGCGATCGCGGTCCCCACCATCGTGAGATCGGAGAGATAGGTGAGCGCGCACGCCTGAATGAGCGGATCGTCCGGAAGCGGCTGGGTGATGCGAACCCAGGTCGTGCGCTCGTAGCGGTCGTCAACGAGCGGCAGGGTCTCGTGCTCGGCCTCGACGAACCGAAGCTCGAACAACTGCTCCTCGGGGTAGTCCAGACGCCGGCGCTCGCGAATCTCGGTTGGGACGGTGTCAGCAATGCGCGACTCGGGCAGCGAGGAGGGGGTCGCGATGGTCGGCGCTGTGAACTGATGCGTGGGCCCGGGATCGGTCAGGGCGAATGACGCGGTCATCATGAAGATCGTCTCGCCATCCTGCACGGCGCGCACGAACCGCGTCGAGAAAGACCGGCCGTCGCGAGGTCGATCGACGAGGTAGGTGATCGACTCTTTGGTGCGTCCTGGGCGCAGGAAGTAGCCATGAAGCGAATGGACGTGGCGGCTGGCATCACCCACGGTGGCCCCGGCGGCCATGAGGGACTGCGCGGCAATCTGCCCGCCGAAGGCGCGCATCGGCGCACCTGAGTGACAGATTCCGGTGAAGATGTCGCGGTCGATCGGCACGAGGGTGAGGCGATCAATGAAGTCGTGGTCGCCAGCTCCGTCCGTCATGGGTTCGATTCTACAGAGGCCCCTTTGTAGCGGTGAGGGCGTGAGGTCAGGGGGCGCCCCTATTGTGGTGGTATGAGCGACGTTTGGATCAACATCGCCGTCGTGCTGTTCTTCGTCCTGCTCGGCGGGTTCTTCTCGGCAGCAGAGCTGGCACTCGTGTCGCTGCGCGACAGTCAGGTGCAGCGGCTCAGTGAGCAGGGCCGCCGCGGCCGCCGGCTCGCCCAACTCGCGTTGGAACCGAACCGGTTCCTCGCAGCCGGCCAGGTCGGCGTCACCCTCGCCGGGTTCATCTCCGCGGGATTCGGCGCCTCGCGAATCGCGCCGCGCCTAGAGCCCGTGCTCCAAGGATGGGGCCTGAGCAAGGGGGCGTCAGAGACGATCGCCTTCATTCTCGTGACGGTCGTTATCGCATACGTGTCGCTCGTGCTGGGCGAGCTGGTGCCCAAGCGCATCGCGCTCCAGCGGGTTGAAAAGGTGGCGCTCTTCGTTGCAGCTCCGGTTGACATCATGGCCAAGATCTTCCGGCCGTTCATCATCGCGCTGTCGTGGGCGACCGATGCGATTGTCCGCCTGTTTGGGGTTGATCCGACCGCAGCCAAGGAGCAGATCAGCGGGGAGGAGCTTCGCGATCTCGTGGCCGCCCACGGGGACCTGAGCGTCGAGGAGCGCGAGCTCATCGACGATGTCTTCGCGGCGGGGGATCGCGAGTTGCGCGAGGTGATGGTCCCGCGTACCGAGGTCGAGTTCCTCGATGCTGACCTCCCGATCTTCAAGGCCGTGAAGGTGGTTGCCGCCCGCCCGCACTCCCGCTACCCGGTGGCCCGGGATTCGACCGACGATGTCATCGGCTTCGTGCACGTCCGCGACATCTTCAACCCAGAACTTGCCGAGCGTTCGATCCGTGTTGGGGAGCTCGTCCGTCCGGTCACGGCCTTTCCCGGCACGAATGGGGTGCTGAGCACGCTCACTGAACTGCGCCGGCTGCGCCAGCACCTCGCCGTCGTCGTCGACGAGTATGGCGGCACTGCCGGCATCGTCACGATGGAAGATCTCGTCGAGGAGCTCATCGGCGATATCAAGGATGAGTACGACCTCGTTCAGCATCCGCAGACGGCGAGGTCCTTCGGTGTGACGACCCTCGATGGCCTCATGAATATCGAGGATTTTCACGACGAGATGGGCATCGAGCTGCCCGATGGCCCCTATGAGACGGTAGCCGGCTTCGTCGTCTCTCGAATCGGCAGCCTGCCGGTGGTCGGTGACTCGTTCGACTGGGCGGGGAATCGCTTCGAGGTCGTCGAGCTCGATGGACGACGCATCGCCCGCATTCGCATCACCCCCCAGTCAGATGGTGCCGACGAGGGCCACCGCCTGACGCCAGATGAGCCGGGCTTGGAAGGATAGGGGCATGCCACCCGCCGCCACTCGGCCCCCGCGAGTCCTGTCTGGAATCCAGCCGACCGCCGATGCATTCCATATCGGTAACTACCTCGGGGCGCTGCGCGAGTGGGTAAGGGTTCAGGAGACGCACGACGCCTACTACGTGGTGGTTGATCAGCACGCGATCACCGTCGACCATGACCCGGCACTTCTGCGCCATCGAACCCTCGTGTCGTTCGCGCAACTACTTGCCATCGGGCTGGATCCGCAGCGGTGCACGGTCTTCGTTCAAAGCCATGTGCCCGAGCACAGCCAGCTGGCCTGGGTGCTCGAGTGCCAGACCGGGTTCGGCGAGGCGAGTCGGATGACCCAGTTCAAGGACAAGTCGCAAAAGGGCGGCGCCGACCGGTCGACGGTTGGCCTCTTCACCTACCCGATCCTTCAGGCCGCCGACATCCTCATCTACCAGGCGGATGCCGTGCCTGTCGGCGAGGACCAGCGCCAGCACCTCGAACTCACCCGCGATCTCGCACAGCGGTTCAACACCACCTTTGGCGAGACCCTTACCGTGCCGGCGGGCCTGTATGTGAAGGACACCGCGAAGATCGTCGATCTCCAGGACCCCACCTCCAAGATGAGTAAGTCCAGCCCGGCCGGCTGCGCGTTCCTTCTCGACGACGACGCGGTGCTCGCGAAGAAGTTCAAGAGCGCCGTCACCGACTCAGAGCGCGAAATCCGCTTCGACCCAGCGGCGAAGCCCGGGGTCTCGAATCTGCTCACCATGCAGCAGGCACTCACCGGGACGCCGATGGAAACCCTCGTCGCAGGCTACGAGGGCCGCGGCTACGGCGACCTCAAGACCGAGACCGCCGCGGTGGTCATTGAGTTCATCCGGCCGATCCGTATGCGGGTGAACGAGCTTATGGAGCATCCCGACGAACTGCTTCGGCTCATGGGTCAAGGCGCCGGCAAGGCTCGCGAGACTGCCCGACATACCCTCGCCGCGGTGTACGACGCCATCGGGTTCGTCGCGATCCCCGAGGCCTGACGGGCGCCTCGGCCGAGCGTCACAGCGGCTGATAAGGCCGGTACTGACGCTTGGCGCGGGGTGCCTGATGCACTCCTGACCCTCCGTTTTGCTGTCGTCGTTTGCCGAGCCAGCCGAGGGCGAGCGCGCAGACGGCGAGTGTCATGATGAGCCAGAACCACAGGGGCGCCATGGAGTCTTGCGCAGGGGGGATGCCGAGGCCGGCGTTGGCGAGCGCTTCGTCCGATTCGCCGGTTGGGGTGTCGGAGAGCGCCGCGGCATCCGCTGCCGGCGCAATCGGCCCGACCATGACTCCGACCGGCGTCACCTTGCCGAGATTCTTGAAGCCCCACCTCAGGACCTTCTTGGCAGCGGAATCGCTACCGTCGTGAATCCCCATTCCGACGAAGATGAGGGTCGTTCCCTTGCGGGTGGCGGCCCCGATGAAGGTGCGCCCCGCGTTCGTAGTGAAGCCGGTTTTCACGCCGATCGCACCCTTGAAGCGGCCCATAAGAAGGCGGTTCTGGTTGTAGATCGTGTAGGTGCTGCCCCCGCCGCCGGGAAACCGGTACGTCTTCGTTCGGGCGAACTTCGCGAAATCTGGCCTCGCGAGCCCTGCGCGGGCAATGAGCGCAAGGTCATACGAGCTCGACAGCTGTCCCTTGTGGTCAAGGCCGGTTGGGTTCTTCGCCGTGGTGTCATTCGCCTGCAGTTGCCGGGCAATCTCATTCATGCGACCGACGGTGTTCTTGATGCTGCCAGGAGCCCGGGCGAGCGCCTGCGCCGCGTCGTTGCCGCTGCGCAGGAACATGCCGTAGAGGAGGTCCTCGATCGTGTAGCGCTTGCCGGCGATAAGGCCAGCCCGAGCGCCCGAGATCAAGGTGTCCTTCCTCTTCGCGACGTAGGTCTCGTCGAGCGTGAGCTCCTGGAGGACGGTGAGGGCTGTGAGGGTCTTGAGGGTGCTGGCCGGTGGTCGCCGGTCATGTGAGTTCTTCGCGGCAAGCACGGTGCCGTTTGTCGCGTCGACGAGGATCCAGGTCTCTGCCCAAATCCCCGGGAACGGTTTGGCCCCCGGTCCGGGGTTGACCTGCACGCCCCGCTTGGCGAGCTGCTCGCCGCCGATGGTCTCGGCGTTAGCGGTGCCGGACGCCCCAAGGGCGAGCGAGCACGCGAGTCCGAGGATAAGGAGGAGTCGGCGCATGACCATTCAATGCTAAACCGGTGCCATTCAATAGCGGCCCGCGGGACACGCCGACTAGGCTGCCATCGCCCTGAACACGACCGTTGGAGGACCAATGTCATCGACCATCGCGCCGACCGGACTGCTTATTTCTGGGGAGTGGTTGCAGACCACTGCCCGAATGCCCGTGATCGACCCGGCGACCGGATCATCCATCTCAGAGATCTCCAATGCGTCGGTCAGCGATGGTCTCGATGCCGTGACCTCCGCCCACGACGCCTTCCAGACCTGGGGAGCGACCCCGGCCCGCTTCCGAGCCGAGATCCTGCGCAAGGCGTTCGAGATCATGTCCGCCGAGCTCGAGACCTGCGCACTCCTCATCAGCTTGGAGAATGGCAAGGCACGGCGTGATGCAATGGGCGAGGCCGCCTACGCCGCGGAGTTCTTCCGATGGTTCTCAGAGGAGGCCTCGCGTATCGAAGGCGGGTTCCGATACGCACCGTCCCGCGACAAGACGATCATCACCGACCACCGGCCCATGGGTGTTGCCTACATGATCACCCCGTGGAACTTCCCGGCGGCGATGGCGACGCGCAAGCTGGCTCCGGCGCTGGCGGCGGGCTGCACTGCGGTGCTCAAGCCGGCTGGCGAGACCCCACTGACCGCGCTGTGGATCGGCGATGTCCTCCAGCGTGCTGGGGTTCCCGCGGGCGTCGTAAACATCATCACAACCTCGACGAGCGGCGCTGTGTCGTCGGCGATCCTCGCCGATCCGCGTGTCGCGACCCTGTCGTTCACCGGGTCGACGTATGTCGGCAAGATGCTCCTCGGTCAGACAGCCGAGCGGGTGCTCCCGTCATCGATGGAGCTCGGTGGTAACGCGCCGTTCCTCGTCCTCGAGGGTTCCGACGTCGACGAGGCCATTGCCGGCGCCATGATCGCGAAAATGCGCAACGGCGGTGCGGCCTGCACCGCGGCCAACCGCTTCTACGTCCACGAGTCGGTAACCGAGGAGTTCTCGTCCAAGCTTGAGGGCGCGTTCGCGGCACTGAAGATCGGCCCGGCGAGCGATCATTCCAATGATCTTGGCGCGATGGTCTCGGTGAAGGAGCGCGACAAGATTCACGAGCTCCTTGAGGAGGCTGCCGGTGAGGGCGCTGTGCTCAACGCCTCGTCGGTGGCACCAACGGAAGGTGCCTTTATCGCGCCCTACGTTGTGCGTGGGGTCGAGCATGGATCGGTGCTCACCCGCAACGAGATCTTCGGTCCCGTGGCCCCAATCGTCACCTTTACCGACCAGGCCGAAGCCGTTCGCATGGCAAACGACACCGAGTCCGGCCTCATCTCGTATGTCTTCGCCAAGGACGCCGGGGCGGGCATCAAGGTGGCCCGCCAGATGGAGTCGGGGATGGTCGCAATCAACCGCGGCCTCGCCTCCGACCCGGCGGCACCGTTCGGCGGGATGAAGGAGTCGGGTCTAGGCCGTGAGGGCGGGTTTGCAGGGATCCACGAGTTCCTCGAGACCCAGTACTTCGCAGTCGACCTGTAGTCGCCCTCGCTCGCTCTGCCTGCACGTTACTGTCGTGAAATTCGCGATTTGGCCGGTTTTCACGACAGTAGCGTGCATCGTCACGGGCGGGGCGGCGGTTGCGAAGCCGTGCGGCGGGGGTGGTGGCGTGCGTGTGATGAACCTCGCACGCTGTGCCGATGCCGGCGCTCGCCGCTTCCCGTAGCATTCAACGCACCGCGAAGAGCAACCCCGCGGAATGAAGCCACTGTGGGAGGACCGAGCATGGCAACTGTTACCAGCCCACCATCGAGCCAAGGCGCTCCGGATCGGCGGGCGCAGATCAAGGCCCGCACGCTTCGAACCGATGCATGGTGGATCCAGCCGGCGATAACCGCCGCAGTGCTCGTGCTCTTCGTTATCTACTCAACATGGCGGGCCTTTGAGAACGACTTCTACTTCGCAGAGCCGCTCATCTCGCCGTTCTACTCGCCCTGCCTCTCCACCGCGTGCCCACCTGGAGCGACCCTGCTCGGGTTCACCCCGTTCGGGGACTGGATCTTCGCCGGCTACGCGTTCTCGCCGGCGCTCTTCATCCTTATCTTCCCGCTGGGCTTTCGTCTTACCTGCTACTACTACCGCAAGGCGTACTACCGCTCCTTTTGGCAGTCCCCGCCAGCGTGCGCCGTGGCCGAGCCGCACAACCGGTACACAGGCGAGACCCGCTTCCCGCTCATTATCCAAAATAGCCACCGCTACTTCTTCTACGCGGGCCTCATTTTCAACGTCATTCTCACCTACGACGGAATCCTCGCGTTCCGCAACGCCGAGGGCGCGTGGGGCCACCTGAGTGTCGGCACGCTTATTCTGCTGATGAACGCGTCGTTCCTGTGGATGTACTCCCTGTCCTGCCACTCCTGCCGCCACGCCTTGGGTGGTCGTCTCAAGCACTTCTCGGCCCATCCGGTCCGGTACAAGGCGTGGACGTGGGTGTCGAAGATCAACGTCCACCACCCGAAGTTCGCCTGGATCTCGCTCATCTTTGTCGCCTTCACGGACTTCTACGTCCGCGAGGTCGCATCCGGCGCCATCACCAACTTCTACTTCTTCTAAGAGGGACACCATGACGGACACAGAGCGTTATTCCTTCGACATCGTCGTTATCGGAGCGGGCGGGGCCGGACTACGTGCAGCCATCGAGGCTCGCGAGGCCGGCAAGACCGTCGCGGTCATGAGCAAGTCACTATTCGGCAAGGCACACACGGTCATGGCAGAGGGCGGCATCGCCGCGTCGATGGCCAACGTGAACGCGAAGGACGGCTGGAGCGTGCACTTCTGCGACACGATGCGGGGCGGCAAGTTCACGAATCATTACCGAATGGCGGAGATTCACGCCAAGGAATCCCCCGATCGGGTGTGGGAGCTCGAGTCGTGGGGCGCACTTTTCGACCGCACGCCCGAGGGCAAGATCAGCCAGCGCAACTTCGGCGGGCATGAGTACCCGCGTCTCGCGCATGTCGGCGACCGCACCGGCTTGGAGATGATCCGCACGCTCCAGCAGAAGGTCGTCCAGCTTCAGCAGGTCGACAAGGAGAATGCCGGCGATTATGAGTCGGGTATCAAGATCTTCGCCGAGTGCTCGGTCACCGATGTTTTCATGGCCGGCGAGGGGGCTGAGCGCCACGCGACCGGAGTTTTGGCCTACTGGCGCTCCACCGGTGACTTCGTGATTATCGATTCGCCGTCAGTGATCATTGCCACCGGCGGTATCGGAAAGTCTTTCAAGGTGACGAGTAATTCATGGGAGGGCACCGGTGACGGACATGCCCTTGCAATGATGGTTGGTGGCTCGCTGGTGAACATGGAGTTCATCCAGTTCCACCCGACCGGCATGGTGTGGCCGCCGAGCGTCAAAGGCCTGCTTGTCACAGAATCAGTTCGTGGCGATGGCGGGGTTCTCACCAACTCTGAGGGTCGCCGGTTCATGTTCGACTACATTCCCGATGTCTTCAAGGCGCAGTACGCGAAGACCGAGGAGGAGGCCGACCGCTGGTACAACGATCCCGACAACAACAAGCGCCCGCCGGAACTCCTTCCGCGGGACGAGGTAGCGCGTGCGATCAATGCCGAGGTGAAGGCTGGTCGCGGGTCGCCTCACGGTGGTGTGTTCCTTGATGTCTCCAAGCGACTGCCGGCCGACGTCATCAAGGCGAAGCTGCCATCGATGTGGCACCAGTTCAAGGAGCTCGCTGACGTCGATATCACGGAAGAGTCGATGGAGGTTGGCCCAACCTGCCATTACGTGATGGGCGGCATTGAAGTTGACGCTGATACCCAGGAGCTCGTTGGGCTCCAAGGCCTGTTCGCGGCCGGTGAGTCATCGGGCGGGATGCACGGGTCAAATCGCCTAGGTGGCAATTCACTTTCGGACCTACTCGTGTTCGGACGACGCGCAGGGCTCTACGCTGCTGAGTATGTTGGCGGCCTCAAGGCCAAGGGTGATCTTCCGGTAGTGTCCGAAGCGGAGATACAGGCGGCGATGGCGCGTGCAATTGCGCCATTTGACCCGTTGCGGGACGAGAACCCGTTCTCGATCCAAGATGATCTGCAGACGATCATGAACGATCTCGTGGGGATCATCCGCACGGGGGACGAGATGCGTGCGGCGCTCGTGAAAATTGAGGCCCTCAAAGAGCGCATGACTCGGGTCCACGCCATGGGCGACCGGGGGTACAATCCAGGCTGGCACTTGGCGCTCGATCTGCCCAAGCAGGTACTCGTCTCCGAGTCCGTCGCGAAAGCGGCGCTCGCCCGCGAGGAGTCGCGTGGTGGTCACACTCGCAATGACTTCCCGGTGATGAGTCCTGACTGGCGTCAAGTGAACCTCATCTGCCGCGTCTGCGACGACCAGATCGACGTCACTAAGCAGCCGGTGCCGACGATCCCGCTTGAACTCATTCAGTTATTCGACGCAGCAGAGCTAAAAAAGTACATGACCATTGAAGAACTCACTTCGGTTGGGATGGCGTAGACATGAGCTACATGGCAAAGTTCCGCCTCTGGCGTGGCCCGGACGGCACGGGCGAACTCAAGGATTACGACGTCCAGGTGCAAGAGGGTGAGGTCGTCCTTGATGTGATTCACCGTATTCAAGCTGAGCAGGCAACGGACCTCGCGGTTCGCTGGAACTGCAAGGCCGGTAAGTGCGGCTCGTGCAGCGTGGAGGTCAATGGTCGCCCGAGGCTCATGTGCATGACTCGGATGAACACTTTCGAGGAAACTGACACCATCACGGTGACTCCTCTTCGGGCCTTCCCGGTCATCCGCGATCTCGTCACCGACGTTTCGTTCAACTACGCGAAGGCACGCGAGGTTCCCGCATTCAAGCCGCCGGAGGGTCTCAAGCCGGGCGAGTACCGGATGGCACAGGAGGATGTTGCCCGCAGCCAGGAGTTCCGGAAATGCATCGAATGCTTCCTGTGCCAGAACACCTGTCACGCGGTGCGCGATCATGAGGAGAACAAGACGAACTTCGCGGGCCCGCGCGTGCTCATGCGGGTAGCTGAACTCGACATGCACCCCCTCGACACCGTCGATCGCCATAAGATGGCTCAGGACGAACTAGGGCTCGGTTACTGCAATATCACCAAGTGCTGCACTGAGGTGTGCCCTGAGCACATCAAGATCACCGACAACGCTCTCATCCCGCTGAAGGAGCGAGTCGCCGACATTAAGTACGACCCGATCCGGTGGCTCGGCAGCAAGATTCGGGTTCGTGCAGCAAGTGACTGATGCGGGGGGCGTCCTAACGGAGTCTGGGCTGCCACTAGCGGCGGTCTATAGACCCGAGGCGCTCGCCGATTGGGATCCTGAAACGCAACTCGGCGAGCCAGGCGAGTTCCCGTATACCCGGGGCGTGTATCCGTCGATGTACACGGGTCGGCCATGGACGATGCGGCAGTATGCCGGGTTCGGCACGGCGGTCGAGTCGAATGAGCGTTATCGCCAGTTGCTCGCGGCGGGCACGACCGGTCTCTCGGTCGCCTTCGACCTGCCGACCCAGATGGGCTACGACTCTGACCATCCGCTCGCGCACGGCGAGGTCGGCAAGGTCGGGGTCGCGATCGACTCGATCGACGACATGCGCATCCTGTTCGACCAGATCCCGCTCGACCAGGTTTCCACCTCAATGACGATCAATGCTCCAGCGGCGATCCTCCTCGTGCTCTACCAGCTCATCGCCGAGGAGCAGGGCATCACGGCTGATCAGCTGAATGGCACGATCCAAAACGACGTGCTCAAGGAGTACATCGCCCGGGGGACCTACATCTACCCGCCTGCGCAGTCGCTGAGGCTCATCACCGACATCTTCACTTACTGCCGCAATGAGATCCCGCGCTGGAACACGATCTCCATTTCCGGATACCACATGGCCGAGGCCGGTGCGACCCCCGTTCAGGAGATCGCATTCACCCTCGCAGATGGCATTGCCTATGTCCAGGCGGCCGTCGAATCCGGGCAGGATGTCGATGAGTTTGCTCCCCGACTCGCGTTCTTCTTCGTCTCCCGTACGACGATCCTCGAGGAGGTCGCGAAGTTCCGGGCGGCCCGAAGGATGTGGGCGCACATCATGCGCGAGCAGTTCGGCGCAAAGAACCCGAAGTCGTGGATGCTGAGGTTCCATACCCAGACCGCCGGTGTGCAGTTGACCGCCCAGCAGCCGGAGATCAACCTGGTTCGCGTGGCTGTTCAGGGCCTCGCCGCGGTGCTTGGTGGTACGCAGTCGCTCCATACCAACTCCTTCGATGAGGCGCTCGCGCTCCCGTCGCAAAAGGCAGCCCGCCTCGCCCTGCGCACCCAGCAGGTTCTCGCCTACGAGACTGACATTTGCGCGACCGTTGATCCCTTCGCCGGGTCGTATGTCGTCGAGTCGATGACCGATGAGATCGAGCGGGAGGCTCTCGCGCTCATTGCCCGAATCACCGACATGGGCGGCGCTGTTGCCGCCATCGAGCAGGGGTTCCAGAAGGCCGAGATCGAGCGATCCGCGTACGAGATCACCCGGCAGATCGATGCAGGGGTGCGCACCGTTGTCGGCATGAACAAGTTCACGGTCGATGAGCATGAGCATTACGAACCGCTGAGGGTCAACCCGCTCATCGAGCAGGAACAGGGAGCCCGCCTCGCGAAGCTTCGCGCTGAACGCGATGGCGTGGAGGTGAGTCGCCTGCTCGAACTCATTCGCGAGACGGCCAAGGGTGAAGCGAACCTCCTCTTCCCGATAAAAGAGGCCCTGCGGGCGCGGGCAACGGTCGGCGAGGTCTCCGATGCCCTCCGGGATGTCTGGGGTCAGTACCAGCCAGCCGATCGGTTCTGATGAGCGCGACGGGGGCGTCGGGCATCTCGCCCGCGCGCGTGTTGCTCGACTGCGACCCCGGTCACGATGACGCAATCGCCATCATGCTCGCGGTGGCTGACCCGTCCATCGATCTCATCGCCGTCACCACCGTGGCAGGCAATGTCACCTTGGAGCACACCACCCGCAATGCCCTGCGCGTACTCGATCTCATCGGACGAACGGATATCCCCGTCGCCGCTGGCCGCGATAGTCCACGAATTCGCGATTTGTCGACAGCAGCCGTCATGCATGGTGAGAGCGGCCTGGCCGGGCCCTTGCCGGTCGAGCCAAGCCGAGGCCCGTCCGACCTCACTGCGATCGAGATGATCGAGCGGGTCCTCCGCGAGGCGGATGAGCCGATCACCCTCGTCGCGACCGGTCCGCTCACGAACATGGCCGATGTCGTCGAGCAACTCCCGCACCTTCATCACATGATCCGGGAACTCGTCATCATGGGTGGCGCCATCGATCTCGGAAACTGGACCCCTGCGGCGGAGTTCAATATCTGGGTCGATCCCCATGCAGCAGACATCGTTTTTCGGGCAGCCTGCGTCCCGGGAGCGGACCGCACCGGAATCCCGCTCACGATGATCGGGCTCGAGGTCACCCATCGTGCGTGGCTCACCGATGAGCATGCTGATTTCCTGCGCGACACGGGCGACGTGGGTGCGTTCGTCGCCGAGCTGCTCGATCACTTCGTCGGCTTCCACCAGGACCGGTTCGGATGGGAGGGCGCGCCGATCCATGACGCCGTGACGATTGCGCACCTCATAGACCCGACCCTCGTCACCACCCTCCCCATGAATGTTCAGATCGAAACCGAGTCGGCCCTGTGCAGTGGGCGCACGGTTGCCGACCGCTGGTCGGTTACCGGTCTGCCGGCGAATGCGCTCGTGGGCCTCGACATCGACCGTGACCGATTCGTAACCATGTTGGTGGATCGATTGCAACGCATTGGGTCCGATTCTGAGTGAGTGGTTCGTTAGGGTGTGAACAGGCCGCGTCGAACGTGGTCCGCAGCCATCATCTAAGGAGATCAATGAAGACCAATGTGAAGATCGCATCAGCGGTGTTCGCTGTTGCTGCACTCGGCCTCGCCGGGTGTGGGGGCAGCACGACCACTGCCGAGTCGTCCGCGGCGCCTGCTGCCAGTGCAGCGGCCAGTGCACCCGCAGCCAGCGAGCCGGCAGCCGCCGCACCCAAGGCGTGCGAGGTCACCGATGTCGGTGGCGTCGATGACAAGGGCTTCAACCAGAAGGCCTACAAGGGCGTCACTGACGCCGCGGATCAGCTTGGCGTCGAAGCAATCGTCCTCGAGTCTCAAGCCGAGACCGACTACGAACCGAACATTCAGGCGTTCGTCGATCAGGGCTGCAACATCATCGTGACGGTCGGCTTCCTCCTCGGTGACGCGACCATGACGGCCGCCAACGCCAACCCCGACATCCCCTTCACCATCGTGGACTACGCCTACGGTGACAACGAGGATGGCACCCCGATGATCGCGAACAACAACGTGCTCGGACAGGTGTTCAACACCGATGAGGCCGCGTTCCTCGCGGGCTACCTCGCAGCCGGCACCACCAAGACCGGCAAGGTTGGCACCTTCGGTGGTATCAACATCCCGCCGGTGACCATCTTCATGGACGGATTCTACTTCGGCGTCCAGAAGTACAACGCAGACAACGGCACCAACGTTGAGGTTCTCGGCTGGGATCCGAACACCCAGAAGGGCTTGTTCACCGAGAACTTCGAGAGCCTCGCTGACGGCCGCGCATTCGCCCAGAACCTCGTCGACGAAGGTGCTGACATCGTCATGCCCGTCGCCGGCCCGGTTGGGCTCGGCTCGGCTGCCCTCGCAACCGAACTCGGCATGAACAAGTTGATGATCATCGGTGTAGACAGCGACCAGTACGAGAGCGACCCCGCAAACCAGGGCGTCTATCTCACGTCAGTCCTAAAGAACATGGACGTCACGACGTTCAATGCGATCAAGGCTGTCATCGACGGCACCTTCGCGGGTGGCGTCACGGTCGGTACCCTCGAGAACGGTGGCGTGGGCCTGGCCCCCTACCACGATATGGATTCCATGGTCTCTCCGGAACTCAAGGAGCAGATGACGGCACTTCAGGTGGGCATCATCGACGGCTCGGTGAGCGTCAAGAAGGGCTAGTCGTAAGTCGGCTCCATGTGAGTCGAGGGGAGGGTGGGGTTCGAGTGCATCGAACCCCACCTTCTCCTGTATCCGGTCGCTAATCCGGATAACGTGTGCTGCACGGTTAGCGAGCGACGAGAGGATGAGGTGTGGAACTTCAGCTGCGGGGCATCACGAAGCGATTCCCCGGGGTGCTCGCGAATGACGATGTGAGCCTCACCGCCCGATCGGGCACGGTGCTCGCCCTCATCGGTGAGAACGGCGCCGGCAAGAGCACCCTCATGAACGTGCTGTCGGGCCTGTATCGATCGGATGCTGGCGAGATCCTCATCGATGGCGTTCATCAGACCTTCCGTGATCCGGGTGACGCGATCAAGGCGGGCATTGGGATGGTGCATCAGCACTTCATGCTCGTCCCAGTTTTTTCGGTATACGAGAACGTCATCCTCGGCGTGGAGCCCACCAAGGCCGGAGGTGTACTGAACCGGCGCGAGGCACGCAGGGAGGTCAAGGAGATCTCGGAGCGCTACGGTCTCGCGGTCGATCCCGATGCAAAAATCGAGGATCTCCCCGTTGGTATCCAGCAGCGGGTGGAGATTATAAAGGTACTGCTGCGGGGTGCGAAGATTCTCGTGTTCGACGAGCCGACTGCGGTGCTCACCCCCCAGGAGGTCGAGGAGTTCTTCGGCATCGTTGCTGAGCTCAAAGCTCGCGGAGCGACGATCATCTTCATCACCCACAAGCTCAAGGAGGCCCTGGCGGTCGCCGATGACATCACGGTGTTGCGCGGTGGCAGGGTCGTCGGTCACGCGGACCCGACGACTGCGACCCCGGAGGATCTCGCCGCGATGATGGTGGGCCGCGAAATCGACCTGACGGTCGACAAGGAACTCGGCACTCCTGGGCGGACCGTGCTCGAACTCACCGACGTGACGATGGTTGACGACTACGGCCGGCCGCTCCTGAACAAGGTGAGCCTGTCGGTCGCGGCGGGCGAGATCGTCGGGGTCGCCGGCATCCAGGGCAATGGCCAGACGGAGCTCGTTGAGGCGATCACCGGGCTGCTCCCGATCTCAGGCGGGAGGGTCGAGTTCGACGGCGCGGATATCTCAAACAGGAGCGTCCGAGATCGCCACGTGCTGGGCATCGCCCACGTTCCCGAGGACCGAAACGACATGGGCATGGTCGGGTCGTTCACCATCAAGGAGAACCTCGTCCTTGACTCCTACTATGCGGCGCCCTACTCCAAGGGCGGTCGCCTGCAGAAGGCGAGCATCCAGGAGTCGGCCCTCGCGCTCGTCGAGGCATACGACGTAAGGCCGCCGCTCATCGAGAATACGGGCGGCGCACTCTCGGGGGGCAATGCGCAGAAGATGATCGTGGCGCGCGAGTTCAGCCGCGATGTCCCGCTTGTTATCTGCTCGCAGCCGACCCGTGGCATCGACGTGGGCTCCATCGAGTACATCCACGAGCAGATCGTTCGCAAGCGAAACGAGGGCAAGGCGATCCTCATCGTTTCGACGGAGCTCGACGAGATCTTCGCGCTCTCCGACCGAATCATCGTCATGTATGACGGCAAGATCGTGGCCGAGCGTCTCGTAGGTGAGACCACCCCGACTGAGATTGGGCTCTTCATGGCAGGAAAAGGCTCGTGACCGTCACTCAGACTCCGCCGGAGGCCGAGCAGCGAGGCTTTGTTCAGCAGCTCACGACGAGTATGAACTGGCGCACGGGCCTTCTCATCCCGTTCCTCGCCGTCGTGACTGCACTCCTCATCGGCATCGTTCTCATCATGCTGACGGGTTCGAGTTTCGGTCAGGCGATGGACGCCTATGCCGCACTCCTGCAGGGGTCGGTGGGCTCAGTCAAGGCGATCTCGGAGACCCTCACCGCCGCAACGCCTCTTATCTTGGCCGGTCTGTCCGTGGCCATCGCCTTTCGCGCTGGCCTGTTCAACATCGGCGCTGAGGGGCAGATGCTCGTTGGCGGCATGTGCGCGGTGTTCGTCGGCTTCAGCATCACCGGCCTGCCGATCTATATCCACCTGCCACTCGCGCTCCTCGCCGGTTTCATTGGCGGGGCCATCTGGGGTTTCATCCCGGGCGTCCTCAAGGCGAAGACCGGTGCGCACGAGGTCATCGTCACGATCATGCTCAACTACATCGCCCTGCGCCTCGTCGACTTCTTTCTCAAGACTGAGCTCTTCCAGCGCGAGGGCCGAAACGACCCGGTCTCGAAGACGGTTGAGGCATCCGCGCAGCTCACCCAGATGCTCGGCTGGATGAATCCAGCCCTGCGCGTGCACCTTGGGCTCATCGTGGCCCTCATTGCCGCTGGCGTCATTCACTGGCTGCTCTTTCGCACGACGACCGGCTTCGAATTCCGGGCCGTGGGCGCGAATCCGAATGCGGCCCGCTACGCCGGCATGTCGATCACCAAGGTCTATGTCCTTGTCATGATGATCGCAGGGGGGCTCGCCGGACTCGCCGGATCCGGCCAGATCCTCGGTGTTCTGGATCGGGCCACTCCTGGGTTCTCATCGAACATCGGGTTCGACGGCATTGCTGTGGCCCTGCTCGGGAGGTCAAACCCCTGGGGGGTCGTGGCTGCTGCGGTGCTCTTTGGTGGGCTGCGGGCGGGTGGGCAGCAGATGCAGGTGTCCGCTGATGTCGGCATCGATCTCATCGCCGTCATTCAGGCTCTCATCATCATCTTTGTCGCTGCGCCCGCGCTCATTACTGCGATGTACCGGCTCAAGACCCCCGCCGTCTCCACCCAGATCAGCAAGGGATGGGCATCATGAACCAAGCGAGCGCCCCTGCGCCGCGCGAGAGCTACGAGCTCACCGGCAAGCGCACGAAGGAGTTGACGAAGCGCCAGATTCGCAAAGCCCGCATTTCAGGAGTCGTCCTCCTTCTGCTTTCAGGGCTCGTCATGCTCGTGTTCGTCCCGGCGGTGAGCGGGGTCTCGACCTTCGGGCTCAGCACCCCCGATGATGCAATTCAGCTCGACTCCCTTGCAGTTCCGTCGGCGGGTTCGCTGTGGGTAATGTCCTCGGTCCTTGCCTTCCTCGGCGCAACGCAGTTCTTTCGGGGGTTTCAAGGCAAGACGACGATCATCCTCGGCATCTCGTTCGGTGTGTTCGCGATAGCCCTCATGGTGTGGGCTGCATCTGGCCAGGAGTTCTCGCTCATCAGCATGCTTGTCGCGACTGTGTCGCGCTCAACGCCGATCGCTCTCGGGGCCTTGTCGGGCATTTTGTGCGAGCGCTCGGGCGTCGTGAACATCGGGATCGAGGGAATGTTGCTCGGGGGTGCGTTCACCGGGGTGGTCATGGGCTCGCTCCTCGGCGGCTGGATAGGGCTGCTGTCGGCCACCCTCACCGGCGGGGTCCTCGCGCTGCTTCTCGCGGTGCTTGCCGTGAAGTTCCGGGTCGATCAGATCATCATCGGCGTGGTGATCAATATCCTCGTGCTCGGCCTCACCTCCTTCCTGACTGCGCAGGTGCTCGTAAAGAAGCCGGAGTTGAATGACGCCCCGATTTTCGCCGCCGTCAAGATCCCGGTCCTGGGCGATATCCCGATCATCGGTCCGATGTTCTTCGACCAGACGATCATTGTGTACGGCATGTTCATCCTCATCGGGAGCGTGACGTATCTGCTCTTCCGCACTCGTTGGGGTCTGCGCACTCGAGCGGTCGGCGAGAACCCGAAGGCTGCCGACAGTCTCGGCGTGAGCGTGGCGAAGGTCCGCTACCTCGCCGTCATCTACGGCGGCATGGTGGGTGGCTTCGCCGGCGCCTGGTTCACACTGGGCTCGGTTGGAAGGTTTGACGAGAACATGACGGGCGGCCGCGGATTCATCGGGCTGGCCGCCATGATCTTCGGGGCCTGGAACCCGATTGGAGCATTCCTCGCCGCCCTTATCTTCGGATTCTCAGAATCCCTTCAGCAGAAATTCGCACTGCTGAACATTCCGATTCCGAGTGAGTTCCTCGCGATGGCGCCGTACCTTGTGACGATCGTCGTTGTTGCGGGCGTCGTCGGTCGGGTGCGCCCGCCGGCTGCTGATGGCCAGCCTTACGAGAAGCAGTAGTGATGGCTGACGTCGACTGGGATGCCCTCACCGCGGAAGCGGTGACCGTCATGCACGGTGCCTACGCCCCCTACTCCAAGTTCAAGGTCGGGGTTGCTGGGCTCATGGACGACGGCCGCATCGTCACCGGCTGCAATGTCGAGAACGCCTGCTACGGCGTCGGCCTGTGCGCCGAGTGCGGCATGGTGTCGAATATTCACGCGACCGGTGGCGGCACGCTCATGGCGATCGCGTGCGTCGATCAGCATGGTGATGCACTCATGCCATGCGGTCGCTGCCGGCAGTTGCTCTGGGAGCACGGCCGGCCCACGAGCCTCATCCGGACTCCCGAGGGCATTATGACCCTCGCAGATATCCTCCCGCAGGCCTTCGGCCCGCAGGATCTCATCGATCGAGCAGAGGACCGCACCCACCGTGGTTGAGCCATTCGCCGCAGTCGACATCATCAGGGCCAAGCGTGACAGGGGTGCCCTCCGCCCCGAGCAGATCGATTGGGTCATTGACGCGTATGTGCGCGGCGTCGTCGCGGAGGAGCAGATGGCGGCCCTTGCGATGGCGATTCTCCTCAATGGCATGGACGAGGCCGAGATCGTGCGCTGGACCGATGCGATGATCCGCTCGGGGGAGCGGATGGACTTCACCACCCTCGAGCGGCCCACGGTCGACAAGCATTCGACGGGCGGTGTTGGGGACAAGATCACCCTTCCGCTCGTGCCGGTTGTCGCAGCGTGTGGCGCTGCCGTGCCGCAGCTCAGCGGCCGCGGCCTCGGGCATACGGGTGGCACGCTCGACAAGCTCGAGTCGATCCCGGGCTGGCGGGCAAACCTGAGCAATGACGAGATGTTCGAAGTGCTGCGGTCGTGTGGCGGTGTCATCTGCGCGGCCGGCCCGGGCCTGGCGCCCGCTGACAAGAAGCTCTATGCGCTCCGCGATGTCACCGGCACCGTCGAGGCCATCCCGCTTATAGCCTCGAGCATCATGAGCAAGAAGATCGCCGAGGGTGCGGGCGGCCTCGTGCTCGATGTGAAGACCGGCTCGGGTGCCTTCATGTCCGACCCGGTTCAGGCGAAGCGGCTCGCTGAGACGATGGTGAGAATTGGGCTCGATTCGGGGGTCAACACTCGTGCGCTCATTACGGCGATGGACGTCCCACTCGGCCTAACGGTCGGCAATGCCCTTGAGGTCCGCGAGTCGGTCGAGGTACTCGCAGGCGGTGGTCCGTCCGATGTCATTGAACTGACGATCACGCTTGCCCGCGAGATGCTCGACCTTGCCGGCATTACGGGCGTCGATCCGGCGACGACCCTGCAGGACGGCAGTGCCATGGATGTATGGAATCGGATGATCCGGGCGCAGGGGGGTGACCCTGATGCCCCGCTACCGGTAGCGACGCACCGCCACCAGGTCGTTGCGGAAACTCGCGGCACCATGACGCAACTCGATGCGCTGAAGGTTGGCATCGCCGCGTGGCGCCTTGGCGCTGGGCGGGCGCGCAAGGAGGATTCGGTGTCGGAGGGTGCGGGAATCGAGATCCACGCCAAGCCCGGCGATTCCGTCACGGCGGGCATGCCCCTCCTCACCCTTCATACCGATGACGAGCGACGATTCTCGACGGCGATGCAGGCGCTCGAGGGGGCCATCGTGATCGGCCCGGCGGGGGCGCCTGTGAATAGGCTCCCCCTCATCCTCGAGCGCATCAACTGACCGATAGATTTTGTGCTGAACGTTGGGGCCGTATTGGTCCTGGCCCTGACAAGGAGACGATCGTGGAAACCGAGCAAGCCGAAAAGACCCACCCGATTGCCGGCTATATCTCAGCGCTGGTTCTCGCCGGACTCGTCTTTTGGCTGACGGCTGCGCTCAACACCAATGAGAAGGCAATCGTCGGTGTGCCCTTCCTGCTCGGCTGGGCCATCATCTCGCTCATCATATTCAACCGCCGCGGAGCCCGCGAGGAGCATTAGGAGACCTTGCGTGACTTCGGGCTCCTGTCGCGGCAGGCCTGTGAGCAGTATTTGACTGACTCCCAGTCCCGCGCCCACTTCTTTCGCCATTCGAAGGGGCGCTGACAGACCGCGCATTCTTTGGGCTCGAAGCCGTTCTTGGTGCGGGGGACCGGAGCCATGGCCAGCACTCTAGATGAGCGCTGAGAACATGCGGTGATCCCGGGGCGGGTCTACTATTGCGAGTGCTTCGCATGGCGCGCAGCAGTCGCAGTGAACAAGGGATCCCCCAATGGATGAAAAAGGCCTGCTAGAACTCTGGAACGTCAAGCGCACGCAGGTGATCAGCGCCCAGATGGGCCCAACGATCATGCTCATCGCGGTTCTCGTCCTTGCTGCGATTGGTGCCTTCGACGCCGCGACGGACAGCGTTCGGTACCTCGCCATTGGTATCGCCGCGGCAACGGGCATTCTCGCAATGATCACGCAGTACGCGACCATCCGTGAGGCCCAGTCGCTGGTCGCCGATCTTAAGAAGCTCGAGCAGCCATCGGCGCTGTCGGCAAAGATTGCGGCATCGCGATCATTCCTGTCGCTGACCGCGGTCGCATTCGTCGTTATCGGGGTCGGGATCTTCGCCCTCGTCGTGTGGGCAGTTCTCGGTTAGTCGCCATGGCAGGGATCATTGTGGTGGCTGTGTTTCTCGCTGTTGTCGTTCTTTTTGTTATCCGGTACGAGAGGCCGTCAGCCAACCGTAAGAAGATGAGCGGCCGGGGCGGGGACTTCGAGGCGTAAGCAAGGCTGTGGGCCCATGAGGTCAGCCGATGGGTTGCAGGATTCCCAGTGCCATGGCGTGCTGGACTGCGACCTTGCGGTCGGGGGATCTCATGGCCCGCTGAAGCCGTTGCACGTCTTGCTTGACAGTCGACACTGAGACTCCGAGGGTCGCTGCGATCGAATAGTTTGTTTTGTCCTGTGCAAGGAGTTGAAGTACGGCGTACTGCCGGGTTGACAATTGCAGGTTCCCGTCTTGCTCGTTGATCAATGGTTCGGTGAGTCTGGTACCAACGCAGGAGGACGGGTGCGTTAACCACATCCCGAGCACGGCCGCGAGGGCCTCAAGTAAACCGAAGTCGCTCGGCCCATAGTCCTGAGTTGGATCCGAGACAAATCCGAAGGCTCCGATGCTCACGCCCTGACTCGCGATGGGCACGCTCACGAGTTCGGGTGACGAGGAGTCGAGCCCACTTGATTCCCAGAGGTCGGCATCGATCACGAGCGCTGGAAATTCGCTGAACATGGTGTGACGAGCCGTGATGAGGGTCTCCCCGGTAAGAAAGGCGCGCGTGTAGGGGATGTCGATGGACAGGGGCAGGGTGTGAGACCTCGCGAGGAGGTTCCCTGGGCTCGCATAGTCAGCGACGCCGGCCAAGCTTCGCCGAGTATGCACGCGCACAGCCCAGACTCCCGCGCTGTTCGGCACTGTGAGGCGGGTGCGCGGTAGGTGGACAGCCGATCGTTTGGGGCTCGGTTGAGTCAGTCTGTGTTACATTGTGATTCATGACGACCTCCCAGTTGTCGGTGCAGCGGTCATTCCGCATCTCCGCTCGAACCAGCGAGTTACTTGACTCGCTTGCTGCGACATCGAATGAGTCGCGCAACAGCCTCGTGGAGCAATTACTCGGGGAGGCCCTGCGGTTGGAAAGGCATACGTTGGTGCGGTTTCGCTCCGGGGCTTCCGGTCGCCGTGAGCCTTTCCTGACCGGAACTCGCCTCCTCGTGCGCCAGGTCGTGGCGCAGATCAGGGATGCGCGAGGCGAAGTCGACGAGGTGGCCGACTACCTTGGGATCGAGCGGTCCCTTGTTCTCGCAGCCCGCGACTACTACGCCGACTTCGGCGCTGAGATTGATGAGGACGCAGAATTGGCGGCCTTGGTCGAAGCAAGTGAACATGCCCGCTGGGAGCGGCAGCAGACTGCCCTCGCGTGAGGCTCGCCCTTGACCACCACTATTCCCCGTTGATCGCGGTCGGCCTGCGTGATCGAGGTCATGATGTGCGTGCGGTCAGCGAACTCGGCTGGCAGTCAGAAGACGACGAGCCGCTGTTGGCGCGATGCGCTGGTGAAGGACTGGCACTCATCACGAACAATGTCGGCGACTTCGTTGTCATCACTCAGCGATGGGCGGATGAGGGGCGGGTCCATGCAGGCCTGATCTTCACCTCCGATGCCAGATGGCCTCGGCGAAGGGACATGATCGGCCGATTCGTCGATGCCCTGGACACATTGCTGACGGGCAACATCGGCACGAGGAGTCTCGCTGGCCGCATTCACTGGCTGTGACGAGCGAACTCAACGGACGATGAGCGGCCGGCGTTCTGTCCTCAATACATTGGGTGGCAGGTTCGCGCAGCGACCGCACGGTCGAAAGCCATCCGCCGGTCGGGGGAACGCAGGGCGTGAAGAGCCCCGACCGCTGGTTCGCTGATACGCGGGTGCGAGGCACGGCTGCCTGGCGATGATCATCTGGAAGTTGATCGATGCGGAGGCGCTGCTGGTGAGGGCGCCCTCGAAGTCTCGGGTTCTCCTTCATTGGGGTCTGCGGTTTTCGCGTGGCGCCTGTTCTGGGGAGCATGACCGTCACCAACGCCACCACCGTTAGCGACATCGACGTCCTCGTGGATCTCGCCCCCTGCCTGGGACAATCCGTTGATGCGGCTGGCTGGCCTGAGCGAGGAGTTCAGGCGCGTTCTGGGCATGGATGTGGATGTCGTCGCCGCAGAGTTGCTGCGGGACGGGGTCGCCCAGACCGCCCGGACCGATGCTGTGACCTTGTGACGCGCTCCGTCGACGAGCGTTTCGATGACAATGCCGGTGGAATCGAGCGGTATTCGCATCGGGCAGTGGGTGAAGACGAGATCCCTACTGAGGTGCGGGGCGTGTCTACTGGGCGGTTCACCGCCACCGCACGTTCACGCCCGCCCGCGACCACCGCAGATGGCCCCTGATCGAGGGAGATCTCACCGGTCGCGGCGACCATGAAAGCGACGCTTATCACCTTCGCGAAAGCGCCGCCAAAACGCTTCGCCGACGGCTACTGGGAAGCGATGCATGGAGATATGACTGGCTGGTACGAGGTACGTGTTTATGGGCCAAAGCAACTATCCCGCTACCTGCTCTTCTGCCGACTAGACGACCAAGCAGCGGGGAGGGACCGCCCGCTGCTGGCCGAGAGCTAGGTCGGGACGATTGCTCGCCGTTTGGCCGGGGCCGGCGTCTTTGGAGCCTTCTTGTGCTTGACGGTCGCGTCCGCGAGCGCCTTTGCCTCCGAGTTCGGCAGAGGGGCAAGGGTTATCCTCATCCCGAGGACGGGTTGGACCCGATGGCACGCGCCAACTCCGCCTTGCTCAGGCCGTGGGCGATGCGGGCGTCATCACGATCGTTGATGATTCGGTCGATCGTGGCGATCTTCACGGACTCCCGCACGAATGATGCGCGGAACTCGGGATTATCCAAGTCGCGTTCTAGGTCCTGCTGGAAGAGATTCTTTGGTCGGCTGCAGCGGGTGGGTTCGGCCTGGTCATGGTGGCCGTGTGGTTCGCGCCAACAGTGCAGGCGGGGCAGGGTCGTCAGCGAAACGGCTGATAGCGGACCGTCAGCTCGAGCGTCTCCCAGTATTCGTCCCCGCCGGTGATAGGAAGTTGTAGACGCTCCGCGACTGCACGGCACAGCCCGTCCCCGAGCGACAAAGACCGGCCATTGTTCCGCGGTCCTTCCCGGCGGGATTGGTGGATCAAGGCTGCGGCTCGCACCGTGTCTTCGTCGATGACCGCCTCAACTCGCAATCCCAGCGACAGGAACGTGAGATGCAACTCCTCCATAGGCATCCGGTGGCCCTTCTCCAGGCACCGGTTAAGCGTCTCGACCATCACCGAACTCGGAGCGATGGCCACCGGGAGGATCTTGTCGATCGTGACCGCGCCACGCTCCTGGCATGCCCAGGCGACCAACGCGGAGGCATCGACGACCACCCGCGGCTCGAAGGTCACGGGCCGAGCGCCTCAAGCAGCCGCTGACCTACCTCTTCCTCGGAGTCGGTGGCTGAATGGGCGCGGGCCGCTGCGTTGCCATCCAAGATTCGGGTGTCTTCCTCGCGCGTGGCACGCACGCCCGCCGTAGCGTCTGCATCAGGGGAGGGTGCGGCGGCCCAGACACGTTTGCGGGCAGCGTCGGCGGTCTCGATCACGACTCGGCCTTCGCCCTCTGCTCGAATGACGACTTCGCTATCGGCGGTGAGCCCAGCAGCCCTCCGGACCTCAGCCGGAACCACGATCCGACCTTTTTCTCCCAATCGGGAACCGTGTGCCACTAATTGGGTACGCAGCCCACAAGTATGAGCTCGCGTGACACTACTGACAAGCCGACTGTGATGGACGTTCAGTGCCGCCTACAGGCGATTGCTTCGTGGGTCTGCTCGGTTTGCGATGCGGCCGTCTGACTTCGTTACCACGGTGGTGCTCGGGTTCAGACGAACTCGACGTGCAGCCGCCAGGGCACCAACGCGCCGGGCCCACAACGTGCGGTCATTCTGGTCAGCGGCGATAAGCGCTCCGGGGTCGTACGTGGGGGAGTTGGCTTTTCGCACGTATGGCGGTCGGATGCTTGCTCAATGGGAGTACAAGATCACGAGCGGTGGTCACCTCATTTATCTCATTGACAAAGACCCTGTTCTCAACCCGCGGCGCAAGCAGACGTATGTCGGGACGGTAATCATCCTCGAGGCGTCCACCGGTCACCCCAAGCGCACGGAGGAGGTCAAGGGAAGTCGCAAGGGCCCAACGCGCGTCTAGACGGACCTTCTTTCGCCCAAAAGCTCCACGTGATGGAGGGGTCAGCTGACCAGAGTGAGCGTGACGACTCCGGTGACGATGATCACGACCGCGACCACCTGCTGCCGACCGAGACGCTCCCGGAACAGCAGGTATGCGGCGACCGCCGAGATCGGCGCGAAGAGCGATGCGAGCACCGCGGTGATCGCGACGCTCTGCGCAGCCCCCGACGTGTAGGCGGCGTAGCCGAAAATCTCCGCGAGGCCGGCGAGGAGGATGAGCGGGGCAGCCGGGCGGGTCATGCGGAACTTGCGCAGCACCAGAAGCGGGATAGCGATGCAGATGAGCGTGACGATGCGCGCCGGCAGGAGGATCCACTCGAGCGGCAACTCACCGCTGATGTTGCCGGTGGCGAACAGTCCGATGCCGAAGATGATGGCGCCGGTCGTGGCGATGAGCGCGGCCTTGAGGGGCTGCTCATTCTCGACAGGCACAGGATCGGGTGCGATAGCGGCGAGCACGACACCGCCGACGATGACGAGGAGCAGGAATATGACGATTGGCGCGATGCTCTCCCCGGCAAGGCCCGAGATGGTCGCCGCGATCGCACCCTCAGTGCACAGGATCGGCGCGACGACACCGACCTTCCCGATGCGGAAAGCTGCGTAGGCGAGCAGGAGGCCGCAGAGATTGCCGAGTCCGCCGACGATAAGCCAGATCATGTTGGTGGCGTTGAGCTTTTCCGGGATACCGCTAATGAAGATCATCGGGGTGATGATGACGAGTCCGACAAGCATCATCCCGGAGATGGCCGAGAGCGGCCCGATCATGCGGACAAGGCGCGAGGAGGCGAGAGTTCCGGCTGCGAAGAATAGCGCCGTGAGGAGGCCGAACAGGATGCTCATTTGGTTTTATCCAACCACCTCACCGCATGTCCGTGGGTCAGCGGGGTGACGTTGAGCCCGGGCAGACGGCTGCCTATGGCTCGAGGCCGAGCGCCGCTCGCAAACGCTTTGCGCTCATCATGCCGGGCTCCTCCTCGTCCCGATCGAAGCTGGCGAGAAGCGCGATGAGGTCCTGCCTTCGAGTCGGGTCGGCCGCTGCCTCGCGGGGGGTGAGGCCCGCGAGGGCGGGAATCTGATCGTCGAGCCAGTTCTCCTCATACGTGCGGATGTATTCCTCAAGGGCGGCGCGGATCTCCGGGTCGTTCTGGTCGAGCATCCCGGACTCACTGTCGCCCGTCGTACGACCTCCACCCGCCCGGATCGCGGCGGCGTATTCGTCCTTCATGCTCGTGCGCTCGTCCTTCACCATGACGAGGTCCGGGCACAGGGCGCGAAGAACCCCGAGGACCCTGTCCATCCGGGGGGTGCTGTTCGTCTGGATCGTGAGCTCCTTGTCGGCCCAGTCGAGGGTTGCCCGGATCTTCTCCTGGCCATGCGTGACGACGTACTCGTGCCAGGTGCGTGGTGACGTGGCGGTGGGCTTCTTGCCGGTATCGACGGCCTCGTAGGTGACATCGAGCCCGGCCAGTAGCCGCTTGGTGTTCGTCACCTTCACGACGGCCTCGCACATGATTGTGTCCTCGCCCTCGGTATTAACGATGGTGGGCGGGGCGTAGCGCCGTGACAGGAACTCGATGAGGTCGAACGGGTCGGGTTCGTCGTCAAGGAGTTCAATGAGCGCATCGCGGTAGCGCAGGGTGATGGACTCGACTGCGCCAACGATCTGCATCATGGATCCCACCGTGACGATTCGCGTGCAGATGAGGCTGCCGGGTGTCACCAGCTGGCTGGCTGTGCGCTCGACGATCTCGATCCGGTCGCCGGTGCGAAGATCGCGCAGGAGCATGCCGACACCGGGCGATGCCTCGACGATTTCGAAGATCGAGCGTTCTGAGAGGAGCCACTGCTCTGCGAGCAGGTACTCATCAGCCGGGAGCAGGAACCCGCGCTGGGACAGGAATTCCTCGAAGGCGCCGCCCTCGAACAGGAGCACATCGAGGACGAGCCCGTCCTCGAGTGCCTTGACGAAGGGGCGGCTCGGTCCCCAGTGGCCGGTCCATACCTCGGCAAGCTCGATGATCTGCGCTCGGAGTGGACCGTCGGCGAGGAACGTGGTGGCCTTCGTGTAGAGCCACATGGCGCGCTCCTCGATCGGGAGCTGCTCGCGATGTTGATGGCACTGCTTGTATTTCCGGCCTGAGCCGCACCAGCAGCGGTCATTGCGGCCGATATCGTCGCGAACGGGTGCGCTGAAACGCTCGAGGGTCTGGCGGAGCGGGTCGTCGGCTTCGGCGCCTGCCCGATTCAGGAGCGCGAGGCCGCGAGCAGCATCACCTCGGTCGCTCGCGAAGCGGGCGAGGTCGTGCAGCGGCAGTGGCCACGATGGATCGAGGGATTCGGCTGCACTGAATGCCCCTTCGGCCTCATCGATCATCCCGAGCCGCTGGAGCGCCCTGCCCTGGAGCCACCGGAGGGCGACCCGCGCCTGCCTTGGCGCCTGCTCGATTAGGGCTCCGGTGAAGATGACGAGTACTGCCGCGCCCAGGACTTCGTCGCCCATGACTTCCTGCGAGAACGACTCGGCGACACCTGGGTCGGTGAGCCAGGAAAGGGTCTCGCGAGCTCCCGGGAACTGGCTAAACCCCTCGAAGCCTTCACTTGCGGAATCTTCCGCTTCCACGAGTGCCTCGAACTCCAGGGTGAAGGCCGCGTAGAGGTCGAGCAGGGAAAGCAGCGCGTCAACCTCGACGTCGCCGAGCCCGTAGGACGCACTGAGTTCCTGCGAGGCGTCGGCTAAGCTCTCAGCCTTAAAGTCGAACCCGGCGCTTGCGAAATGCTCTTGGAAGAACGAAAGTCCGGCAAGCTCAAGCATCTCACCAATGGGCAGCGTCAGGCCGGTGAAGGAGCCAGGCAGGTCGACGCAGGACTGCCAGATGGCGGCATCGATCTCAACCGGATGACCGTGCTCGATGGTGAACTCGCGCATGAGTGCGACGAGCTGCACAGACGGCGGGGCGACGGAACCCACGGGGACCGCCTCGATGAGCCAGCCATCATCGGTTGCCTCGACGGAGACGAATTCGCCGGCAGTTGCATTGATCCCGGTCAAGAAGCCGGCCGGCAGCATCCACCCCATATCCGGAACGGACTGCGGCGGAATGCCGCGCGCATCCGTATCTTCTCGGGTGAGTAGGCCAGCGATCGGCTCGATCGGCTGCCCGTCGGCGAGGAAGTGATACTCGTCGCGATCAGTGAGCATGATGAGCGGGGCAAGGTCGGGGAGCAGTGCCAGCATGTCGAAGGCGACCTCGTCCTTCGTGAGCCGGTGGGTGAAGCGATGGCCACTGAGCAGGGTGGGTAGGTGCGCCATGCGTTCATCCAGGAGGAAGTGAACGAGGTGCTCATCACCATCGGCGAGCGCCTCTTCGACCCAGAGGTCGGGAGCGTCGTAGAGCTCAGGATCCATATGGAAGCCGTCCTCCCTAAGGGCATTGACGATCTCCTCCTCGGTGAGGGGCCCCCGCTGGGCGAGGAGTCGCGCGATCGCCTGGCCGTCGGTCTGCGCGGGTCGTCCGAACTTCTCGGGCATGCTGTTCTTCCTCGTCACGCGACCAAGGGTACTGACGTGTCCAAGCTGTTGGGTGCCATTCTGGGGAGCTCATTCGCGTGCGGTGGTCGCGTGACGTCAGCCTTACCCCTGCGCCGGCGGCGATCCGTACATCTCGGCAAGATCGACATGGATGACGTCTGGGGCACTTCTCGCCGGCGTCCGCCCCCTCTGGCACTGCCTGAGTAGAAGGCGAGCCCGGTCCTCGAAATGTCGATGCCTGAGGCTCCGCCGAGGCGCTCGATGTAGCGCTCTGTCAGGGCTGGATCGATGGACAGATGCAATCGGACAGCTAGGACTACTTTCTTCAGGCATTCACGCCGCGCCGATCCCGGAGCCCGTGGTCGAAGGTGAATCGTGAACACGTCGCTCGACTTATCGAGGAAGGGCGCATGCGACCGGGCGGTCAAGCTGAAGTCGATCGTGCCAAGGCTGACGGCCGGTGGGACAATGCGTACAGGCAAAGGATGATCAGGTTCCCGAGGGCTTTCAAGCTGCGCTCGACATTCGCCGGGCTGTCGAAGCAGAACCGCTTCGCGTTCGTGTTTCGGCTCGGCAACGTCAAGCGGGCCGCCACCCGCAGCCGGAAGATCGGCGAGCACGCCGCCATCTTGGAACTCGGCGGATCCCTCCTCTGACCGATCGCGAACTCCCACTGGGTGTGGCTGGCGGCCTTCTCACCCAAGCGGCGGCTTGAACCTGCATACTTCGTTCACGATCCGACCCGCCCGAGATCCGGCGAAGCGCGTAGGGCGCTTGCACGTGATTGCCGAACCCTTCACGGACGCTGATGGTGGCCGGCGACGCCGCGGGTCTGACGAACTCGAGTGCATGGGCGGGCCGTTGTTGGGTGGAACATCTGGTCGTTCCGGGCGGAACCCTCGGCGGTGATCTTGGATGGCAGGGCAGGCGGCCTCAGGTAGGCGACCGATTCTTGCGCTCGTTCCCGTAACAGCGCGATATCCTTGGCTGTATGACCGATATCCTCATCAGAGATGTACCCGACGAAGTTGTGGCGGCGCTCAACGCCAACGCTCAACGCGCCGGTGTGACGAGAGCGGAGTATCTGCGCCGGGTTCTCGCCGAACAGCAAGGTCGGGCGCTGACACGCGAGCAACTCGACCGCTTCGTCGAACGCACCGCTGATTTGGGTGATCCCGAGGTGATGGCAGCCGCTAGGCGGTGACCAACTGGCTCATCGACAAGTCAGCACTCAACCGCATCAACACCGCCAGCGACGAGTGGCTGTAGCGCATCCAACGCGGCCTTGTCAGGATCTCGACCGTCACCCTGCTCGAGATCGGCTACTCCACTCGTCGTGGCTCTGATCACCGCGCCACGCTCGGTGAACCGCCGGTGTCATCGATGACGGTCGAGTCCATCACGCCAGCGGTCGAAGCTCGCGCCGTCGAGATTCAGATGCTGCTTGAGGACCGTGGGCAACAGCGAGCACCGTCGATTCCTAATCTGCTCATCGCGGCGATCACCAACCAATCCGTCGAGCGTCTCGACCTCTGATGATTCGAGGATGTGCGAGTGCGGGACGACACCTGGTTGGACGATTTCGTCGACGGGTCTCGGCGGCTTCGAATGTCGAGGCACAATCCGCCACAAGACGGTGCTGATCGTCGCAACGCTATAACGCGCGTAGCCGCGACAGACTGGACCCGCCTCGTAACCGGCGGTCCCGGGCGGTGCCCGCAGGGCGCACACAATCGGGCCGAAGTCGTGTGCTCGTGAAGGTGGCCGTCAGGGATTCGGGGCGGGGTCATGGTGCGGGGTGAAGCTCTTCGGGGTGGTCACGTGATGTCGTTATAGCCGCCCAGCGTTGCACGACGCAGAATTCGTTGCCGACGGGGTCGGAGTGAACGGCGGTGTGGTCGCCGCGGACGTCACGGTGAACTTCGACCTCGAGGTCGTCGACGACGACATCGAGATGAGCTCACCCGCAGCCTCCTTTTACTTGGAGTTGTGCACTACGGGCTTTAACGCGTCACTCGAATTGAGGTCCGATGACCTCGCTGCGGAAGGAACCTTGCTGCTACTCCCAGATTGACGTGACATCGTTCGTCGTGTTGAGGCGTGACAATACGGGTCGCATGACGGCCCGCTCGAACCTGATGAACTGGTCTGCGATGCGCCACACGGGCTTGCGCGTTGAGAAGGTGTCATCGACCTTCGTGAGATACCCGGCGCTCTCCAAGACGCTCAGGTGATGGGTGATGTCGGTGCCTCGAGGGAGGGCGAGCCTCTCATTGCTCAACATCGGGCTGCGGGGGATAGGTTCCATCCATGGTTGTTGATGGCGGTACCTACTCCCCAGTCCCGAGTGACCTCATCGTGCGCGCCCCCAAGGTGCTGCTCCACGATCACCTCGACGGGGGCCTGCGCCCCCAGACGGTGCTCGACCTTGCCGAGGAATTCGGCTATCAGGGGTTGCCTGCGAGTGATGCAGCCTCGCTCGGCACCTGGTTCGCCGATGCCGCGTACTCCGGCTCCCTCGAGCGCTACCTCGAGACCTTCAAGCACACCGTCGGCGTAACCCAGACCGAGCCTGCGCTGCGCCGGGTGGCGCGCGAGTGCGCGGAGGATCTCGCGGCCGACGGTGTTGTCTATGCCGAGATCCGCTACGCCCCCGAGTTGCACGTTGAGCAGGGTCTGTCGCTCGATGCCATTGTCGAGGCGGTGCTCGCCGGCTTTTCCGAGGGGCAGCGCGCGGCTGAAGCGTCCGGGCATCGCATTAAAATCGGGGTCCTCCTGACCGCGATGCGCACCGCGACCCACTCGCGCCAGATCGCCGAACTAGCAGTCAAGTACCGCGACCTAGGGGTCGTCGGGTTTGACATCGCTGGCGCTGAGGCGGGGTTCCCTCCCACCCGCCACCTCGACGCATTCGAGTACCTGCGCCGCGAGAACGCCCACTTCACCATCCATGCGGGGGAGGCGTTCGGGCTGCCGTCGATCTGGGAGGCGATCCAGTGGTGCGGCGCCGACCGTCTCGGCCACGGCGTGCGGATTGTCGACGACATCACGGTCGAGCCTGATGGCTCGGTCACGCTCGGTCGGCTCGCCGCGTACGTCCGCGACCAACGCATCCCGCTGGAAATGTGCCCGTCCTCGAATATCCAGACCGGGGCCGCACCTTCCATCGAGCAGCACCCGATCGGTCTGCTCCGGCGTCTGGGCTTTCGCGTGACCGTCAATACCGATAACCGGTTGATGTCGGGCACCTCGATGTCGCGCGAGATGGAACTGCTGAGCAACGCCTTCGGCTACGGGCTGAACGATCTGCAGTGGTTCACCCTCAATGCCATGAAGAGTGCATTCCTGCCCTTCGATGAGCGGCTTACGATGATCAATGAACAGATCAAGCCGCAGTACTCGGCACTCAAGGCCGTCCTTGCGGACCGCCTCACCGGGAGGGAGTGAACGATGTCGTTACTCGACGTTGTCGAATCTAACCAAGGGCATGTCGCCGATCTTCGAGAGGAGCTCGGACGTTTCCGCGCGGTGCTCGACCGCACCGATGCCGTGCTGGGGGTGGCAGATGAGACCCTCGAGCGGGCCGAGTCCGCGATCAAGACGAGCCGCACCTGGGGGCCGATCGTGCTCGGCGTGCTCGGGGCAGTGGTCATCGGTGCCGGCGTGGTCATCGTGATGCGCAAGCGGCGTCACTCGGCGGAGGAAGTCGACTGACGAGCGGTGCGGGTTCCGCGCAAAACATTGACAGCCTTTACTAATCTGCACGCATGACGATGGTGGCAACCCGCCTCGAGGTCGAGATGGGCAGGGCGCTCGCCGGCGCCCCTGCTTCCCATGTCGAGGCGGCTCTGGCGCTGCTGCTGGAGCTGCGGGGCCATGATCCGGCGGGTGCGCTGGCCGGTGGCGCCGATGCTCGCGAACTGGCAAAGGCGGTATCTGGCCGCATGCTCGACGATGCCACCCGGTGGCAGGAGCACCTTGGCCCCTGCTTCGACGTGAACGGCGTGCGCGAGGTGCTCGGTGCACCGGGCCAGCCGGTGAGCAAGCAGGCCGTGTCGCAACGCCGAGGTTTGCTGGCTCTCACCACTGGCTCTGGGCGGGTGGTGTATCCGGCATTCCAGTTCGACGGCCACGGAGTGGTTGCCGGGCTCGCCGAGGTTCTCGAGCTGCTGCCGGCCGACCTCGTCTCGCGATGGACGGTGGCATCGTGGCTCGTGAGCGACGACACAGAGGTTGGCGCTGCGCCGATCTCCCTGTTGCTGGCCGGTCGTGAGCGTCCGGTCCTCGTGGCTGCATCCGACTGGGCCGAAACCCTAGGCCTAAGGCTGATGACGATTGCCCCGACGACGCGCTCCTCGATGACGGCGAGGGTGGTCGATCGATGAACTGGCCCGAGCGCTGCGGCCTCGACGTAGGGCCGCAGTTCGATATCGACGAGGTCGGTGTCTGTGCCGACCACATGATCGGGGTGGCCCACCGGGTAAGCGGCCTTCCAACTCGGGATGATGTCGGCCCAGTCGAAATCGGCGAACTGGTGAAGGGTCACGCTCGCGAGGACGTCGGTGGGGTGGTCGTGTCTGCCGGGTTGGGTGGACGTGACCATGAGGTGGACGTGCCGAGTCAGGTCGGCGCCGGCTTCCCATAGGGCTGCGGATAGTTGCTCGTCACGGGTCGACACGCACCAGCCGGGGCACTGGTCCGCGACGGCTCGCGCGGCGTCATCGGGGCTGCGCCGTTGGGCAACCTCGGCGAGGTCTGCCAGCCGTCGTCCATTACGCGTACCCTCGACGAAGGAGAGCACGTCCCCGTCCTGATCCTTCAGCGTGATCCTGTTGATGACGGGAACGTACCAACTGGATTGGCACGCCCCCCTGCTGGGATGTGGCGGGCGAGCCCACCCGTGGACTGAGACAGGTCACCAGAAATGGCGAGGATCAGCGCATCTGTCGCTTGGTCCAAAGAGGCATTCAAACGTGGTCCAAATAGGCGTTGAGCGTGGAATCGGCGCAGCGTCGACGACCGGATCCTCGCTGTGCCGCACTGCAATCTGCACTAGAGACGATGCGTGCCTTCTCGGTGATGTTGTCGGATCGCTACGTCACTGGGGCCCCGATAGGGCGGCGACTCGTCACAACAGTAGTTCGATTCGGCAGCGCGGACCTGCCGCCCGCGCGAGGCGCCGGTCCGTCGTGAGCAGCGTCGCGTCCAGGATTTCGGCCAACGCGACGTACATCGCGTCCCAACCGCGGACATTGTGACGTAATTCCCAGGCACGCTCAAGAAAGGGGCCGTGTGGCACACGCTCACAGGGCCACTCGTCGAGATCAACGAGAGCCCGTCGAGCGGAGGTCTCGTCCAGCAGACCACGCCGACCGAGCCCAAGGATTATCCCGAGGACCTCCACGTCAAGAATGTGTGGCACGACCTGCTCCCGATCGGCGGAGAGCCGGTGGAGGGCCTCAAGTCGTAGTGGCCCATCAATCAAGGCCTCGACGAGGCAGGATGCGTCAGGGACGAGCACTGTCGGCCGTCGTGCTGGCTACGGGCCATGGGCCACGAATCTCGTCAAGTGCCGCCGCTGTATCGAACGCGCCGGTTCGCAGTGGATGCATGGCAACTCGGTTGAGCCACTGGCTCATGCTGGGCCTCGAGGCAAGTCGGGTGGCCTCGCGCCTCAGGAGTTCGGGGACGGAAAGTCCATCATCAGCTGCCTGCTGCGCGAGCGCCCTGTAGACGTCGTCGTCGAGATCGCGAATCTGCACCGTCTTTCCCATAACACGAATCTAACATGCAACTCTGCATCTTTCAATGTCAATACGCATGAAGCGGTGCAAGATTTCACTAGCGCCGCCGAAGGTCAAGCACCGCGGCTACACGCCGAGTGGATGCCAGACGGTCTTCGTCTCGACGAAGCCCCGGATCCGGGAGAGCGTCGGGGGCACGCTCCAATCCTCATCCGGAGCCGCTCGTCGCACGCGCTTGACGGTGCCGGCCGCCGCGATCTCAAGCTCGACGGCGAGGGCCGGGTCGGTGATGCCGGTGAGGTCGAGCGCGTTGACATCGGCATGGCTGGCGAGCCAGGGCATGATCTCGGCCGGGTCTCCGGTGAGCACGTTGATGACCCCGCCGATGACATCGGAGGTCGCGAGCACCTCGGTGAGGGTGATCGCGGGGAGCGGACGCTCGGTGCTCGCGATGACGACGCAGGCATTGCCCGTGACGATGATCGGCGCGATCACGCTCACCAGCCCGAGCAGACTTGATGCCTGCGGCGCCACGGCGACGACCACACCCGTTGGCTCGGGGATCGAGAAGTTGAAGTAGGGCCCGGCGACCGGGTTCGTCGTGCCGAGCACCTGCGCAACCTTGTCGGCCCAGCCGGCGTACCAGACCCATCGATCGATCGCGGCGTCGACGAGAAGCGGTGCCATCGTGTCGCCCACACCCTCGGCGGACTGGACGTCAGCGATGAACTGGTCGCGCCGGCCCTCCATGACCTCGGCAATCCGGTAGAGCACCTGGCCGCGGTTGTAGGCGGTCGCGGTGCTCCAGGCTCCGAAAGACTTACGGGCGGCGAGCACGGCATCGCGTCCGTCCTTTCGACTCGCCTTCGCGGCATTGGCGAGGAAGGCACCCTGGAAGTCGAGGGCCTCGTAGGTGCGTCCGGACTCGCTGCGCGGAAAGGCGCCGCCGACAAAGAGCTTGTAGGTCTTGCGGACCTCGACCCGTTCGCTCATGCGCTTTGCCTTTCGTTCATGAACTCTGCCCTTCGTCATCGGGCTGCAGGTACGCGGCCAGGCCGGGTATCCCGCCCTCGCGGCCGAACCCGGATTCTTTGAATCCACCGAAGGGGCTTGTGGGATCGAAGCGGTTGAAGGTGTTCGCCCAGACGACCCCGGCGCGCAGGCGGCTCGCCATCCACAGGATCCGACTGCCCTTCTCGGTCCAGATGCCGGCCGAGAGCCCGAACGGGGTGTTGTTCGCCTTCTCGATCGCCTCGTCGGGAGTCCGGAAGGTGAGGACGGACAGGACGGGGCCGAAGATCTCCTCGCGCGCAATGCGGTGCGCCTGCGTGACGGACGTGAAGATGGTCGGTGCGAACCAGTAGCCGCGGTCAGGCAGAGTGCACTCCGGACTCCACCGCTCGGCGCCCTCCTGCTCGCCCGACTCGACCAGCTCGGTGATCCGGGCAAGTTGCTCCGCAGAGTTAATGGCGCCGATGTCGGTGTTCTTGTCGAGCGGATCGCCGAGGCGCAACGTTCCAAGCCGGCGCTTGAGCGATTCAAGGACCTCGTCGGCGACCGACTCCTGGATGAGTAGTCGCGAACCGGCGCAGCACACGTGTCCCTGGTTAAAGAAGATGCCGTTGACGATGCCCTCAACTGCCTCGTCAATGGGTGCGTCGTCGAACACAATGTTCGCGGCCTTGCCACCGAGCTCGAGGGTCAGCCGCTTATCCGTGCCCGCGACGGCCCGCTGGATCGACTTGCCGACCTCCGTCGAGCCAGTGAAGGCGACCTTGTCGACCCCCGGGTGCTCGACGAGCATCCGGCCGGTGTCGCCGGCACCGGTGATGATGTTCACGACGCCCGGCGGAAGGTCTGCCTGCTGGCAGATATTGGCAAAGGCGAGGGCGGTGAGCGACGTGGTCTCGGCTGGCTTCAGGACAACGGTGTTGCCGGCGGCGAGCGCGGGCGCGATCTTCCAGGCGAGCATGAGGAGTGGGAAGTTCCACGGGATGACCTGAGCCGCAACCCCGATGCTGCGCGGGTTCGACCCGAGCCCAGCATGCTCGAGTTTGTCGGCCCAGCCGGCGTAGTAGAAGAAATGCGCGGCGACGAGCGGTAGGTCGACATCGCGCGACTCACGGATCGGCTTGCCATTGTCGAGGGTTTCGAGGACAGCGAGTTCGCGGGACCGCTCCTGGATGAGGCGCGCGATGCGGAACAGGTACTTGGCCCGGTCGCGTCCGGCCATCGGCCCCCACACCCGGTCGTGGGCCCGGCGGGCGGCGCTGACGGCCGCGTCGACGTCGGCCTGCCCGGCGCTGCTGATCTCCGACAGCACCTCCTCGGTCGCGGGGTTCACGGTCTTGAACGAGCCGCCATCGACCGGCGATGTGAACTCGCCGTTGATGAACAGGCCGTAGGAGGATGCGATGTCGACGACCGCACGGGATTCAGGCGCTGGTGCGTACTCGAAGGTCATTCGTCTGTCCTGTCAGTCGATCGTGACGTAGTCGGGGCCCGAGTAGTGGCCGGTTGCCATGCGCTGACGCTGCTGGAGCAGGTCGTTGAGCAGAGTCGAGGCGCCGAACCTGAAGAGGTCGGGGGTGAGCCAGCGATCGCCGACGGTCTCGTTCACGATGACGAGGTACTTGATTGCGTCCTTGCTCGTGCGGATGCCGCCGGCGGCCTTCACGCCGATGAGCCGGCCGGTCATCGCCTCGAAATCGCGGACCGCCTCGAGCATGACGAGGGTCACCGGGGGAGTGGCAGCCGGAACGACCTTGCCGGTCGAGGTCTTGATGAAGTCGGCCCCGGCGAGCATCGCGAGCCAACTCGCTCGGCGCACGTTATCGAGGGTTCGAAGCTCTCCGGTCTCAAGGATGACCTTCAGGTGCGCCCCGCCGCAGGCCTCCTTGACCGCGACGATCTCGTCGAACACCCGCTGGTACTCGCCGGAGAGAAAGGCGCCGCGGTCGATGACCATGTCGATCTCATCGGCGCCCGCGGCAACTGCGTCACCCGTATCGAGGAGCTTGACGGCGAGGCTGGCGCGTCCGCTCGGAAAGGCCGTTGCAACGGCAGCGACATGGACGCTGTCGCCGACCACTGATCGAGCCGTGGCCACGAGGTCGCCGTAGACGCACACGGCGGCCACCGGCGGTGCGCTGGGGTCCGTCGGGTCGGGGCGCAGGGCCTTCGCACACATGGCCCGCACCTTGCCGGGCGAATCCATGCCCTCGAGGGTGGTGAGGTCGACCATCCGGATCGCAAGGTCGATCGCCCAGGCCTTGGACGCAGCCTTCACCGAACGCGTACCGAGCGAGGCCGCGCGGCCGGCGGCGCCGACCTCGTCAACACCGGGCAGGCCGTGGAGGAACTGACGCAGCGAGGCAGCGGAGGTGGTGGCCCCCGCGAGGGCGGCCGGGAAGGTGACCGTCATGAGGGTCACTCTAGCCACGGGGCGACGGCGTGGCGCAGGGCTTCCATCCGTCGCGCGGCCGATGCGCGAGCCGTTTCTAGGTCAGCGCCGTTCGGATACTCGATGACCTCGAAATAGCACTTGATCTTCGGCTCGGTCCCGCTGGGCCGGACGATGATGCGCGCACCGCCTTCGAGGCTGAACCGGAGACCGTCGGTGGGTGGCAGGCCGTCGGTCGGCTTCTCGAGGTCGTCCATCCCCAGGACGCCGATGCCGGCGATGCTTGACGGTGGGTTCGCGCGGAGGCGACGCATGATGTCGGTGATCCTCCCGAGGTCATTCACCCGGACGGAGATCTGCGAGGTCGCATGAATGCCGTGCTCGCGGTCGAGGTCGTCAAGGATATCGGTCAACGAGCGACCATCCGCCTTGAGTGCGGACGCCATCTCGATGACGAGGAGGGCAGCGGAGATACCGTCCTTGTCGCGCACATGCAGCGGGTCGACGCAGTAGCCGAGCGCCTCCTCGTACCCATACTCGAGGCCGGGCAACCGGGCAATCCACTTGAACCCCGTGAGGGTCTGGGCGCTTGCCAGGCCGTGAGCAGCGGCGATCGCGTCAAGCATCGAGGATGAGACGAGCGACCGGGCTAAGACACCGCTTGTCGCGCCGCGCTCGATCATCCACCAGCCGAGCAGGGAGCCGACCTCGTCGCCGGTGAGCATTCGCCACTCGTCCGGCGATCCTTGCACGGGGACTGCGACTGCGCATCGGTCTGCGTCGGGATCGTTCGCGATGACGAGATCTGCGGTCGCCCGCTTCGCCTCCTGGATGGCGAGGTCGATGGCGCCGGGTTCCTCGGGATTGGGGAACGCAACCGTCGGAAATTCGGGGTCGGGCTCGAACTGGGCATCGACGCGGATCGAGGCCGGGAACTCGGCCCGCTTGAGGACTCGCTCGAAGGTCTCGCCGCCGACCCCGTGGAGCGGGGTGTAGACGACGCGGGCCTGACGCGGCGAGTGCCGGCCGACAAGGGTCGCGACCTGGGCCACGTAGTCGTCGAGCACGTCACCGCCCAGGGTCGTCCAATCATCACTCAACAGAATTGACGAGAGCGGCCGGCCCGCGACGGACGAGATGTTGGCGCTGATCTCGGCATCCGCGGGCGGAACGATCTGGGAGCCCTCGCCGAGGTACACCTTGTAGCCGTTGTCCTGCGGCGGATTGTGGCTCGCCGTGACCATGACGCCAGCCGCGCAGCCGAGGTGGCGCACGGCGTAGGCAAGCACCGGGGTCGGGAGCGGCCTTGGCAGTACGAGCGGGGTGAGGCCGGCGCCGGCAAAGACCATCGCCGAGTCGCGCGCGAAAACATCGGAGTTGTGGCGGGCATCGAAGCCGATCGCCACGGCGCCGCCACCCCGCTCGCGCAGGTACTCGGCCAGACCGGCTGCTGCCTGCATGACGACGACCCGGTTCATGCGGTTGGGCCCGGGGCCAAGGCGCCCGCGTAGTCCGGCGGTACCGAACTCGAGGCGCGAGCCGAAGGCATCTGCGAGCTCTGCTTCGGCAGCCGGGTCGTGCGCCCGTGCCGCGTCGATGGTGCCCAGCAGTTCGGTTCGGGTGTGGTCGTCTGGGTCCTCATTCGCCCAGGCCAGCGCCAGTTCGATGAAGGGGGCGCTCCCCCGGGCGAGTGGGCCTGCGTCGCCGGCCATCAGAGGTCCCGAAGCACCCGGGCCAGGAGATCGCCCATGC
The DNA here is from genome assembly GCA_945861925.1 of Bifidobacterium breve. Classification (GTDB taxonomy): domain Bacteria; phylum Actinomycetota; class Actinomycetes; order S36-B12; family S36-B12; genus WLND01. Next base: position 6,951 of record CAMAWO010000001.1, on the reverse strand, counting down.
GAGCTGCCGCCTCCTGGCCCGCCTCGAGCACTTCTGCGTGGTTCAGGGCCTTGCCGCTCATTCCGGCCGCGAGATTCGTCACGAGTGAAAGGCCGAGAATCTCCATGCCGAGCGATCGCGCGACGATCGCCTCGAGCGCCGTGCTCATGCCGACGAGGGTCCCGCCGATGCTTCGCACCATCGTGATCTCGGCGGGTGTCTCGTACATCGGGCCGGGGAATTGGGCATAGACCCCTTCCGGGAGCGAGGGCTCGATCTGGCGGCACAGCCCGCGCAGGCGCGGCGAGTAGAGGTCGGTGAGGTCGACGAAATGGGCCCCGTGAAGCGGGGACGCCCCGGTGAGGTTGATGTGGTCGCGGATGAGCACGGGTGTGCCGGGTGACCACGCGGGGTCCAGACCCCCACAGCCATTCGTGAGGACCATGGTCGTGCAGCCCGCGGCGGCCGCCGTGCGAACCGCATGGGTCACGGCATCGACACCCCGCTCCTCGTACAGATGCGTCCTGCCGAGGAACACGAGCACCCGGCTGCCGCCCGCGTCGATGCTGCGAACCCGACCGGCATGGCCCTCAACAGCAGGCGGCGCAAAATGGGGCAGGTCGGTCACCGCGAGGTCGGCGATGGTGGTGCCGAGCAGATCTGCAGCAGGGACCCACCCTGACCCGAGCACGACCGCGACGTCGTGTCGCTCGACTCCGGTGAGCGAGGCGATGGCGGCTGCGGACTCGGCGGCCCTGGACTGGGCGGCGATCGTGGAAGGATGGGTGGTCACCGGATGAACCTACTGCGCCGGGGGCCTTCATTTCAGAAGATGCGACTGGGTGAACGTCATCGCCCTGGTATGTGCGCTATTCGGCGGCGATGTGCAGCCGGCGCGCCGCCTCAGCGATAGAGCCTGACAGGCTCGGATACACCGTGAAGGTCAGCGCGAGCTGGTCGACGGTGAGCCGCTGATCGACAGCGAGGGTGAGCGCGTGGATGAGCTCGCTGGCGTGCGGGCCAACGATCACGGCGCCGGCGACGATGCGTGTGCCCCGGCGGCAGATGATCTTCACGAAGCCGACGTCGATGTCTTGCATCTTGGCCCGCGCATTCGTCGCGAGGGGCAGGAGCACAACATCGCCGCGGAGGGTCTCGTTGTCGAGGTCCCGTTGGGTAAACCCGACCGTGGCGATCTCGGGGTCGGTGAACACCGTGCTCGACACCATCGTCCGATCGAGGGGGGTCACGGCATCGCCGAGCGCGTGCCACATCGCGATCCGGCCCTGCATCGCTGCGACAGAGGCGAGCATGAGCACTCCGGTGCAGTCACCCGCTGCGTAGATGCCTCGCGCCGAGGTCCGAGAGACGCGATCGACCGTGATGAATCCGGCGGTGTCGGTGGCGACCCCCGCCTCGTCCAGCCCGAGGTCATCGGTGTTTGGTAGGGATCCGACGGCCATGAGCACATGTGACCCTGTGATGACGCGTCCGTCCTCGAGGGTGACGTTGACTCCCGTTGGCGTGCGAGCCGCGCTCACGGCCCGGGACTGCCCGACGATCTCGAGCCCGCGGCGTGCGTAGACCTCCTCGAGGACGCGGGCGGCGTCGGGATCCTCGCCCGGCAGCACGCGATCACGTGAAGAGACGAGCACGACGTGGCTCCCAAGGGCGTGGTACGCGCTCGCGAACTCCGCGCCGGTCACGCCAGATCCCACGACAATGAGCCTCTCAGGCAGTTCCGGCAGGTCGTACAGCTGTTCCCACGTGAGGATGCGCTCACCATCGGGCATGGCGTCGGGAAGGGTGCGGGGCCTCGCACCAGTGGCGATGAGGATGGTCTCGGCTGGGATCTCGCGATTGGATTCGCCCGCGACACTGACGGTTTCAGGACCGCTGAGTCGCGCCCTTCCGCGAAGGACGGTGACGCCCTCCCTGACGAGGCGCTCATGGATGTCGTCGCTCTGCGCGTGGGCGAGTTCCTTCACGCGACCGTTGACAGTGGCGAGGTTGACAGAGATCGAGGCGTCGCGCGACTCGCTGCCATTGATGAGGACGCCGAGGGCGTGGCTCTCCCTGGTGCGCGTAATGACGTCGGCGGTAGCAATGAGTGTCTTACTCGGCACGCAGTCGGTGAGAACGGCAGACCCGCCAATGCCATCGCGCTCGATGAGCGTCACCTCGGCACCGAGTTGTCGGGCGACGAGGGCTGCCTCGTAGCCTGCGGGACCGCCACCGATCACCACCACGTCAGTCACGTCCGTCATCCTTTCGCATCGCTTGGACGATTTCCACGGTGGTCCCGGACACGCACTCACCCCAGGCATTTCGTCCAGTATCCGGTTCAAATGACGAGAAATTGTCCGATATGTCCGAATTAGTGGTCACTTCATCCGTGAAGCCACGTGGGACGGATCTCAGAAATCACCTCCGAAGTCCCCGCCTCCGAAGTCTCCGCCTCCGAAGTCCCCGCCACCGCCATCCCCGAATCCCCAGCCATCTGAGCCGCCGCCGATCCCAGCGGAATCTACGCCGCTGGCGCCGGACGTGATCCCAGGCATCGACCACATGCTGCTGATCATCGTTCCCATCATGACGGCGGTCATGACGTTGCCGAAGGGCGAGAAGTAGCCCTGCGCATACGGCGCGTACTGAGGGCCGGCCTGCCAGTAGGGCTGGCGTCCAGTCGGGCCATCAACCTCGCGTGCCATGGGGCTGTTGCCCGTCTCGACGTCCGTGCGGCAGGCGGCGCACATTGGGACCTCGCGGGTGGTGAGGCCAGGTGCCTGCCACTCGACATCAGCAACGCTCGGGCCGTGCCGTGGATCGACAAAGCAGGGGGCTCGCCGTTCGGGGAGGGGACGACCATCTGCGCGGGCCTCGAGGCAGGCAATGGCAAAGCGCCCATCTTCGAGGGAGGAGGTGATGGCTGACGCGTCCCCGGGTGCGCGCATGGTCACAACGGATACCTTGGCGGTTTCGTAGTCGTCGAGGGCTCGTTGCAGATCCTCGCGGCTCGCCTCGTCCAGAGCCCTGCCGCTCACATCGAATCTCGCGAGCCGCTCGCCGTACTCGGTGACGTCCTCATCGATCACGCGCCTTACCTGAGCGAGTTGCACCGCCTGTCGTCGACGTCGCCGAATGACAACAACGACGAGGACGACCATCGCCCCGGCGAACAGGACCAGCAGGAAACTTGTCTCCCCTGAACCGCCCTCCGAGCTAGGCGCTGGTGGGGTAGCACCATTGAATTCGGTATCCGCGAGGCTCACGAATTCGGTGAGGACGGCTGCAAGGCCGTTATCCCGCTGGGCCCGGAACGCGGACGTGGCAAGCCCCGAGACATCGCCCGTGGTGGAACCGGCGCGAAAGTCGTTGCCCACGACAACGCCGTAGATGCCGCCGATCCCGACCGCGTCCTTGAGTTCCACGAGGACCGAGGCGGGATCGGCGCCCGCGGAGGAGGGAAGGACAGCGATGAAGATCGGCAAGCGGGTGCTGGAAATCTGACTGGACAGCGCCGCGGCATCGGCCGCAGAGAGGGGGAGTTGTGCCTGAGGATCGACGTACACCGAGGCGCCGCTGCGCAGGTCGGCGGCGGCCGAATCAATGGACCCCGCGGCGAGGGCGATCGGAGCGCTGAGACCCGCGGTGAGAGCGGTGACAAGGACCATGGTCCTGATGAGTTTGGTTATGGGCATGGAATCACCGTACTTCCTCGCAGGACCGGCGATCGACGGGTGCCCGTTAACGTTAACGATGACCGGACAGGATGACCAAAAACGGAGTCAATTGACCAGATTCGCGGTCATTTGAACCGGAATCCGGATCAAATGACAAGGGGGGTGGTCTTGACCGACTCCACGATTTGGGGTCCTTCCTTGATCTGGAGTTAGTCCTTTATCTCGCAGAGGACGGTGCCGGACGAGACAGTCGCACCCTTCTCCGCCGTGAGCCCCGTGACGGTGCCCGCCTTGTGGGCGGTGAGCGGCTGCTCCATCTTCATTGCCTCGAGGACAACGATGAGGTCTCCGACGGCGACGACGTCGCCCTCGGCCACCTCGACCTTGACGATCGTGCCCTGCATCGGAGCGGTCAGCGAATCTCCCGAGGCGCCGCCTGTGGCCTTCTTCGCCGACCGCTTCGCCGGACCCGCACCCTTCGCTGGCGCGGCGCTGCCGGATCCAAGACCTGCGGGCATCGTGACGGCGACGCGCTTGCCGTTGACCTCTAAGACGACGGTCTCGCGCTCGTGATCACCCTCATCCCCAGAGGTGGTCCCGGAATATGCGGGGATCTGGTTGTCGAACTCAGTCTCAATCCAGCGAGTGTGAACGGTGAAGGCGTCGTCTGGGTTTGCGGGAGCGAAGGCTGGGTCACGCACAACTGCCCGGTGGAAGGTAAGCGCCGTCGCAATGCCGTCGACCTCAAACTCATCGAGGGCTCGCCGCGCCCGCTCAAGCGCCTCGGCGCGATCCCGGCCAGTGACGATGAGCTTGGCGAGGAGCGAGTCGAAGTTGCCACCGATGACATCGCCCGACTGGAATCCCGAGTCGACCCGGATACCTGGGCCACTCGGCGGCTTCCAGACGCTCAGGACGCCGGGGGCGGGAAGGAAGCCGCGACCAGGGTCCTCGCCATTGATGCGGAACTCGATCGAGTGACCCCGAAGGACCGGGTCGGCGTAGTCGATGACGCCGCCCTCCGCGATGCGGAACTGCTCGCGGACCAGATCGATGCCGGCGACCTCCTCGGTCACCGGGTGCTCGACCTGAAGGCGGGTATTGACCTCGAGGAAGGAGATGGTGCCATCGACGCCGATGAGGAACTCGCAGGTGCCGGCATTCGTGTAGCCGGCCTCCTTGAGGATGGCCTTGGACGAGGTATAGAGCTCATCACGTTGATGCTGGGTGAGGAACGGCGCAGGCGCCTCCTCGACGAGCTTTTGGTGCCTGCGCTGCAGTGAGCAGTCGCGGGTGGAGACGACGACGACATTGCCGTGCTGGTCAGCAAGGCACTGGGTCTCGACGTGGCGCGGATTGTCGAGGTAGCGCTCAACGAAGCATTCGCCCCGGCCAAAGGCCGCGATGGCTTCCCGAACTGCTGAATCGAACAGCTCCGGGATCTCCTCGATCGTCCGTGCGACCTTGAGGCCGCGCCCGCCACCACCGAACGCTGCCTTGATCGCGACGGGAAGCCCGTGCTCCTTGGCGAAGGCGATGATCTCGTCGGCACCCTTCACCGGGTCGGCAGTGCCCGGGACCTGCGGTGCGCCAGCTTTCTGGGCGATGTGGCGAGCCGACACCTTGTCGCCGAGGGACCTGATGGCGGCGGGCGGTGGCCCAATCCACGTGAGGCCTGCATCGATAACCGCCTGGGCGAAGTCCGCATTCTCCGAAAGGAAGCCGTACCCGGGGTGGACGGCGTCGGCGCCTGAGCGCACGGCAGCATCGATGATCTTGTCGATGACGAGGTACGACTCGGCGGCCGTGCTGCCGCCCAGTGCGAATGCCTGATCGGCGAGCTGCACGTGGAGGGCGTCACGGTCGGGATCTGCGTACACAGCGACCGAGGCCAGGCCGGCATCGCGGCAGGCGCGGACGACTCGGATCGCAATCTCTCCGCGGTTGGCGATGAGGACGGTACGCACATGTGCTCCTTTGAGTCCGAGACCAGGCGTCCGCGGCCTCTGTCGGCCGTCGCGCGCTAGAGCAGCGTAGCGATTCCAGTTATGTGGACGTCCACAGGTCGGGCCAACTGAGCCCAAGATCACGTGCGAGATCGCGCATTGTCGGCATGGAGATGCCGATGACGTTGCTCGGGTCGCCGACGATACGACGGATGAATGGCGCGCTTCGCCCGTCGAGGGTGAAGGCGCCGGCAACATTGAGCGGTTCGCCGGTCGCGACGTAGCCGGTTATTTCCTCATCGCTGAGCTCGGCAAAGGTGAGCCCGGTCGTGGTGGTGGTGCCGGTCGAACGGTTGCCGCGGATCGCCCAATGGCCGGTGTGAAGGTGACCGGATCGTCCTGACATCGAGCGGATTCTCTCGATGGCCACCTCGGTGGTGAGCGGCTTACCGTAGGCGATCCCGTCAAGGTCGAAGATGGAGTCGCAACCGACGACGATGACATCGTCGCGTCCGGCGAAGTGAACCGCGACGTCCTGAGCCTTTGCCCGTGCAAGTGCCAAGGCCAACTCGGCGGGTCCGATCGGCTGCAACTCGGCGGCGAGCGTGTCCTCGTCCACCTCGCTCACTTGAACGATCGGGGTGATCCCGGCCTCGGTCAGCACTTTTTTCCGAGCGGGGGAGGCGGAGGCGAGGACGAACGTGACGCCAGTCACCTCGGCAAGGTCGATGCGCGCCAAGCGCCGAACCCTGGTCGCTGGGCGGGGCGCACCTGCCTCGCCTTTCGCGCCCACAAGCTGAAGTGGGGCGCGCGCGGCGCGGCACGGCGCGACCGAGTGCTCACGGCCGCAATGATCGCGGCGAGCTCCTCCTCGGACGGGTTTCCCGAGATGACCCGCAGCAGGGGCGGGCGCGACTCGGGGGTCACAGCGGAATGTTTCCATGCTTGCGCGGAAGGCGGCTACCGCGCTTATTTCGCAAGGACCGCAGGGCGCGCACGATGATCGATCGGGTCTCATGCGGAAAGATGACCCGGTCAATGTAGCCACGCTCGGCCGCGACGTAGGGGTTCGCAAGCGTGTCCTGGTACTCGTCGAGAAGCCGGGTCCGCTCGGCGACGGGGTTATCCGCAGCGGCGAGCTCCTTGCGGTAAAGGATATTGACGGCCCCCTGGCCGCCCATGACGGCAATCTCGGCGGTTGGCCACGCGAGGTTGATGTCGGCGCCGAGGTGCTTTGAGCCCATGACGTCGTAGGCGCCGCCGTATGCCTTGCGGGTGATGAGCGTGACGAGCGGCACGGTGGCCTCGGCGTAGGCGTAGATGAGCTTGGCGCCGCGGCGGAT